>JAAXKA010000019.1 GCA_012269555.1 Alphaproteobacteria bacterium
CCAATCCATGGCATCATTGCTCGAAGACGCTCCCCAACTTGTTCTATGGCATGCTCAGAATTACGGCGACGCGTTGCTTTAAAATTAGACTGGTGCGCTTTATTTTCTAGCATCCAATCTCTAGTGAATCTTCCGGACTGAATATCCTCGAGAACACGTTTCATCTCAGCCTTTGTCTGAGACGTTACTATTCTTGGACCAGTTACGTATTCTCCATACTCAGCTGTATTTGAAATTGAGTAATTCATATTAGAAATTCCACCCTCATAAATAAGGTCAACAATTAACTTCACTTCGTGCAAGCATTCAAAATATGCCATCTCAGGCGCGTAACCTGCATCAGTCAACGTCTCAAATCCAGCTCTAATAAGTTCTACTAGTCCACCACAAAGAACCGCCTGCTCACCAAATAAATCTGTCTCGCACTCCTCCTTAAAAGTTGTTTCAATAATGCCAGAGCGGCCTCCACCTACCCCTGAAGCATATGAAAGTCCAATATCATGCGCATTTCCAGAAGCGTCTTTATGGATAGCAATTAAGCAGGGTACTCCTCCTCCTCTGATATATTCACTTCTTACTGTATGACCAGGACCTTTTGGCGCAACCATAAAAACATCAACATCATCTCTTGGCTCGATAAGGTTAAAATGTACATTTAAACCATGAGCAAATGCTAAAGCCGCTGAGGGACGGATATTTTCAGCTATTTCATTAGAATATATCTCTGCTTGAAGCTCATCTGGGGTTAACATCATAATCACATCCCCCCAAGCCGCAGCCTCAGCAACAGACATTACATTAAAACCTGCTGCCTTTGCCTTTGATACCGATGCAGAATTATTTCGAAGTGCTACAGTTACCTCATTTACACCGCTATCTTTTAAATTTGCAGCGTGTGCATGACCCTGTGATCCATATCCCACAATTACAACTTTCTTAGATTTAATTAGCCCTAGGTCTGCATCCTGATCATAATAAACACGCATTTTCTTCTCCTTACTTTACTTAAATGCTGAACTTTTAGAAATAGGCGATTCAAAAGCCATTATTTAAGGAAATATTAGTGTTATTGTAGGCACTATAGTTTGAAATTCTTAGTCCGCAAGATCAATTTTGTTTCCTCGAGTGATTCCACATATCCCAGTTCTTGCAACTTCTACTTTACCTAGTGATTCCATGAGATCAATAAAAGCAGAGACTTTCTCTGAAGCTCCTGTAACTTCGAATACGAAGCTATTGAGAGAACTATCTAGTATTCGAGCTCTAAAGCTATCTGCAATGCGTAATGACTCAATCCGACTATCTCCCTTATTTACGATTTTGACCAGAGCCAACTCACGTTCAACGTGAGATGGTCCATTAGTCAAATCTTCAACTTTATGAACGGGAATGAGCTTAGAAAGCAACTGTTCTATTTGATTTATAACCTGAGGTGTTCCTGTGGTTACAACGGAAATTCTCGAAGTTTTTTTCTTTTTATCAACAACAGATACCGTTAAACTTTCGATATTATAACCACGTCCAGAAAACAGTCCAACAACACGAGCTAGGACTCCAGGCTCATCATCTACAAGCACTGATAAGGTATGTCTTTCAATTGTTTGAGTATCTAGCACCTACTATTATTCCTTTTTCTTGAAAATTGCTTAACATGCTCAGATAGTTATAAAATACCGCCAATTAATAACCTATAACTTTTAAACCAATATTTTTCCAGCTTCAGAAATAGCTCCCTCTTGGTCATCTGGCCCTAAGATCATCTCATTATGAGCGGCACCAGATGGAATCATTGGAAAGCAATTTTCTTCCTTTTCTATTCTAATATCTGCAATTACAGGGCCATCTGTTTCTATCATTTGGCTTATCACATCATCTAATCCAGATGCAGTCTCAGCGACAAGACCAGTCATTCCAAATGTATCCGCCAATTTTACAAAATCAGGAAGTGATTCAGAGTAACTCTGTGAATATCTTCCGCCATGAATGAGTTCCTGCCACTGACGAACCATCCCAAGCCATTCATTATTTAAAATAAAAATTTTAACTGGGAGGTTATACTGAGCTATTGTCGATAACTCTTGCATATTCATCATGAATGACCCTTCACCCGAGATATCGATAACCAGGGAATCTGGGTGCGCTATTTGAACACCCATGGCTGCTGGCAAACCATACCCCATGGTGCCAAGACCTCCTGATGTCATCCATCTATTTGGTTCATTAAACCCAAAATATTGGGCTGCCCACATCTGGTGCTGACCTACTTCAGTCGTAACAAAAGTGTCTTTATTTTTAGTTAATTGATAAAGTCTTTCAATGGCAAATTGTGGCTTTATTATCTGATTAGTTTGCTTGTATCTGAGACAATTTCTTGATCTCCATTCATTTATTCTATCCCACCATTTTTTCAATGCACTGCCATTTGGTTCAAAAGTTTGTGCCTTCATCTCTGACATTAACTCATCTAAAACGATTTCAGCATCTCCAATGATTCCTACATCTACCTGAATATTCTTGTTAATCGATGATGCATCTATATCAATATGAATTTTTTCTGATTGAGGTGAAAATTCAGAAAGTTTACCAGTCACTCTATCATCAAATCTAGCTCCAATATTTAACATAACATCACAATTATACATCGCTAAATTCGCCTCATAAGTCCCATGCATGCCTAGCATGCCAAGGAAGTGCTTATCCTCAGCTGGAAGTGCACCAAGACCCATTAGTGTTAGGGTTGTTGGCCACCCCGTCATTTTTACTAATTTTCTGAGCTTCTCCGATGCGCCGGGGCCGCTGTTTATGATACCGCCTCCTCCATAAATAATGGGTCTTTTTGCTCTCTTCAAAATTCGAACAGCATTTTTTATATCTTTAATATCTGGGGTTATCTTAGGATAATATCGTTTTGTAGCTTCCTCACGGATCTCTGGAGAATTTGAGTACGGTGCGTCTAACATCAATATATCTTTTGGTAAATCAATTAAAACGGGGCCCGGTCGACCAGTTTTGGCTACATGAAATGCCTCAGATACTATCATCTGTAAATCGGCAGACTTAGTTACAAGATAATTGTGTTTTGTGCATTGTCTGGTAATTCCTGAAGTGTCAGCCTCCTGAAATGCGTCTGTTCCTACGAGATGTGTAGGCACCTGACCAGTAAGACAAACAATGGGTACGGAGTCCATAAGAGCATCCGTTAATCCAGTTACTGCATTAGTTGCTCCAGGACCAGATGTCACCAGAACAACTCCAGTTTTTCCAGTAGAGCGCGCATAACCTTCTGCAGCATGCACTGCTGCTTGCTCATGTCTAACTAAAATATGTTTAATTCGATTGTTCTTGAATAACGCGTCGTAAATTGGCAAAACAGCGCCCCCTGGATATCCGAATATAACCTCAACATTCTGGTCTTCGAGACATTTTAGCAATAATTCTGCACCTGGAAGCTCTACGGTTTTATACTTTTGAAGTTTCTCTGCCATCTGTAATCAACATTTTTTTTCAATTAAAAATTAAAATTATAAAAAGAATTTTATAAATAACTTAAAAAATATCCAAAAATCCCTTAAAAATAAAACTATTCCTAAGATCGGATGGCATTTTTGTCAACCTTTATCTGGGAATTTTTGAAAAGATTTCTGAAACAATTCTTTTTGAATATTTCTCTGTGCTGACAATTTCAGATATAAAATTATTATTGAACCAAGTAAATTGGCGTTTTGCATAATTTCTTGTATCTTGGACAATGTTTGAAATAACAGCATTAATTTCCCTGCTACTATCGAGATAAGATGCGATGTGCCTAACACCCAATGCCTTCATAACTGGGAGTGATTTATCTAAATTACGTTCAAGTAATAACCGAACTTCATCAACAACGCCTTTTTCAAACATTTCTAAAACTCTTTGATAAATAGATTCATATACATTTTGACGTGGTGGTAGATGGGCTATGTTGATAAAATCGCCAGAAATTGCTCCCGTTAGTGGTTGTGCTTGCCACTTAGATAATGGTTTTCCAGTTTGCCAAAAAACCCCCATTGCCCTTATAAGTCTCTGGCTATCTCCTTCAGCTAATCTAGACGCCAGGTCTTCGTCGAAACTGCTAAGTAAATTCTTAAATGAGTGTCCCCCAATTTCTTTGTGAAGGCTCACTGCCTTGTTATGAATCTGCTCAGAGACCTTTGGAATCTCTGAGATACCATATCTTGCTGCATTTAAATATAGACCTGTACCCCCTACTAAAATTGGAAGTCTTCCTTCCATCCTTGCCTTTTCAACCTCTTTTTTTGCATACTTCAACCATAAGCTAACATTACATCTTATTCCACCATCAATAACACCGTATAAAGCATGGGGTTTATTTGCCATATTCGACAATGATGGACGTGCTGTAAGTATCCGCAAATCTGAATAAACTTGCATTGAGTCAGCGTTAATGATGACACTTTCGCATTTCTCAGCTATATCCATTGCAATGGATGACTTACCGCTAGCTGTTGGCCCAGCTATAACTAAGATAGGCTCGCTTGAGTTTATCTGATTAATAGCACTCATAATGCCGACATAAAACACGAGGCAAATACATGCAAGCTCTTATCCTAATATCTTCGTCAAATAATAACTCAGATACAAGGACTAACTTGTCTGATTTTATAAAAGCAAATGGCCTAGGCTTACACCGTTGGTTAGCAGAGGGAGAAGAAAATCAGTGGGCAGTTGAATGTAATGTTAGATACAATGACATTAATATTGAACTATTTCGAAAAAATGGCCGGCAATTCGAATTTGACATAAATTTGATAAGCAATACTAACAGGCGTAAAAAATTGTTACTGGCGGACATGGATAGCACTCTAATAAAGGGAGAGTCTTTAGATGAAATAGCTCATAAAGTGGGGGTAGGACAAGAAGTTTCAAAAATAACCCGTCAGACAATGAATGGAGAACTTGACTTCAACCAATCAATAATTCGCCGTGTGTCATTACTCAAAGGAGTGAAACAATCTGTATTAGACGAGATTATTGAAGAGACTGTTTTAACTAGTGGAGCAAATTTAATTGCGCCCACTATGAAAAAAAATGGGGCTTATTGTTTTGTCTTATCTGGAGGTTTTGATTTTCTTACTTCCCAAGTAGCAAAAAAAATTGGTTTTGATGGTTCATTTTCTAACTCCCTGGAAATAAAAAATTCACAATTAACTGGCAACATAAATTTCCCTATTTTTGGAATGCATTCTAAACTTCAAACGCTAACAAATTTATGCAATGAGAAAAATATCTCAGTTAAGGAGGCCGCAGCTATTGGGGATGGTGCAAACGATTTAGAAATGCTTAAAAAAGCTGGGTTAGGTGTAGCTTTCAATGGAAAGCCGATATTAAAGAAAAAAATAAAAACCCAGCTAAATCATACAGATTTAGTGGGTTTATTATTTTTACAAGGATACGACATTAGTGAAATATATTAATTTAGGTTGGTCACCATTTAATATTTTGTGTATATATTTTCTAATAAATTATCTATTTGTAAAAGGTAGTTGCACAAATCGGTTTCTACCATCAGCTTCAATTAACATTAGAACTCCACTTCTATCAGCTTCAAGTTGTCGTTTAACTTCCGAAACCACAGTTTCAACTGTTTCAACTTTTCGCTGGCCAATACGGCGAATAATATGACCCTCTCGAATATTCATATCAAACGCCGCACCCCCTTCAAACACTTCCACGATAATCACTCCACTCTCGTCTTCATCCAAGTCATATTTGTCGATTATATTCGGATTTATATCTGCAAGCGCGATACCCAGCGATCCGACGACAGTAGGTTCATCCACAGAAGAGCCACTTTTCAAGATACCACTTTGTTCTGCTTGTTCTAATTCACCAAGGGTAACATCGATAGACATCTTTTTACCTTCCCGGATAATATTAACAGATACTTTCTTATCTACTGGTGTCTCAGCTACTATACGGGGCAAGTCTTTAACACTATCTATTTTCTTATCATCAAAAGAAATAATGGTGTCACCTGGTTCCAAACCAGCTTTCTCTGCTGGTCCTCCAGGTGTTACAGCAGAAACAAGTGCACCTGCTACCTCGTCAAGCCCTAAGCTATCTGCTATGTCTTCTGTTACTTCTTGAATGAATACTCCAAGCCACCCACGCCTAGTTCTTCCGTATTTAACTAGCTGGTCAACAGTATCTCTAGCGAGGTTAGAAGCAATGGCAAAGCCAATACCAACAGAACCCCCAGACTGAGAAAAGATAGCAGTATTTATTCCAATAACATTTCCCTCTAGATCAAACAATGGACCACCTGAATTCCCTCTGTTAATAGATGCATCTGTTTGAATAAAATCATCGTAAGGACCAGAACCAATGTCTCTCCCTCTAGCTGAAACAATACCCGCTGTTACTGTTCCACCTAGTCCAAATGGGTTGCCTATAGCCATTACCCAATCTCCAACTCTCAAATTATCAGAATCTCCAAAAGCAACAGAAACGAGCTCTTTTTCCTTTGGAGAGATGCGAAGAACAGCTATATCTGTTTTCGGGTCACGACCTACAATTTCAGCCTTAAATTCAGTTTCATCGGCTAAAATAACAGTAATTTCGTCCGCATTTTCGATAACATGATTATTAGTAACCACTATTCCACTTGCGTCAGTTATAAAGCCTGAACCCAGGGATTGAGCCCGTTGAGCTCCTGGTCTTTGATTGAATTCTTTAAAAAATTCCTCGAACGGTGACCCCTTTGGAAATTGTGGTAAATCAGAATCATCACCACCATCAATTAAAGTTGCCGTCGAAATATTTACAACTGCTGGTGATAAGCGCTCAGCTAAATCGGCAAAGCTATCTGGTCTTTGAGTTGCATTTAAATCATTCCCTATGAGCAGGAAAAAAAGAGCAAAACATAAACTCCTCATCAAATAATATGCAGAAAGGCTGTGCCCTTTGCATTTATAAGTCCTTACTCCATCTGTAAAATGCTCACTAAGTTTTGATTTTAATATGTTTGAAGCTACTCCCATTATCCATTCCTTAAAAAGAGATCAAAAAACTATCGTCCAAATTCTTCTCTAGTTTACTTTTATCATCAGATTAGAAATAATTTGTGGTCTAAATTTGTTAAAAAACTGACTATTAATTTTTAGAAACTTAATACTTATTCACCAGCTTTATTTTTAAAGAACCTAAAAAATTCAGAATCTGGGGATAAAACCATAGAAGTTTCGGATTCTCCAATTGCAGCACGGTAGGCTTCCATAGACCGATAAAATGAAAAGAAATCTGCATCTTTTCCAAAGCTGTTTGCATATATTTCGATAGCCTCACTGTCTCCTCGACCCCTATTTTCTTGCGCTTTCCTTGCAGCCTCCGCAACAATAACTGTTCTAGTTTTTTCAGCGTCTGCCCTAATCTTTTGCGCCTCTTCTTCTCCTGTAGCTCGAAATTCTTTAGCCTCTCGTTCTCTTTCAGATTTCATTCGATTAAAGATATTTTGACTCGTAGATTCCGGATAATCTGCTCTTCGAAGTCTTACATCAATTATCTCAATGCCAAGTGATGTTACCGACTCTTCAACCTCATCTTTTATATTATCATTTATATTGTTTCTCATTCCGGTGAGAATTGATGCTAGCGTCTCGCTACCTAATACACGTCTAACAGAGGAGTCGATTATTGATTCAAGACGGGACCTTGCTCCAAATTCATTTCTGACAGTTTGGTAAAAAAGCAAAGGATTAGATATGCGATAACGAGCATAAGCGTCAACTAAAATACGTTTTTGGTCTGCAAGTATCACTTCTTCAGCATCTTGCGGTATAAGAGATAATACCCGTTTTTCATAATATTCAACATCTTGTATAAATGGCAGCTTAATAGCTAGGCCGGGTTCTTGGATGATACGTTTTGGTTCTCCGAATTGTAGCACAAGTGCTTGCTTTGTCTGATCTACGGTAAATAAAGCTGACAAAATCGTGAACAGTAATAATGCTACAAATCCAATAGAAAAGTTTCTAATATTCATTTATCTAGTTCCCCTGCCCTGCGTTTCTGTTTAATTCTTTTAGTGGAAGGTAGGGAACTACTCCGTTCCCATTATCACCATCTATAATAATTTTCTCAACATTTCTAAAAATATTTTCCATAGTTTCTAGATAAATACGCTCAAGCGTTATATCTTTATTTTTTAGGTATGCACTGTAAACTTGGTCAAATCTAGAAGCATCTCCTCGTGCCCGATTTACAACTTCTGCTTGATAAGCTTCTGATTCTGCTATCAACCTTGCTCCCTCACCTCTTGCTCTAGGCACAACGTCGTTCCTGAATGCCTCGGCTTCATTCTTCAACCTGTCTCTATCCTGACGCGCACGTTGAACGTCATTGAAAGCATCTATAACGTCTGCTGGTGGATCTACAGCGAGAAGCTGGACCTCACGAACCCTTATTCCAGCTTCATAATCATCTAAAAGCTCTTGAAGTTTATCTTTTACATTTATTTGAATATTTTGTCGTCCTTCAGTTAACGCAGTTTGAATAGGTGTTTGCCCTATTGTCTCTCTCATTACCGCCTCAGCTGCCACTTTAATGGTATCATCGGGGTCAGCGAGGTTAAAAAGATACTCACCAGCATCTGCTATTCTCCAAAAAACCACAAAATCAATGTCTACGATATTCTCGTCACCAGTGATCATTTGACTTTCATCAGCGATATCTCGCTTTGTATTGGAACGACCAGCTATCTCCCTGAAACCTATCTCAAGTCTATTGTCTCGCGTTACCTCAGGTTTAAGAACGGTCTCAATGGGGTAAGGAAGATGATAATGGAGACCAGGGGATGATGTTCGAACCCACTCCCCAAACCTTAAAACAACACCTTGTTGCTGAGCATTTACTCGGTAAAAACCAGTCAATAGCCACAAAATCGCCGCTATAAGGAGAAATATCATAAACAATCTTCCCGATCCGCCACCATTGGAAAATCCACCAAGACCACTAAACTTCCGTTTAGCATCATTAATTAGTTTGTCTAAGTCAGGTGGTGTTGGTTGATTAGGCTGTTTACCGCCATTACCCCACTGTTTGCCATTATCAGAGCCGCCGCCCCATGGACCACCCTCATTTCCTCCACCTTGATTATTCCACGGCATTCGCCACTCCGTTCTGTAAAAAATTAAAATTTAAAAGCTGCCTAAAAAAAGGATAAAATAAATTCAACTCAAATAAATGGATTTACAAAAAAAAAATTTATTTTAAGTTACCCTTATATTTGACGTAACGATCGGAAAATCAAGAATGCAGTCAGAAATAACTGTAGAAAAAGTAAAATCAGTCCTCAAAAAAGTGAAATATGCACATTCAAAAGACAATATTGTGGATGATGGTGATGTTTCAGGTATTGTTATAAAAAATGGACACATAGGATTTTCTATAGAAATAGACCCCTCATTAGCAAAAAAATCTGATGAGATGCGTCGTGAAGCGGAAGATGCTGTGAGGAAATTGTCAGGCGTGATTTCGGCTACTGCTATTATGACTGCACATAAAAATTCAACTTCTGAAGGCACAGAAAAACTGTCTTCACCAGAAAAAACTTCGGGCAAGCTATTGAAACCAGCAAAATATGTGGTTGCTATCGCATCTGGTAAAGGTGGAGTGGGTAAATCTACAACCTCGATTAACATTGCATTAGCACTTAAACTACAAGGCATTAGAGTAGGAATATTAGATGCCGACATATATGGCCCCTCTCTCCCTCGACTTATAGGAACCAGCAGGAAACCGGACTATGAGAATAAGAAATTAATTCCTTTGGACGCCTGGGGTTTGCAAGCAATGTCGATTGGGTTTTTGGTTGAATCAGAGTCGCCTATGATTTGGCGTGGACCAATGGTTATGAGTGCCATAGAGCAAATGATTCGAGATGTATTGTGGTCAGATTTAGATGTATTGATAATTGATTTACCGCCTGGAACAGGGGATGCTCAACTTACATTATCCCAGCGTTTAGCATTATCTGGTGCAGTGATTATATCAACCCCACAGGACCTTGCTTTAATTGATGCAAGAAAGGGCCTCAATATGTTTCGAAAAGTTGGCGTTCCAATTTTAGGAATTGTAGAAAACATGAGTTATTTTATTTGTTCTGATTGTGGCAAGCGGCACGATATTTTTAGCACTGGTGGAGCTCAAAAAGAAGCTGCAAAACTCAACATACCCTTTCTTGGCGAAATACCGCTTGATATTACTATTAGGCAAACATCCGACTCAGGAGAGCCAATTATAACTTCAGATCCTGAAAACAAGCATGCAAAAACATACTTCAAAATAGCTCAAAAAATATGGGGCAAACTAACTAATCAAGAAGTAAAAAGACCTGAAATTATAATCGATTAAGAACATTTAGAAAATTTCTTTATGAAACGATATTTGATTAATACTTCTGAATTTCAAACATATCTCGTATTTTTTTTATATTTATATCGACGATAAGAAAATCCAGGATAGTCGGACCCAGGTGCAAAATCTTTTATTTTAATTTCATCCCAATCATTCCAATTTATGTTTGGAAACTTAACGCCTTTTCCAGGACTAACATCTACTTTAGTTAATTCAATTTCTTGGCAAAAATTTATTCCTAAGCTATAAATTTCCCCGCCACCGAATAAAATCAGTCTATTTTCTTTTGTTTGTTGTTGGACAAGCCAACGTTTACTTTGAGTTATAGCATCTGAAAAATTATGTGCAACAATCGCGCCATTTTCTTTCCAATTACTATCTCGTGTTAAAACGATTGATGCCCGTCCAGGTAATGCCCTCCCAATAGAGCTCCAAGTTCTGCGTCCCATTATTAAAGGACATCCCATGGTAATACTTTTTACACGAGGTAAGTCCCCAGGCAAATGCCAGACAAGACCATCACCGTCTCCAATAACTCTATTATTTGCCATCGCAACTACACAAATCATCTGATATTTTCGCGTATCTTCATAACTAGTTTTCAACAGAGTTCTCTCCTAATCCAAATTAAATTATATTGCTCAGACATTGGAAACGCGTCAAACCGATATTGGTGCCTTGATATTTGCCTCAGCAAGATAGTCCTTTATCGTTATATGATTGAATTCAAATTTTTCTAATGAATCAGGAGCACTGTTAAATATTAATTTCGGCAATCTGGTTGGTTTTCTTTTAAGTTGTAATCTGGCCTGTTCAAGATGATTTAAATAAAGGTGGGCATCTCCAAAAGAGTGGATAAAATCTCCAACTTGTAATTTGCAAACATGAGCAACCATATGTGTTAACAGCGCATATGATGCAATGTTAAATGGGACCCCTAAAAATATATCGGCACTCCGCTGATATAATTGACAAGATAGTCTGCCATCTGCAACATAAAACTGAAATAAACAATGACACGGTGGCAACGCCATTTTTGGAATGTCTGACGGGTTCCAAGCGCTTACGATCAAACGTCTTGATTCTGGATTGCTTTTGATTTGCTCAACAACATTATTGAGCTGGTCAATTTTTTGTCCATCATAGGGCGACTTCCATTCACGCCATTGTTGTCCATAAACAGGGCCAAGGTCCCCCTTTTCATCTGCCCATTCATCCCAAATACGTACTTTATTATCCCGTAAATAACGAATATTTGTATCTCCACTTATGAACCAGATCAGCTCATGGATTATAGAGTGAGTATGTAATTTTTTTGTTGTTAATAGCGGAAACCCATCAGATAAATCAAACCTCATCTGCCATCCAAATATTGATAGCGTTCCAGTTCCGGTCCTATCCTCACGACGATTACCATGCTTTAACACATGTGAAAGCAAATCCAAATATTGTTGCATACCAAAAAATAACTCCATTTTTTTCGCGTTACTTATGCTATTTTATTTCTAACTCATAAAGAAAGTGAAGATAAATCTTTCAACCTATGTATTTTCATCCTATAGTTTATATGTCGATGTAAGTCGACTATGGCGATAAACATAGTATGGAATAGGCAGAGCGGACCCGGGGGCGGTACCCGGCGCCTCCACCATGATGAGGAAAGAGTTGATAAAATTAACAGTTTTTTTGATATTAGACTGAAATTTAATCAACTATTTTTTTGGGGGCGAAATAGGATCGACGCATGTAGTAAAGATAGTATTTTCGCTCGGCATGATATCCACCGTTATCGGGTCAATGTAGTAGTTGCAAATGACAACACTGCTCCGGTTGCAATGGCTGCATAATGCAGTTTGAGTAACCAAAAATAAGTCCTGTCGGATTGAGCTCTGGCAGGCGGGGTTAGAGGGTGCACCTGGCAACAGAAAGCCCCTCACTAAATTTGAGGGAGTAAAAATTATGAGCAGTGATTCAGATAACACATCATCTAGCATCGACTATGAAAGCCTTGTTGAGGAGGCATTGCGGGATGTGGTCAAGAGTGCACTTAAAATAGCTCAAACAACTGGTCTTCAAGAAGATGCTCATTTTTATATTAGTTTTAAGACCCAATTCTCCGGAGTAGAAATAGATGAGAGTTTGAAGGAAATAAATCCTGATGAAATGACTATAGTTTTACAGCATCAATTTTGGGACTTAATTGTGTCTGAGGAGCTTTTTAGTGTTACACTCTCCTTTTCCGGTGTTAAACAGAGCCTTGTTATTCCATTTGATGCAGTCACACATTTCACAGATCCATCCGTTGGATTTGGCCTTCAATTCAGCACCAATGATGATAAGACTTCCTCTGAATTATCAGAGGTAATTACTTCTATAGAGGACAAAAATAAAAAAGATACAGACCAAACAAAAACAAATAGTACTGCTGATGTTGTATCACTAGACTCCTTTCGTAAACAACCATCTAACCCCAATTAAAAAATGAATGAATTTACATATACTCCGCTTCTTCCCGTTGGTGAGGAGACAACAGAATTTATTAATATTACTGATAGATTTGTTGAAAGCTTTTCTGTGAATGGTGATGTTTTTCTGAAAATTGACCCTGAAGGTTTGAGCTTACTCGCCCAAAGGGCCTTTGAAGATGTGAGTCATTTGCTAAGGCCATCACACCTTCAACAACTTAGGAATATTTTAGATGATGATGAAGCAAGCGATAACGATCATTTTGTTGCTTTAGAATTGTTAAAGAATGCAGTTATTGCATCAGATAAGGTTCTTCCTATGTGTCAAGATACCGGCACAGCAATAATTTCAGCTGTAAAAGGTGAGAGAGTGATAAGCGGTGGCTCAGATGCTGAATTTTTGTCCAAGGGTATCTTCAATACTTACAGAAGTAGCAATCTCAGATACTCACAGCTTGCACCAATAACAATGTTTGAAGAAAAAAATACCGGAAACAATCTTCCAGCTCAAATAGACATTTATAGTGGTTCTGGTAACGAATATAAATTCACGTTTGTTCAAAAAGGAGGCGGCTCAGCCAATAAATCATTCTTATATCAACAAACAAAAGCTATTCTCAATCCTAATAGTTTGAAAGAATTTTTGTCAGATGTAATAATTAATCTTGGTACAGCTGCCTGCCCTCCTTATCATTTAGCAATTGTAATAGGGGGAACATCTGCGGAAACTACCCTCAAAACAGTGAAGGCAGCCTCTGTAAGAGACTTAGATAACTTGCCTACTACTGGAGATACATCTGGCCATGGCTGGCGGGATATAGAGTGGGAGAAGATTATTTTAGAAATGACACGTAAAATGGGAATTGGTGCACAATTTGGGGGAAAGTACTTCTGTCACGATGTAAGAGTAATACGATTACCAAGACATGGCGCGTCCTGTCCTATAGGTATTGGTGTTTCATGTTCAGCAGACCGCCAGATACGTGCTAAAATTAACTCAGAGGGATTATTTATTGAAAAGCTAGAAACTGACCCGGCACGATTTCTTCCAACTATAAAAGAAAATCTGACCACTCCTGTAGTTGCGATTGATTTGCAAAAACCAATGCCTAAAATTCTTGAAGTCCTATCACAGCATCCAATTAAAACGCGTGTAAATCTTACGGGCACGATGATTGTTGCTCGTGATATTGCTCATGCAAAGCTCCTAGAAGTCCTTGAGACAAAAGGAACACTTCCAGACTATATAAAAAATCATCCAATTTATTATGCTGGCCCAGCCAAAACCCCAGCGGGCATGGCCTCTGGGTCTTTTGGCCCTACCACTGCTGGTAGAATGGATACTTACGTTGATAGATTTCAAGCAGCAGGTGGGTCCATGATAATGCTAGCAAAAGGAAATAGAAGCGCCTCAGTTCGAGAGGCGTGCGCAAAATATGGAGGTTTTTATCTAGGTTCCATAGGTGGTGCTGCAGCGAAACTTGCTCTCGAGTCAATAAAGCATATTGAAATTTTAGAGTATGCTGAACTTGGTATGGAGGCTATATGGAAAATTGAAGTTGAAAATTTTCCAGCTTTTATTGTTATAGACGACAAAGGTAATGATTTTTACAACAGAAGGATTTGATAAAATTAAAATATGTTTCCTATCGGCCATTGCTTTGGTTTACCATATCTTGAATATTGTTCCTTCAAAGAATAAAAACTCAAAAGGTGTTCATAATATAAGAAAACTATTTAATACAACTTGACCATATAACTTTAATCTTGATTCTGGTTACATGATTTACTTGAAATAAACTAACAAAAAGAAAAAAACATGAAATTAGAGCATTGTCACAATTTTCACGATTTTAGAATTCTAGCAAAAAAACGCCTCCCTGGACCTATATTTAATTATATAGATGGTGCGGCTGAGGATGAAAAAACTTATAGAAGGAATACTACCTCTTTTGATAATGTTGACCTTATTCCAAATGTGTTAAATGGCACAGAGGAAATAGATATGTCGGTAGAGGTTATGGGGCAAAAATTAAGTCTGCCGATTTATTGCTCTCCAACTGCTTTGCAGAGATTATTTCATTTTCAAGGAGAAGATGGAGTTGCAGAAGTTGCTTCTGAATTCGGTACTATGTTTGGTGTCTCCTCTCTGGGAACGACTAGCCTAGCAAGCCTTAGAAAAAAGTATAAAACACCACAATGTTATCAATTTTATTTTCATAAAGACAGGGGTCTAAATAGATCTATGTTAGACAGCGCGAAAGACGCTGGCGTTGATATTATGATGCTTACTGTCGATACAATTACTGGAGGTAATCGTGAAAGAGATTTAAGGACTGGTTTTTCCATTCCATTGAAACTTAGCCCCAGAGGCATTTTGGATTTTGTTATCAAGCCATCCTGGGGAATAAATTATTTAACCAAGGGCAAATTTACTCTACCTCAGCTGGATGATTTTGTTGATATGAGTAAAGGTTCTATCTCAATCGGAAAGTATTTTACCGAAATGCTAGACCACACACTGAACTGGAAGGATGTTGAGGAGATGGTAAAGTTATGGGATGGCCAATTTTGTTTAAAAGGAATAATGAGTGTTGAGGATGCAAAAAAAGCAGTCGATATTGGGTGTACTGGTATTGTAATATCCAATCATGGAGGAAGACAACTAGATGGCTCACGAAGCCCTTTTGACCAATTAGCAGAGATTGTCGATGCTGTTGGAGATAAAATTGATGTGTTAATGGATAGTGGCATTCAACGAGGCACTCACGTTATAAAAGCATTATCTCTCGGCGCTAAAGCAGTTGGTGGTGGAAGATTTTATCTTTTTGCGTTAGCGGCGGCCGGAAAACATGGAGTAAAAAGAGCTCTGCAATTGATGCAAACAGAAATAGAGCGGGATATGCGTCTAATGGGCGTAAAAAATATTGGTGAGCTCTCAAGAAGTAATTTACGATTTAGATAGAAAATTTACAAATTGAAATTTATTCAAAAAATATGACATAAAAAAATGAATGAATTCATCACAAATTTACAACAATTAGTAAAACCCAAAAATGTAATAACCAAAAAAGATAAATCCGAGCCTTTTCGTACCGCATATCGCTCGGGTGTTGGAGAGGCTTTATGCGTCGTTAAACCCAAAAAACTCGTTGAATTTTGGCGTGTACTGGAGTTGTGTTTAAAATTTGATAAAATAATTATTATACAGGCTGCAAATACTGGCCTTACCCAAGGCTCAACCCCAACTGGTCCTTATGATAGAGATGTAGTGATTATAAACACTCTCAAAATGAACAAAATATTTTTATTGAATAACAGCGAAAATGCTCTTTGTTTTCCGGGTTGCACACTGTCTGACTTAGAACAAAAATTGAGACCATTTGGAAGGCTTCCTCATTCAGTCCTTGGTTCATCCTGTTTTGGCGCATCAGTGGTAGGTGGTGTTTGTAATAATTCAGGCGGTGCTCTTGTTCATCGAGGACCGGCATACACTGAACTATCATTATTTGCTAAAGTTAACGATAAAAGAGAATTAGAACTTATCAATAATTTAGGAATTGAACTTGGTAGTGAACCTTTAGAAATTTTAGAGAAACTTGATAATGATTTTTTTCAATATTCAATTTCCAATGTTAAAGCAAAAACTCCAGAAAATCATAACTATGAAAAAATTGTTCGTGACATAAATGCTGAAACTCCAGCTAGATTTAACGCAAATTCAGATTTTTTAAAGGATGCCTCAGGATGCGCAGGAAAAGTTGCCGTTTTTGCTGTTTGTATGGATACATTTCCATCTCATAAAAGACTAAAAACGTTTTATATTGGCACAAATGATACAGAATTATTGCAGAATTTGCGAAAATCAATCTTAAAAGATTTTTTTTCCTTGCCAGTAATTGGCGAATATATGAGTCAGCAAACAGTAGAAATATCACAAAAATTTGGTAAAGATTTATCTATAGTAATAAGATTTTTAGGCCCAAAAGCTGTAAATAAGTTATTTTCTATAAAATCAAAAATTGATAAATTTCTATCCATTTATTTTAAAAGAGCTAATGTGTCTGATAGAATTCTCCAGTTTATAAGTGACCTTATCCCATGCATTCTCCCCAGGAGAATTAAAATTTTTAAAAGAAAATTTGAACACCACCTTATCTTAAAGATGGAAAACGATGGCATAGAAGAGGCTAGATTTTTTCTTGGAAAGTTTTTTAATAAAGAAAATGGAGACTGGTTTGAATGCAATAATCAAGAAGCAAAATTAGCTGAAATAAATCGTTTCGTTACTGCAGCTGCTATCATAAGGAAAAAAAATATATTGGATGAGAAAACAGGGCCAATTTTAGCATTAGATATAGCACTTAAAAGAAACGAAAAAGATTGGTTTGAAATTCTCCCTGAAGCAATAGCTAAAGATATTTATCGCTCTTTTTATTACGGCCATTTTTTTTGTCACGTGATGCATCATGATTATATTTTGAAGAAAAGAACATCACCTGAAAAAGTTAAGAAAAAGTTGTTAAAAATCCTTGATGATAAAGGCGCTGAATATCCTGCAGAGCATAATGTTGGGAGACATTATATAGCAAAGCAAAAACTAGCTGATTTTTATAGAGAATTAGACCCAACTAATACATTTAATCCTGGAATTGGGGGCTTACCTAACGGAAGAAATTATACGACGTAACCAATTATTTAAAGTTAAAAATATGTTGCTGCAGGATATTTAAAGATATTTTATCTAACCTTGTCGAGCCTTAAGCCGAGGGTTTCTTTTATTGATTACATATAATCTTCCACGTCTGCGTACAACCTGACAGTTACGGTCGCGCATCTTTATGGTTTTGAGAGAACTAACAACTTTCATTTACTTCAACCATTTCTTCAAATAAACGTCCGATTTTATATCCTTGTGAAGCCTTTAGGTCAAGAGGTATAATCATAAGAAATACCACAACCTGAAAGGCCACAATAACCGTTTGGTACTTTATGCAAATATTGTTGATGATAGTCTTCCGCATAATAAAAATGGGTAAGTTTTTTTATTTCTGTTTGTATTTTTTTATATCCTGACTTTGTTAAGGCTTTTTGATATACCGCAGCAGAACTATGAAATGCGTTTAGCTGTTTTTCGTCAACTGCATATAGCGCAGAACGATATTGAGTTCCTCTATCGTTACCTTGTCTCATATATTGCGTTGGATTATGCTCTTCCCAAAAAATAGTAAGCAAACTATTTAAAGATATGACAGATGGGTCAAAGATAATATGCACTGCCTCAGTATGTCCTGTACGACCTGAGCAAACCTCCTCATAGGTTGGATTAGGCGTTTGCCCGCCTGCATAACCAACAGCAGTGCTGAATACGCCGTTACACTGCCAAAATAATCTTTCCGCGCCCCAAAAACATCCCATGCCAACAACTAGTTTTTCAAAATTATCCGCAAAAGGCGGGTGCAAAGGCGTATTCAAAACATTGTGAAAATCCGATGTCTTAATTTCCTGTAATCTGCCAGGCAACGCTTCATGGGGCTCTGGCAGACGAGTTTTAAATGGATTATCATAATACATCAATAAATACCCCTATCACTAATCTCAATAAATTTTGTTATACCTTTTTTATTTAATCTGATAGGCGCAATGCTTCAACACCTGGAAGAGATTTTCCTTCAATCCACTCAAGAAATGCCCCACCTGCAAGTGACAGATAACTTATCTCTCCAGCCACACCAGCTAGATTAACAGCAGCTACAGTATCCCCCCCACCTGCAATACTTATAAGCTGACCAGAATTTGTTCTTTTACCAATATATTCTCCGAGTAATTTACTACCCTCATCGTAAGGGGCAATCTCAAATGCGCCTGCTGGACCATTCCATAATAAAGTTTTGCATTCACTTATATGCTGTTTAAATAATGCAATAGACTCAGGACCAATATCCAATATCATTTCATCATCTTTTACCGTTCCATTAACACGCAGATATGACATGCCTCCTGGTTTAAGGCTTGTACTCACAACACCATCAATCGGCAAAATTATTTGGCATTTTTTTTCTTTAGCTAAGCTCAAAATCATATTGGCTTTTTGAATTAAATCTGGTTCATATAACGAGGCACCAACTGGAATTTTTTTTGATGCGAGAAAAGTATTTGCCATTCCTCCAGCCAGTAATAATTTATCAACTTTAGTAATCAAATTTTCTAATACTGATAACTTTGTTGATATTTTTGCACCTCCCACAAAAGCAGCAACAGGTCTTCCTGGATTTTCCAATGCACTGTGAAGAGCCGCTAATTCTTTTGCAAGCACGGGACCAGCATAACTTGGAAGGAATTTAGTAATCGACTGAATCGATGCATGCGCACGATGAGAGCAAGAAAATGCATCATTTACATAAATGTCAGCCACTTTTGCAAAATTTCGAGCTAACTCCGCATCATTTTTTTCCTCACCAGGATAAAAACGACAGTTCTCAAGCAAACATATTTTTTCTTTTTTTTCCAATATTTCTGATAATTTTGTTACATCGTCAACATATGGAGTAAAACTAACATTGCGAGATAATGCACCTTTAAGATATTCCTGTAATGGTTGCACTGAAAACTCGGAGCTTGGAATTCCCCTGGGTCTTCCTAAATGTGTGACTAAAAAGATTTGCTTTGCGCAATCTGCAAGCATTTTCAATCCAGGTATCACCCGCTTTATCCTGGTATCATCTAAAATTTTCCCATCTTGCATTGGTACATTAAAATCAACACGCATGATGATCTTTTTGTTTCTTGCCTGCTTCACATCAATCACTTCATAGTGATTTATCATTTTTTTAAGATCCTCTTGAATTAAATAGTGTTATTGAATTACATCTATAATCTCTTAAGTACAATAAAGCATGCTAAAAAATGATACGATCTAAAACAATTCTATTTTTGTTCTTTTTGTCAACGAAAATTGAAGTATGACCAATAAATTTGCGCATAATAATTCGGCTGTAAGTGAATTTTTTTTAGGCCTAAAAGACGGTCTTCCGCTTCAAATCGGTGTGATACCGTTCGGCATTGTATTTGGTATAATCGGTCTAGAAGCTGGTCTTAGTCCACTACAGACTTTCTTTATGTCTTCAATCTTATTTGGTGGTGCTAGCCAAATTGTGTTCACACAACTATATGCTACTGCCACTCCCTTCACTGTGTTGGTCACAACAGTGAGCGCAGTTAATCTACGCCATCTGCTATATAGCGTGGTAATGTCTGAATATTTACGACATCTTCCACTATATTGGCGCTTTGCACTCGGATATCTGTTAACAGATGAAGCTTTTGCTGTATCTCACCAGAGATATACTCAAAAACCTGTTTCAGATTTCATGCATTATCATTTATTAGGAAGCGGCCTTATATTATGGTTTTGTTGGCAACTCTCTACGGCGATAGGAATACTATCTGGTCCTACAATTCCTGACAGTTTTCAACTTGAATTTGCGGTTCCTCTTACCTTTATTGCAGTTGTTATTCCATCTCTAACTCATTTTCCACAAATATTAGCTGCTATTTCTGCAGGTTTAGCTGCTTTGATATTTCAATTTCTTCCGTTCAATCTTTGGCTACTAGCGGCTGCTTTTTGTGGTATTATAGCTGGGACAGTCAGCAGCTATCTAAAAAAAACTGATAGAGATATAATTAAGGAAATAAAATGAGCGTATGGCTGGCAATTATATGCGCTGGTTGTTTTACTTTTGGCACTCGATTTCTGCCTCTTTCGCCATTAATGCCTAAAAATATGCCACCCTGGTTTCAATTAGCAATGAAATTTGTACCTGTATCTGTTTTGAGTGCAATAATCATTCCCGCAATTTTTATTTCGGAAGAGACTGGAAATATAATAATTCAAGATAACTTGAGAATTGAAGCTGCTATTGTTGCAATCTTAGTTGCTTACTTTACACGCTCCACAGCAATCACCATTATATCCGGTTTATCAATTATTTGGGTTTTAACTTTTTTGCAATAGTCCAGAAGATTCTTCCATCAATTAATAACAAACCGAAGCTTATTACAACAAACCCAGCAAAAGTTTGCATTGAAATCCATTTTCCAAGAAGAACTGCATCAATCAAAATAGCGAAAACTGGCACAATAACTGTAACAAGCATCAAGTTAGATGCACCAGCCAATTCCAGAATTCGAAAATAAACAACATAAGCCAAAGCCGTTCCAACTATACTTAAGCCAAAAATAATTAATATAAGTTTTAATTTAAACACAGTTAATTCAGGAACCCCGTCAACAAATAATACAAAAGGTGCAATAATTACAGATCCTACTAATAAAGTTCCGCAAGCTATTTCTTTGGGCTCATAAACTGAGAGTTGAGTTTGCCCCCAGACACTTGCCAACGCATAACTAACAGAAGCGAGTAAAACTGCTAATTGGCTAAGTGAGGTGAGTGTTATCTCGTTTAAAACATCCAGACCAATTACTAAAATCACCCCTAAAATACCGACCAAGGTTCCGATTACTCTTCTAATGTCTAATTTTTCTGAAGAAACAAAAACTGCCGCAATAAATACTGCTGCAAATGCTGTATTAGAGTTTAAAATTGCAGCAAGGCCGCCACTTATGGTTTTCTGGCCCCAGGCAATAAGCGTAAAGGGGACAATGTTATTTAAGCCCGCCATAATAGAGACTTTAATCCAGAATTCTAGCTGTTTTGGTAATACTCCTCTAGTCCACCATATAACTAAATATAAGGTAAGCCCTGCGAAAAAAATTCTGTACCAAACAAGTGTAAGGGGTGGAACAAGTTTTACACCCTCACCGATAAAATAAAAAGAGCCCCCCCATATGAATGACAAGGATATTAAAAAATACCAGGCTTTATTACTCAATTATAATAATCCTTTTATAAAAATGCCTCTGCTATCATTCGCATTCCCATGATGAAGAACATCCATAATAAAAGATTTCTGAATAAATCAGTCGATATTTTTTCTCTTATTGATTGCCCCAAAACAAAGCCAACAGTAGCTACCAGGGTTGCAACGAGACTTGGAAACCAAATTTCGGATAATACTAAAACCTCGGTGGATATGTAGCCAAACAAAACAGGTACGCATCCTACTAACAATAAAAAACCCATTGTATCTACAAATTCACGTTTTGGGATCTTAGCAGCTATGAGATAAATAGTTAGAGGAATGGCCCACAGTACCGTTGGACCTCCAACAAAACCCGAAATGATCCCAACAAATGGTTGCAAAACTATCATTTTTTCAGGTCGAATATACCAGCCCTTGCCCTTTAAATTTGTAATTAGAAAACTTAATATACCAACTCCTATCCAGAGCTTGATTAGTTCACTCGATAAATGAACAGTTACGAAAGAAAACACGGCAAGACTTGCAATCATCCAAGCAGCCAAACGCCAATATTTTTTTAATACAAAAAGATGGTTTTCAGCTTGATAATATTGCCAGCTATTCAAAATTAAAACAGGGATAACGTTTATCATCACCGCATCTAAAGGGGGCAAAAAAAACGTTAGGATGGTAATTGCTGTGGTTGGCAAGCCTAGGCCAAGTGTTCCTTTTACAATTCCAGCGAGAAAAAATGAGCTTGCAATGATTGTCCAGTAATATTCAGATGCAAATTCAGACATTAAATGCTTATCGCACCTAATTGCAACGCTATTTTATCAATCTTTTTAGCTAGTTCTTCATCAAGTTCTGTAATACCACCTGCATCGTGCGTAGTCAGTCTTATTTTCACCGTGCTATAAACGTTAGACCATTCAGGATGATGATTCATTTTATCAGCAATTATAGCAATTTGCATCATAAATCCCATAGCAGAACTAAATCCATCAAACTTTAGTTGTATATTCATTGCCTTATCATCAGTTTCAAATGACCAACTATTCTTTTCCAATTTAAGGTTTTTAAGAGCTTTATCATCTAATAATAATGACAATTTTTTCTCCGAAGAATGTTTTCTTACTAATTAGTTTTCTCTTTTTCTAAATACGTGACTTTATCACACGCATTAATATAGATGACAAGTATATTTCTATATTTGTTAGACTATATATAAACTACATTTACATTTTTAATGACTCATTAAAAAGAGACAGAATAAATCTAAATTTTTTAAGTAATATTTTTTAATTTTTGATGTTAAGTAAAGTACTATGAAACTGAAGAGCTGTTATATCAGTATTAGACCATTTACTGCTGTTTTGTTACAAATCATGCCATTAGCTGCGCTATTTGTCGGAACCACTTTATTCTCATTACACATAGGAGCAGCTGCCGCTATCCTATTCTCGTCTATTCTTATGATAATTCAATTTATTAAAGATAAATCAATTTTATTTTTCCCATTATTTTCCTCACTTATTTCAATATTATTTGTCACGATTGCATTTATCACTGAAGAAACGTTTTTTATCAAAATTCAAACCAGTTTATTTAATAGTATCTTTGCTTTATTATTATTGATGGGATGGAGCAGAAATTATCCTATAATGAAGTTATTTTTTGGAAAACAATTCTCACTTAATCATGATACATGGATGCAACTCTCTTTTAGATGGAGTTTATTTTTTACTTGTCTTGCAATTGCAAATGAGTTTGCCTGGAGAATGCTAGATGATGAGGGATGGGTGAATGTAAAAGTGTTTATTTTTGCCCCTGCAACAGCTTTATTTATGGCATCACTTATTCCCTTAACCGTTAAAGGCAAAATACCTAAGCAAGACTAAGTATGAAAATTTTTAAATCTATATTTGTTTTTTTGATTTAGAATTAATAATTTAAACGGAAGAGATCTGATATCCTAGCACTGGAAAATGAATTGAAATCTGTCCAACTTCTTCATGTTCATAATCAATGATTACAATATTTTGGTCCAAATATCGTAATGATCCTATAACATCGGGATCAGCTGTTTTACCATTTGGTCTAATACGAATTCTTTCGCCTAATTTTATGTCTCCAGTGTAAGCACAATTTATTCCATTTGGAGCAGTACTGATATGCCTCTTTGCTATTGCTAATGCCTCCTCCGGTGTACAGTCTTGAAAAGAGCCATGTCCAATCAAGGTTATAAGCTCGTGGTGTTTAACAAGTGCTTTAAATTGAGAGATAAATTTCTTTCCTCCATCCCATCTTCCACACAAAAACCAAACACAGTGTTGTATTACGGCATCAGCATAACTTGGATTTTTTCCATTCATATAAGGCCCGTGTGAAGTGAGATGATGATCTACTAGTTCAAAGGCTGATTGTAATTGCAAGAGAATGCTCGGTAGCGAGCTCTTCATCTCTTCTACTGTCCATCCGGGTTCAAAATAAAGAGAACCTCTGTCGTTAATAAAATCCTCAGGCGCCACACCCATAGATGTTGTAAGTATGACCCTAACGGTAAGGCTGAATAGGATACTCTCACCAAAACTTCCCAAAATTAACTCAAGTGCCCTATTGGGTTGAGAATATGCAATTTTTTTACTCTTTTGTTTACCAAGATGAAATGCAATCGACTGACTATCACAATAAATGTCTGCACCGATTTGCAGGACAGGTGTCCTTCGATAACCACCAGTGAGTGGCATTAACAATGGTTTTGGCGGTATACGGGGTATTTGCACAGATTGCCATTCGAGACCCATTATACCAAACGTAATCCTAATTTTTTCTGCTATGGGTGACTGCGGATAATGATGAAAAATTGGAGTCAACATATTATTATTTAGCCTTTTTTTAACTTATTAAATGAGTAACTAATAAGTTCAATAATTGCCTGACTTCAAATCTAAGGTCAATATGGTCCCACCTCACTTGCTTAATCTTAATTACTAAAATAATTTATAAAAAAAATCCTCAAAACAAGACTGTAATGCCGTTCTAGCCTCAACAGAAGTTTTTATTCAGGACAGGGCGCACCACAGGGAGCGCAAGCAGATGCGTAATCAGCTGGAGCTGCAATACTCTCAGTTACAGGGCTCGTTAAATGATCTAAACTACTTAGAAGAAATATTAGTAAGAGCAAAATTAGATGCACATTTCTAGGTGACTTAAACATAGATATTAAAATCCAAAATATGGTCTAATTCTCATAGCTAACCAACTTCCAAATAAAGCGAAAAATGCCCACAACCATCCATGAAGGCTACCCGAAGAAATTCCAGCGACAAATGCACCAATATTGCACCCAAAGGCCAATCTTGCACCTATGCCCATCAATAGACCACCAATCATAGCGGCTACTAATTGACGAAATGGTGGCCATGGCTGCTGTGCAAAACTTGCAGTAATCGATGCAAACAAACTTGCCCCGATAATCATTCCAAAATTCATTAGGCTACTTACGTCTGCAAAAACAGATTGCTTTAATGCTAGGGCTGGTCCTGGCCATTGCCAAAAAACAGTTTTATCAATTGGTATTCCTGCTAACATAGCTATCTTACCGCCCCAAACTGTAAATCCAAATGTTACGCCCCAAGGATGTCCGGATATAATAAAAACAAGAATACATAAGAGAGCAATTAGTACAGTCCCAATAAGACTCCTTTGGCTAAGTTTTCTTCCAGACCTAAGTGCCAATGTAAAAAAAATGGTCACTATGCTAAAAATTAAAAAGAGGTTTGACATAAGATAAATAGGTAAACTTGATGACCCACCGATAATTACTGGGTTCAATGCACCCCAATCTAAAACTATTGGTAAAATTAAGCTTCCAACTACTGAGCCAATTATAAACCCTGGCAGAGCATAAATCATTCGTCCGGAACCGCTACCGTACGCAAACAAGACACCAGATCCGCATCCATTCGCAAGCTGCATACCTATTCCAAATATAAATGAGCCAATCAAGAGTGAAACAGATATTGGCGCAAAACTGCCAGAAGAGCCCAGTCCTAAATAACTTATCGGGAGAAACGCGAAACTACAAAAGCCTATTAATAAAAAGTGATACCCGATTGGACGGGTATCACCATTTATTATAAACTTTCGCCAGCCGGAGGCAAAACCATATTGGAAAAAAATAAAAACTATACCCAACAATCCTCCCAAGAAAAAAAGGGCTAAACCCTTACTTCCAGTATCGAGAGAAACAAAACCAGCAATAACAAAAGTTATTAGGCCAAGAATGCTCAAAAAATAGTAATCTATTTTATTTCCTTGCTTAATTTTGTAAGTATCATGTTCAAAAAAACGATTATTTGACATGTCACCCAAGACGAAAAAATTCTTTAATTTTCATAAAATTTGATTTTTCTTTTACCAATGGACGAGTGGAATCTTGTGTCCATTCTACCATCGAACCGTCATACAATAAAACGTTCTTATTTCCAAGTAACTCGGATAATACAAACCAATTCATGGCAGCCCAATGACCTGTGTTACAATAACTTACCACTGGTTTTTTAGATATATCACCGTATATTTCATCCAAAGCCTCTATCTGTTTTAAACTATTATTTATTTCATCATACGCCTCTGATTGTGTGAGCAATTTTGCGCCTGGTATATGTCCAGCGGCAAGAACCTTTGGATGTTTTTCTTCACCCCAAAATTGCTTCTCAGGCCTTCCATCAAGTAGTATGACTTGAGATGACTTATCTTTGACAATCTGCTCCACTCCATTTGTATCAATATAATCATTGGTTGCAAGTGAGGCTACGAAATTACCTGTTAGAGGGGCAATCGGGGCGCCTGTTTCTATTTGACTAGGGTAAGTCTTTTTCCAATTGGTCCAACCCCCATTTAATATAGAAACTTTCTCATGCCCAAACGATTTGAATGTCCAATATGCCCTCGCTGATGAGCCAAAATCTGTTGAAGATACTCCTGCTGGGACTAGGATGACATGAGAATTTTGGTTCACTCCTATTGAACGAGCAAGTTTTTGAAATTCTTTTTCCGAAGGTATCAGCCCTGGTATGCCATTTCTTGCAACACGCCATCCTGCTTTCATATAATCTGAATGGATAGACCCAGGTATATGACCCTCTAAAT
>JAAXKA010000219.1 GCA_012269555.1 Alphaproteobacteria bacterium
GCCCAGGACCTGCTCTTTCAGTAATGCTTGAGGAAGACGGTTATAAAATGTGCAAATATGATCCATTTTTTTTCCCAGACAAAAAGATATTTTTAAAACAATTTGACTTCGTTACCTGTAGCGAAACAGCCGAGCATTTTCATAATCCAAATTATGAATTTAAAACACTTGATAAGATGCTCAAACCATCAGGTGTCCTTGGCATCATGACAAATTTCCTAACTAAAGAATTGGTTTTCGAAAATTGGTTTTACAATAAAGACCCTACACATGTTGTTTTCTATTCACCCGCTACATTCGAAATTATAGCAAAACAACGGGGCTGGAGGATTCAATTCTTAGATGTCAACATTGTAATCTTTAAAAAATAAGAATCGTGTGAAAGAAATATTATTTTTTTCAACACCTTTAGAAAAAAATTTTAATGGGCGCTGTTTAACGGTGCTTAAGGATTACAATATAGGCCAACTCTTCACCTTCTTTTCACCTGATGAAAATATTATATTTTGCCCTGAATTCAATTTGTGTCTTTAAAAAAAACATGCCTAGACTTGAGATGTGTCTGAATTTACGAATTTAGATTCCAGGGGGAAAAGTAGGAAAGGGGCGGTTTTCGAACTGCCCTTTTTTTGTGGACTAAATTTTGCATCACATGTAGCAATTATTAGCACTATGCCAACATCATACAAATTTGTAGTACCGTAAAGTCATTTTATTCCTCCCTAAATGACGACTCAAAAAAGTAGCACATAGGGGGATAGTTAAAAGCTATCCCCTTATATTTTGAATATCTATATAACATAAGTGAGAGTAATCGAATTTTTGCTACGATTAAATTTTTTGAAAGGTTCTTATATTTTTTTTTTCAAAAGAAAAATAAATATTAATCTCATAATAAAGTTCATTTATCTAGTTTCGAGGCACAATTGGTGCAAAGCAACTCTCCAGTATCCAATATTTTTGTATAAAATGGAGGATTGTATTCAGCCTGCAGTTCATTGTCACAGCCATCACAACCATATTTATTATATTGATGGTATGTTCTACCTTCATAAATAGTGGCCGTACCCATTATTATTTGCAGTTGCTTTTCCATAACGATTTTTTTTAAAAGACCAATTTAATGTATATCCAAAGATAAACATATTTGAATTTAAAAAAAATAAATTTTTGTCCCTATTCGATGTGTTGGATGAATTCTCTGTGGACCTAATAGTGCTTCCTTTAGACTAAACTTGCAAAATACATAAAAATAAAGTTTTATCCATTATGTTCTAAAATTGGAAATCTAGATATTCATGACCACAAAGCCGGTACTATTAGAAAGTCGTGAGATAAGTAAATCATTTGGTTCTTTCTTAGCCAACGACAGTATCAACTTCAACATTCTTGAAGGTGAAATCCACGGATTGCTTGGCGAAAACGGGGCTGGGAAATCAACCTTCGTTAAAATGATCTATGGTTTGCTAGAGCCAAGTAAGGGAACGTTCTACTGGAATAGCAAAAAAATAGTAATCGGCAGGCCACAAGAAGCAAGAAATTTTGGCATTGGGATGGTGTTCCAACATTTTACATTATTCCCAACACTCACGGTGATCGAAAATATTCAACTTGCATTGAATGACAAATTCGCTGCTCATGAACTAAGAGACACAATAATCAAAAAATCAGCTGAGTTCGGAATAACAGTTGACCCCGATATTTATATTCGAGACCTTTCAGTAGGGGAGCAACAACGTGTAGAAATTTTGAGGTGTCTTCTACAAAACCCAAAATTATTGATTATGGACGAACCAACTTCAGTCTTGACCCCTCAGGAGAGCGAACAACTTTTTTCAGTGCTGGAAAAGCTGTCGAAAACTGGGTGTTCCATTTTATTCATCTCTCATAAGTTAAAAGAGATAAAAAAAATAACTCAGCGCGCTACAATTCTTAGAGGGGGTTGCGTTGTAAGCACCGTGGAAACAGCAGACGTATCAACTGGACAACTTGCTAAAATGATGGTTGGCAGTAACCCCCAAAATGTAAAACCAAAAACTGCAAGAAAAAGTGGTGATATTTTGGTCAGAATATCCGGATTGAACAAACCTGCAGATAATCCATTTGCAACCGCTCTTGATAACATTAGTCTTAATGTGAAAGCTGGTGAAATCATTGGGATAGCGGGGATCGCGGGAAATGGCCAAAGCGAACTTATGGAAGTTCTCTCGGGGGAATGGCGCTCGACTGAGACTTTTGATGTTTTTGATGTTCTTGGGACCGATATTAGGAATTATAGCCCACATAAAAGACGTCAATTAGGTATAGGTTTCTTGCCGGAAGAACGACATGGTCACTCTGCTGTTACAAACATGAAACTGACTGAAAATACTTTGTTAACAAACCATAATAGCCCCGTCATCCAAAAAAATAACATAGTCAAAAATGAAAACCTCGAAAAGCTGACTAATGATATCATTGATAAGTATGATGTTAGAACTCCTTTCCAAAACCCTCAGGCAAGCTCTCTATCAGGAGGAAATTTACAAAAATTTGTTATTGGAAGAGAAATAATTAAAAAACCTAGAGTGTTTTTTGTTGCTCAACCAACCTGGGGCGTGGATATTGGCGCCACAAAATTTATCCGAAATTCACTTATTGACCTTGCTAATGATGGTTGCGGTATTATAGTGATTTCACAAGATTTAGAGGAGTTATTCGAACTTGCAGATAACATCTGTGTCCTATTCAGGGGCAAACTTTCTGAAAGTAAGCCGCTCCAAGAGCTAAGCTCAGAAAAAATTGGTATGCTTATGGGTGGGGAAGATTTGCACTCTGAAAGTCAAGGTCATTAAATTATGTTTTATTTAACGCCGAGAAAAGAAATATCTCTTTTTTTTACAATATCTATTCCCGTTATTTCTATCTTACTAACAATTATCTTTGGGTTTTTTATATTTAGCATTTTAGGCTACGACCCTGGTAAAGCACTTTACCACTTTTTTATATCCCCTCTTTCCCGCTTAGACAAAATAGCCGATTTATTCGTAAAGGCCTGCCCCCTAATGATCATAGGTACAGGACTAGTACTTTGTTTCAGAGCAAATATTTGGAATATTGGCGCAGAAGGACAGTTGATTATGGGCGCAGTCTTTGCTGGTGGACTTGCGTTATCATTTTCAGAAAGTCAATCTGTCTGGTTATTACCTGCCATGGCCATTTTTTCATTCATCGGTGGTGCGCTATGGGCATTATTCCCAGCACTCCTTAAGATAAAACTTCGTACAAATGAAATTCTAGTAACGTTGATGCTTACTTATGTTGCAAGTTTGTTTTTGGATTGGCTTGTTAGAGGACCATGGCGAAGCCCAACATCATTCGGTTTTCCTTTAACAAAATACTATCCTGACGTGGGGTTAATTTCTAAAATTTATTTTCCAGGCATTGGCAATATTAGCCAACTACACTGGGGTGTTTTCATAGCTATTTTAATTTGTCTTCTATGCTGGTTTGCGATGGAAAAGACAGTTTTTGGTTTTCAAATTAAACTAATAGGTGATAGCCCTCAGGCTCTTCGATTTTCCGGCTTTAACGAATCTAAAACAACTATAACATTATTTATTATTTCTGGGGGGCTAGCAGGTTTGGCGGGAATGATTGAAGTATCTGCAAATATTGGCCAATTACAGCCTAACATTTCTTTTGGTTATGGATTTACTGCTATAATTGTTGCCTTTCTTGCGCGTTTAAATCCTGCAGCTGTAATAATTTCAGGTCTATTAATTGCCCTTATCGAGGTGGGAGGAGATTCTGCTCAGATTGCTTTAGCCATTCCAAAGGTAGTAACTGGTGTGTTCAAGGGAATACTTTTGTTTTTTCTACTTGCCGGTGAAACATTAACAAAATATGAGATTGGTTTTAATTACAACCAAAAGAGTAGTTTAAATGATTGATGCACTTGTTCTTACAATCTTAATGACTTCTGTACCCCTGATTCTAGCAGCGACAGGAGAACTTGTTGTTGAACGGAGTGGCGTTTTAAATCTTGGTCTAGAAGGTATGATGCTTATGGGAGCTGTATCTGCTTTTGCATTGACTTATGTATCTGGAAGCTTGCTGGTTGGGTTGCTTGCAGGTGTCATATCTGGTTGTCTCACAGCAGCTATTTTTGGATTCTTCGTTCTAGGACTTGCTACAAACCAGGTTGCTACTGGTCTTGCCTTAACCATTTTTGGAACAGGTCTTTCTGGCCTAATTGGCTCTGATTTTGTAGGTAAAGCCATTGAGGGTCTTCCAACAGTTTTTCCAGAAACGTTAAGCAATATGCCCTTCATAGGAGTGTTTTTTGCGTTAGACGCAATTGCATATTTATCTGTTTTTATTGCATTTCTTGTTTGGATATTTTTGTTTAAATCTAAATATGGATTAATTCTCCGAGCTTGCGGCATTAGCCATAACAGCGCTCATTCACTTGGTTATAAGGTTTTAACTGTAAGATGGTGTTCTATACTGTTTGGGGGTATGATGGCTGGTTTAGGAGGGGCTTATCTCCCATTAATGTTAACACCCCATTGGTCCGAAGGAATGACAAGTGGGCGCGGATGGATCGCTCTGGCTTTAGTTGTTTTTGCATCTTGGATGCCCTCTAGAATTATTTATGGCGCTATATTGTTTGGAGCCATTACTATAATGCAGCTTGCAGGACAAGCACGTGGCTGGACAATTCCACCCCAATTTTTATCATCTCTACCTTATATTGCCACTATTTTCGTGCTTGTTTTGATATCTAGTAAAGGAACTGCAAAGTACTTAGCACCGTCTGATTTAACCAGACCGTTTATTTCATCAAAATAATTAAAAGGGACTGCATTAGCCTAATTTTTAAACAGAGTTGTAATGCCTTACCTAAATTGATTTACCCACTAGTATTTTTTTAATACTATAGATTATATTTATGAAAAATTTTTAGTAACTTGAGGTTTGAAAAATGAAAAATAATAGATTTATAATATTTGCGGGATTATTAGCAATTATTGCTGTCGTTTTCTATTTTGCTACCAACGTAGACCAGGTAGAGGATGAAGAAACGAAAATGAAAGTTGCTTTTGTATATCTTACTAATCCAGGAGACCATGGCTGGACATATGCTCATGAGGTTGGCCGCCAACAAGTACAAGAACACTTTGGCGATAAAGTTGAAACATCTTATGTTGAGAATGTTCCAGAAGGACCAGACGCAACACGTGTTATCCGTGAGCTTGCACAAAATGGTAATGATATGATTTTTACTACTTCATTTGGCTACATGGAACCAACTTTAAAAGTTGCTAAAGAATTTCCAAATATTAAATTCGACCATATCACTGGCTATATGCGTGCTGAAAATATGGCTACTGGTAACATTCGCTTTTATGAAGGACGTTATGTTCAAGGAGTTGTAGCAGGCTTAACAACAAAATCAAACAAAATTGGTTATGTTGCAGCTTTCCCAATTCCAGAAGTTATTCAAGGTATAAACTCATTTGCACAAGGTTTAAAAAGTGTAAATAAAAATGCAACTATTTCAGTAGTTTGGGCAAATACATGGTATGACCCTGTAAAAGAGGGAGACGCAGCAAAGGTACTTATTGCGGAGGGGGCTGATGTACTAGCACAACATACAGATAGTCCAGCTATGTTACAAACGGCTGAAAAAGCTGGTGTTTATGGATTTGGTCAATCATCCGATATGCATGAGTTTGCTCCTAGCGCACAGCTATTTGCATCTGTAAATAATTGGGGCCCTTACTATATTTCTCAAATTCAAAAAGCTATGGATGGTTCTTGGACTACTGGCGAAGGACCAGACCACTGGGCAGGAAATACCTGGAAAGGGCTTAGTGAGGACTTTCTAGTTTTAACTGACTTTAAAAACATGCCTTCTAATGTAGCTAAAGCTGCTCAAGAAGCTAGAGATGGAATTGCAAATGGAAGTATTAATATATTTTCTGGTCCTATGATGGATAATGAAGGCAATCAGATTCTTGCAAGTGGAGAAGTTTTAGATGACGGAGGACTTTGGGCAATGAATTACTATGTCGATGGCGTAATAGGCAAAATACCAAATTAACTAAAAAAATATCTATCGGAGGATAACTTGCTTCCTCCGATAGATATTGGAATAATTTATTTCATGGCAACGCTACTTTTAAAAAATGCTGCAATAATTGCAACGATGAATGATGCTGATGAAGAATTACATGACCAATCCATTTTTTGTGAAAATGGCATAATTAGGCAAATCGGACCTCTAGATACCCTTCCAAATACAGCTGACAAAATGATTGATTTGTCAAAGTCTATTGTTATCCCTGGAATGGTTAATACTCACCATCACCTTTTCCAGAATCTAACTAGAGTTATTCCCAACGCCCAGAATGAGAGTCTTTTTGGCTGGCTTACCACACTTTACCCCATTTGGTGTGGATTAGGCCCTAGGCATATATACATTTCCTCAGCAGTTGGATTAGCAGAGCTAGTGCTATCAGGTTGCACAACATCAACAGACCATCAATATTTATTCCCGGGAGGTTCAAAGTTAGATGATTCAATAGAAGCAGCAATCGATATAGGAGTTAGATTCCATCCAACGCGTGGGTCAATGAGTATTGGTGAGTCACAAGGCGGATTACCACCCGACAAGCTAACTGAGAATGAGAACAATATTTTAAAGGACTGCGAACGTGTAATATCTCAGTTTCATGATAAAAGCCCAAATGCTATGATCAAGATTAGCCTAGCGCCATGTTCCCCATTTTCAGTCAGTAATGATTTGATGATCCAAACAGCTGTTCTAGCTAGAGAAAATAATCTTAATTTGCACACACATCTGGCTGAAAATTACGAAGATATAGAATATTCACTTGCTAAATTTAATATGAGACCTGGCGAATATGCCGAGAGCCTTGGCTGGCTCGGGGAAGACGTTTGGCACGCACATTGTGTTCAATTAAATACTGATGAAGTTAAATTATTGGGAAAAACAAATACTGGTATTGCCCATTGTCCATCTTCCAACATGCGGCTTGGCAGTGGCATTGCACCCTTGTTGGAGATGTTTGAGCATAAGGTTAGGGTAGGACTTGGTGTCGATGGTTCTTCCTCTAACGATAGTGGACATATGCTAAATGAAGCGCGTCAGGCAATGTTGCTCCAAAGGGTCAAACATGGTGCATCAGCTATAACTGCGAGAGATGTTCTAAGAACAGCAACTAGGGGAGGCGCAAAAGTATTAAGACAGGACAATATAGGGCAAATAGCTCCAGGTCTCTCTGCCGATATGGCTATTTATGATATGCAATCAGTCGATTTGGCAGGCACTCACACTGACCCTCTTGCTAGTCTTGTTTTCTGTGGTCCCGTCAAAACTAAACATACAATTATCAATGGTAAGTTTGTAGTTGAAGATGGTCATCTCACAACAATGAATTTAGGTTCTTTATTAGAAGAACACCACAAATTATCAATCGAACTTTTAAACTCTGCTTAAAAACTCTCGTCAAAGAGTCCAATTTGATATCTGACCTGCAACGGAAAGAGCTATCCTAAATGGTTCATCTCCTTGAATTTCTGGCAAGCCAATTGGACAGATTATTTTTTCAATATCAATTGAAGAAAACCCTGCCTTTGAAAGCTGATTTTTGAATCTTGTCTTTTTAGTTTTTGATCCTATCAAACCCAATTTATAAAATTTGTTTCCTTTGAGCAGCGATTGTATTATTGCTAAATCAAGTGCGTGTGAATGCGTGAGAATGAGGTGTATGCCACCATTTGGAAGATTCTTAGCCAAATTTTCAGGTTCATTTGCCCAAATAGCGTGTACATCATCATCAATTAAAGCAGGAAACCTTTCCCTCGAAATATCAATCCAGTAACGATTTAAAGGCAAAGATTTTGTAGAGGAAATTATTTCTCGCCCAGTATGACCAGCGCCCCAAACAAATAAGTCTTTTCTTTCATCTATCATTAGTTCCTTAAAAAACTTTTTTTTGTCTAGGGATGAAGACTTGTTATTTTCATAAGGATAATTTTCGGTATCAAGCTCATGTATTAAGTTATTAGCCTTGTTTAATTTCTGAATTTCCTTCAAATCAGAATAATGAAAATATTCGATCAATACATTCACACTTCCACCACAACATTGACCAAGAGAAGGACCAAGTGCAAATCGCCTAACTTCACGTCCAAATTTCTTCAATGAAGAAAGACGAGCACGACAAATTGAAGTAACTTGATATTCGAGCTGACCTCCACCAATACTTCCAAATATTTGATTTTCTGTAATAAGCATTTGCGAATATGCTTTTCTGGGCGCAGAGCCTTTTGTAGACATAATTATCACTCTTGCCACAGTATTATAAGTCGAGAGTTTCTCAATAATCTGTTCAATTTTTGAGAGCGGTTCAGTCATATTTCATTGATATTCCTGCAACAAATTAAAACTGAGTATAATATAATCGCTCAGCAGTAGCCGGACTATTAAGGCTAGGATAGCTCTCTTTAAGAGATGTTAATGCATGCGAATAAGCAAAAAATACGCTCATTGCAAGCATAAATGGTGGTTCGCCTACTGCCTTTGAACGATTGACAGTTTCTTCAATATTTCCATCACTCTTATAAAACTCAACATTCCAATTAATTGGTGAGTCTGAAAAAGCGGGAATTTTGTAGGTTGCAGGGGAGTGTGTCATCAATGTACCGTCGTTCCCATAAACTAATTCTTCCATACTCAGCCAACCAAGGCCTTGAACAAACCCGCCTTCTATCTGTCCTTTATCTATTGATGGGTTAATAGAACGTCCAACGTCATGCAATATATCTACACTAACCACCCTGCTTTCACCTGTTAATTTATCAATGACAATTTCGCTAACCGCTGCACCATATACAAAATAATAAAATGGCCTACCCTCTCCTTTTTCTGCATCCCAATATATATCTGGCGTCTTATAAAATCCCGTGGAGGATAGCGAGATACGCCCCATCCAACATTTTTCAGCTGCTTGAGAAAATGTCATTTTTTCTTCATCAAATATTATTATCTTTCCTCTAGAAAAAATGACTTCTGAACTCTCACATTGATACAAATGACCGAGATATGCTGCCATTCTTTCTCTAATTTGAAAAGCAGCCAAGTAGGCTGCCATTCCATTTAGGTCTGTTCCAGATGAAGCGGCTGTAGCAGAGGTATTGGGAACTTTATTAGTATCTGTGGCGCTAATTTTTACATTATTTGATAATATACCAAAAGTATCAGCTACAATTTTTCTTACCTTTGTAAATAAACCTTGCCCCATTTCCGTGCCGCCATGATTCAGATATACGGAACCATCAGAATATACATTAACCAAGGCACCTGCTTGATTTAACATCAGTTTATTAAATGAAATGCCAAATTTTACGGGAGTTAGTGCAATCCCCCTTTTAATTACGTCCGATGTTTTGTTAAACCGTTCTATTTCTTTTCGTCGGCTAAGATAATTGGAGGAGTATTCAAGCTTATTTACCAGGTCATTAATTATACAATCTTTAACAAACTGTCCGTAAGGCGTTTGTTGTTCTTTCTGCATTGGGTTTTTATTGTCCAAGTAAAAATTTCGCTTCCGAATAGTAAGCGGATCTAATTTTAAGAAATGAGCGATTTCGTCAATAACTCGCTCCATAGCTAACATACCTTGTGGGCCACCGAAACCTCTGAATGCTGTATTTGAAGGGGTGTTTGTTTTATACAAATTCGCTATGAATTCAACATTCGGGATGTAGTAACTGTTTTCAGAGTGCATAAGCGCACGTTCTGCTATTGCAGCAGATAAGTCCATCGACATACCGCATCGCATATCATGTTGGATGCGCAATGCGTTTATAACACCATTTACATCAAAACCAACCTTGTATGCTGAAATAAAATCATGCCTTTTCCCTGTTATTCGCATATCATCATCACGGTCATACACTAGTTTACAAGGTTTACCAGTTTTTTGAGCTGCAATTGCTACAATGCATGCAGGCAAATTAGCCTGACTTTCCTTACCCCCAAATGCGCCGCCCATTCGCCTTACCTCGACAGAAACATTATGAAGCGACAGGCCCAAGACATCTGCGACTTTATGCTGAATTTCAGATGGATGTTGTGATGAAACAAATATTTGAATATCCTTATTTTCCTTTGGAACTGCTAAAGCTGCCTGACCCTCTAGATAAAAATGTTCTTGTCCACCAATAACAATTTCACCTTCAATTATATGGTCAGAATGATTAATGGAGGACGCAAAATCACCTCTTGAAACGATTTTAGGAGGACACAAAAGCGTTTCTTTATGTCTTGCTTGGGCTAATGTTATGATAGGTGGTTTCTCTGAATATACAATTCTAGCTTGCTTAATTGCTATTTTTGCATGCTCCAGGGATTCAGCTATAACAGCAAAAATTACCTGCCCATTATAAGTAACTTCACTTTCAGCAAAAATAGGATCATCTCCGAATATTGGGCTAGCATCATTTTTTCCTGGAATATCTTTTGCTGTTATTACATCAATGATACCAGGCATTTTTTTTACATCATTTAATTCCATCTCCATAATTTTACCATTTGCAATCCTGCTCATTCCAAGCAATATATGTAAACAGTTAGAAGGAACAGGTATGTCATCTACATAAATAGCACGCCCTGTTACATGCAACTTAGCGCTATCGTGAAAATCTTCGTTGACGGTGCTTTTAGACATTTTGCTGACTTTTAATTAAAGAGGTTCCGTCTACATTTTCAAACACAGCACCTGGCAAATAACTGAATGGTTTTCCAGCAATCTTATTGCACGCTTTTAAAAACAAATTAAAGGCAATATCATTCCTATACTCCTGACTGGCTCTGACATCTGTAATTGGCTGAAAATCCTCTTTGAGAGCTTTTTTGCAATCATCTAAAGGCAGGTTTCCTAACTCCTTACCAAGTACAAGTTGACTTAAATTAGAGGCCTCTTTTGGAATAGCTGCCATACCACCATAAGCTATTTGAGCTTTTTCAATGAACCCATCCTCACTTATTGAAAACAGAAACGCACCCATCACAGCGGATATATCTTGGTCAAATCTCCTTGAAATTTTAAAGCATTCAAATCTCTGATTTTTTTCTAATTTTGGTACATAAACAGATTTAATAAACTCACCTTTCTTTAAATCCTGTTTGCCATAGGAAATAAAAAAAGACTGAATAGGAATAACCCTTTTATTTTCTAAATGACTAATTGTTAATGATGCTCCAAGGGCAATGAATGCGGGTGAAATGTCGGCTATAGGAGAACCATTAGCAATATTTCCAACCACAGTGCCGCTTGCCCTCACTTGCTCTGAGCCAAATCGCCTCCATAATTCCAATAGTGCTTCAAAATGTGACCCAAGCTTTTGCATTGCAAGTTCATGAGATACAGAAGCACCTATTTCAAATCCTTTCTGATTTTCGTTAAGGAGATTTAATTCTTTTACATCTCCAAGGTATAAAAAATGACCTATTTCCATATGCTTTTTTGTAACCCAAAGTCCTATATCAGTAGCACCTGATAAAATTAAAGGATCCTTTTCTTGGAGAATTTGACCAACCAATTTAATATCTTTAGGTGCATCAAATCTAAAATGGCGTTTTTCATTTTTTAGGTTAATAGACAATGGTTCGTTTTTTAAATTCTGGATTACAAAATCTTCCTCTATATTGAGATAATTAGTGTCTCTCTCTTCTTCGGGTATCGCTCCAATCTGCAAAGCAGCCTTTTTAATTGGGAGATAACCAGTGCATCGGCACAAATTACCAGCAAATAAATTGTCAATATCCGAAGCTTCTGGCTTTTGTTTCTTACACCATGCTGCATATAAAGACATAACAAACCCTGGTGTACAAAATCCACATTGTGAGGCATGGTTTTCAATGAAAGCTGTTTGGACTGGGTGTAACTCGTCTTCGCTGTAGGCTAACCCCTCCACTGTTCGAATTGAGCATCCATCTAGCATTGGTAAAAATAAAATACAGCTATTTACCGCTCTCCATGTCACTCCACCTAAATTATGATTATATTTTCCCATCACTACCGTGCAAGCGCCACAATCTCCCTCTGCACATCCTTCTTTTGTGCCAGTGAGATTTTTATTATTCCTTAGCCAATTCATCAGCGTGACAGACGAATTAATGGGAGGTATCTGTTCTACTTTACCATTTAACATTAAAGTAATATTTTCACGCATTATAATAAACCTTGTTAAACTCAGGCTAGGAAAAGAACAAATTATAAAGACTTATAAAAATTACATTAAATTTTAACTTTTTAAAATTAAAATAAGGACTTTCTCATATTACGGTTACAATACCCATAATCATTTGAATTTTCAAAATTAACGTTTTACTATTAAATTGAGCAAATTTTTGGGGTAATTTATAGTTATGAGTGATGGATTTCTTACCACACATGTTTTAGATATTGGAGTTGGCAAGCCAGCTGCTGCTATTCCCATTAAACTTTTAAATAAAGACGGTCAAATCATTAAAGAAACCATAACGAATGCAGATGGGAGAACAGATTCGCCTATATTGTCTGGAATAGCCTTTGAAGCTGGAAAATATTCACTTATTTTCAACGTAAAAAAATATCTCAAAGAAAAGCACGAACTTATTGATGAACCATTTTATGACCAGATCAAGATTGAATTTATGATTAGCAATAACAGTGACCATTACCATGTTCCTTTGTTACTGTCACCCTACGGGTATAGTACTTATAGAGGAAGTTGAGGACAGTAATATGGATATTGATATTTTAATGCCTATTTTGTGGGAATGGCTAGAGTTTGCTGTCAGATGGTTACATGTTATTACCGCCATCTCATGGATAGGTACATCTTTCTATTTTATTGCTCTCGACCTAGGATTGCGAAGAAACAAAGATGACGAGGAAGGTATTGCCGGAGAAGAATGGCAAGTACATGGTGGTGGGTTTTATAACATCAAGAAATATATGGTCGCACCCTCCCATCTTCCTGAACATTTAACCTGGTTTAAATGGGAAGCTTATGCCACATGGCTTTCGGGTTTTGCCCTTATGGCAATTGTTTATTATTTAGGGGCAGATTTATTCTTAATAGATGATAGTAAAATGCCAATGCCAACTTATCTCGGTATTGTCATCTCCATAGCTTCACTTGGCATCACTTGGCTTATTTATGATTATCTTTGCAACACTAGCATTGGCAAAAACAGCAATTTACTAATGATACTTCTATTTGGGTATCTCGTCCTCATTGCATGGGGTTTCGACCAAGTTTTTACTGGAAGAGCAGCATTTATTCATTTAGGAGCCGTTACTGCTACAATAATGGCATTTAATGTATTTATGGTTATTATCCCAAAACAGAAAATTGTGATTGCAGACTTAAAGGCCGGTAAAACACCAGAAGCACATTATGGATTTGTTGCCAAACAGCGCTCAACTCACAATAACTATCTAACTCTTCCTGTTCTTTTTTTGATGTTGTCAAATCATTATCCATTATCATTTTCGACTGAATATAACTGGATAATCGCTTCAGTTGTTTTTTTGATGGGCGTTTCTATACGACATTATTTTAATACTATACATGCTAAAAAAGGAAACCCAATATGGACATGGTTTGTAACACTTGGTCTGTTTATAATTATTATCATTTTATCTATTTATCCTGCACTTAAGGGAACAATAAATGATCGAGAAGAGGTATCTTTGTCAGAAGTAAATTTAACTTCCCGACAAACAGAACTTCTAAATTCAAAGGATTTTGAAGAGGTCGTTGAAATTGTCTATACAAGATGTAACATGTGTCACGCAGCGGAGCCTTATTACGATGGAATAATTGTTGCTCCAAAAAATGTTATACTAGAGACAGAACTAGATATACTAAAGCATGCAAGGCAGATTTACATCAATTCTGCTATTTCCCATGCAATGCCGCCTGCAAATTTAGCATCTATGGAAACGAATGAACGTCTTTTGATTGCCCAATGGTATCAGAAGAATATTCGCTAATCATTTAGTTTTTCAATTAAACCAGCAAGCTTTTTCTTACTTTTACCAACAGCTTTAGCATTAGAAATTTCATCTTTATTTGAAATATCTTTTCCAACGACGATCAATCCTATCATACCGGTACCTTTATGAGGTGTACACCAATAATAATAAACACCAGGAATATCTAAGACCACATCAAATTGTTTGTTCATTTTACTTCTTTTAGGAGGTGAAAATCCAGTTGGTCCGGCAATAAACTCTACGTTATGCCCTTTTGATTTAGGCCAAATAATTTTGTCACCAACCTCAGAATAAAGTATTTCAGGTGAATAAGACATTTCAAGCATTTCAACTTGTAATTCCTTAGAAACTCCTATCTTTGATAATAATATCGTTAAAGCAAGTGTTGGAATTAAAAAAATCAACTTTAGTTTAATGTTATTCATGTGATTACCCATAAATTTTCTGTTTACCAAAAAAATAAATAGTATCTTTATACTATTAAAAATTTAATTTCATAAAGTTAAAATTTCTAAGCTAAATATAGTATACTTTCCTATTAATAGGTATCCTTTTACCATTATTGAAAACTTTTAGTTTAGCAGCCCAAACATAAATAATTAGCATAAGGCTGCTCCTTTTTAAATTCGGAGAGCCAATAGTTTTACAGATTGCTGAAATATCAAAATACAATATAATATTGAGCAAACCCTAAATATTTTCAAAAAATAAACGATTTTAAAGAAACAAGATGATGACTATTAAACCAATTCCTTCTGAACTATCTCAAACTGAATTTCTCAACCTATTTGGTGGTGTTTTTGAAAAATCAAGTTGGATTGCAGAGAATTTATATTTATTAGGAATTAAGAATGAACATAATAATGCAGATAGCCTTCATAACGCTATGGTCAGAATATTCAGGTCATCAAGTCATGATAAAAAGCTCAATGTTCTTTTGGCACATCCTGACCTTGCAGGAAAATTAGCACAGCGTGGTGAACTTACTATAGAATCAACAAATGAGCAAAAATCCGCTGGTCTAGATCAACTCACTCCGGACGAATTTGCAGAATTTAAGTATTTAAATACAACTTATATGAATAAATATGGGTTCCCGTTTATCATTGCAGTGAAGGGACTAACAAAAATAAAAATTTTGTCTCAATTTAAAAAGAGGGTGAATAATTCAAAAACTGCAGAATTTAATGAGGCATGCCTGCAGGTCGAAAAGATTGCGTACATTCGCATTAGAGACATAATAGATTAGTCTAGGCGAAAAAATTACTATCATATTAGAGGTGCTTCTTAGAAGGTACAAAATGGTTTAGAAAAAAACAACCAACAGAAATAAACGGACCAACTAAAAATGCAAATAATAATGTACCTATCCCAACTGTGCCCCCCAGAAACCAGCCAGTAATGACAACGGATATTTCTATCGCGCTTCGTACGATTGAAAAAGGTAAATTGGTCACTCTTGTCAGCCCTGTCATAAGCCCATCTCTGGCTCCAGGCCCGAGGTTGGCGCTAAGATATAGCGCAGCGCCAAAGCCTACAATCAGAACACCAATAAATGATTGTAATATCTGAAACAAATACAAATCTGGTTTAGGAAGGTAGGGCAAAGAAAGGTCCAACATAGAGGCAACTATGAATGCGTTTGCAATTGTTCCGATACCTGGTATCTGGCGAAGGGGTATCCATGCGAGCAGCACTATAAAACTAATTATAAATGTTGCAAAACCAACAGTCCAATCAGTAATTAAACTTATACCTTCAGCAAGAGTTGTCCAAGGACTTACGCCGGCGCCCGCGGCGATTAGCAGCGCTTCCCCTAAACCAAATAAAACCAATCCCAATATTAATACTAATATACTAAATATTGGCGGTCGAATGGTTAATGCTTTTGGGGACCTCCAAAACAAGTGAGGCACATGTTTTATGGTTAAAAACTGAAATACTTTGATAATATTCATCCAAAAACTCAAAATAGAAAATTTTCAAAAGATCTTAGCTTGAATCAGACAATCAGTCATTATTTTAAAATAAAAATATTCGTCAAACTATTAGAAGACAAAACATTACACAAATAAACAACATGGTAAAAATGATGTTGATTTATAATTAGTTTATTCGTACGCCTTTTTATTTAAACTAATTAGGTGCATAAGATTTATAGTTTCACAAAATAAAATGCGAAATTTTGATGTTATAATTATTGGTGCTGGCGCTGCTGGTTTAATGTGTGCCCAAATTGCTGGCAAAAGAGGTAGATCAGTATTGATATTAGAACATACTGAAAAACCTGCTGAAAAAATTCGTATCTCTGGCGGTGGAAGATGCAATTTTACAAACTACTATTCAAACCCTTCTAGTTTTATCTCTAATAATTCACATTTTTGTAAATCGATCTTCAGCAAATACAGCCAAAAAGATTTTATTGAATTAGTTCAATCTCATAAGATAGCGTTTCATGAAAAAAAATTAGGCCAACTTTTCTGCAATAATACCTCTCAAGATATAATAAATATGCTTCTGACAGAATGTAAAAAGTCGGATGTGACATTACAACTAAAAACAAATATTCATACTGTAAAAGCATTAAAAATTGGCTTTAAAGTTAATACCAAAGTGGGTAATAGTCATGAAATACTAGAATGTAAATCTTTGGTAATCGCAACTGGTGGCTTATCTATTCCCAAAATTGGTGCTAGTAAGCTTGGATATGAAATTGCAAAACAGTTCGGGCTTGGGGTAACTGCTCTAAAACCAGCCTTGGTCCCTCTAACCTTCCATTCTAATTTTCAAAGCAGATGTTATGCACTTTCAGGAGTGAGTGTTGATGCTGAAATTTTAATCGGAAAAACAAGCTTCAGAGAAGGATTATTATTTACACATCGTGGTCTTTCTGGTCCATCTGTCTTGCAAATCAGCTCTTATTGGGACCAAGGAACAAAAATCACAGTAAACCTTTTACCAGACTTAGACCTATTCAGTTTAATTAAGCAGAACAAATCAGAATTCCCAAAAAAGACACTAAAAACAATCTTATATAATCATTTACCTAAACGCCTGGTTGATGATATTTTAAGTGAGCTCGACCTTAACGGAAAACTTGCCGATTTATCTCATGAGAAATTGAGATCTCTAAGTAAAAGAGTGCAAAAATGGGATGTTATACCAAACGGCACTGAAGGCTATAGAACCGCGGAAGTTACCTGTGGCGGTGTAAACGTAAATGACATTTCCGCACAAACTATGGAAGCCAAATCACAAAAGGGACTGTATTTTATCGGAGAAGTTATCGATGTAACTGGACATTTAGGAGGATATAATTTTCAATGGGCATGGTCATCTGGCTTTGTTGCCGGACAAGATGTCTAAAATATCATCTGGACCATATATTGAAAATTAATCCCCCTTTATTTTTTTGTATATTTAAAACTTTAGTGGTGCCTCTAAGAAGCTAATGCTTTCTCGATGGGATCTAAAGCCTGTTCGATGTCGGCTATGATATCATCAATATGTTCTATTCCAACTGAAAACCTCACATACCCTGGCGTCACTCCTGTTGCCAGTTGTTCCGTTTCATTTAATTGAGAATGTGTGGTAGATGCTGGATGTATTGCAAGCGTGCGCGAATCTCCTATATTGGCAACATGATAAATCATCTTGAGATTGTCAATTAACTGTCTCCCCGCTTTTTCACCTCCTTTAAGTTCAATGCCAAGTAGGGGACCATATCCTGTGCGCATATATTTATCAGCTCTTTCTTTATCAGCGCCAGAAAAATAACTTGGATAAATTACATTAAATACTTGATTATGATTACTAAAATAGTCAGCCAGTTTTTGAGCATTAGCCTGCTGTTCTCTATAGCGCAACGGTAATGTTTCAAGTCCTTGGATGATTTGAAAGGCATTAGTCGGGGAGATAGCTGGTCCTAAATCACGGAGTAAAACTACACGGGCCCTTATAGCAAAAGCAATAGGTGCACCAAGAGCTTCAGGAACAAGTTCACCCCAAACTGCACCATGATAACTGTTGTCAGGAGTATTCATCAATGGCTGTTGTTCTGGTTTTGCTGTCCAATTAAAATTGCCACTATCAATTATCACCCCACCAATAGATGTCCCATGGCCTCCTATAAATTTTGTCAAGGAGTGAACAACAATAGAAGCTCCATCCTCTATCGGTTTACAAGTAATTGGTGAGGCTGTGTTATCGACGATAAGAGGAATACCAAGCTTTTTACCAATTTTGGCTACTTCGCTTGTCGGAAACAGCTTTAATTTTGGATTTGGAAGAGTTTCGCCAAAATAAGCACGTGTTTTATTATCACTTAATTCAGCAAAACTTTCTGGTCTTTCTGGATCTGCAATACGAACCTCTATTCCGAATTGTTTTAAGGTATTATTAAATAAGTTCCACGTGCCACCATACAAATGTGGAGAAGAAACAATATTATCTCCTGCAGATGCTAGGTTTTGAATAGATAATGCAATAGCTGCTGAGCCGGAAGAAACACAAAGAGCAGCAAGCCCTCCCTCTAATGCAGCCAACCTCTCCTCGAGTACAGCTGTTGTTGGGTTCATAATCCGAGTGTAAATATTACCTAATTCCTTAAGTGCAAATAAATTGCCTGCATGTTCAGTATTATCAAATTGATAACTTGTAGTCTGATAAATAGGTACCGCCACGGAATTTGTTGAAGCATCAGAGCGATAACTTCCAGCATGTAAAACCAGTGTCTCTGGATTTTTTGAATTATTAGACATCCTAACCTCCATTAAAATAATAAAATTTGGTTTAAGGTAACTTGTCCCTAAATTAAATATAAATAATTTACATTTTTCTTTTTTTTCTCTAATATATATAAAAAAAAAGAAAATTTTTCTGTTTTTAAAGGTTTTTATAGTATGGATGAAATAGATAATAATATACTCAAAATTTTACAGGACAACTCAAACATATCTTTGAGTAATCTATCAAAGCGAATAGGAATTTCCAAAACACCTTGCTGGAATAGAATAAGACGTTTGGAGGAAGAGGGTATTATATCGAAACAAGTCGCTTTATTAAATAGAAATGCAATAGGATTACCTATCGTGGTTTTCTTATCTATTTCAGTTGGAAGACATAGCACTGAATGGGCAGAAAAATTTAATGAACTTGTGCATTTGCATAAAGAAATTGTTGAAGTTCATCGCCTAACTGGGTCTGGCGCTGACTACCTTTTGAAGATTGTGAGCCCTACTATTGAGGCCTATGATAAGTTCCAGCAAATACTAATTACAAAAATTGATTTTACTTCGATGTCATCAAGTGTTTCTCTTCAAGAAATTAAATATCAAACTAGCTTTCCACTTAATTTGAATTAAACCAAATTAAATTTGAGGTTTAAAAAATTAAAATTGAGATGGTTCCTTTAAAATGACTTTATCAAAAGCAGGTCTGCTAAAAATTTCTCTGAGCATTGGCTCGAAATAACTTAGCGGCTTTGTCTCGTAATCTGGATCAAAAGACATTTGATCCCAATCACGGCAAAATTGCTCACATTTATCAAACCATGGATGTCCCCTCCATCGCTCTCTTTCATCTGGATTAAGCCCAACTTTATCTGCATAATATTTATATTGAAAAATCCCATGCATTTCTAAAATCCAAGCCACTTCAGCTCTTACGTAAGGTCGTATGATACACGCTGCCATTTGAGAGTGATTCTCTGGAGCTAATTCATCCCCTATATCATGAATGAGAGCAGCTACAACCAACTCTATATCTGCCCCATCTGCCTCCGCTCTTGTTGCCGACTGGAGGGAGTGTTCAAGCCGTGTAACTTGATAGCCTGCTAACGTGTCATCCAATCGCAAAAGAGCTTTTAAAATTCTATCTGGAAGTCCTTTGATATATTTAGTTTCAAGTGAATGCAAAAGCTTGTAATCTTCAATGCTTCCGTGATCCATTCTTTTGAAAGAAACCTTATTTTCTTTGCTCATTTTTATTTCCTAATGCCTATTTTTTTGGATTAACTCACTATTTTACTAATTTTCTGCAGAGATGATGATACAGAGACTCTGGGCCATCCCTATCGATGTAACATCCTTGTAAATGCCGAGCGCCCTCAGTTGGATCAAATATTGTTCGTCCATGCAGTACTCTATTATTATCAAACATCATACAATCTCCAGGCATAAGCTTGAATTTTAGTTCAAATTTTTTATCATTTAATAATTTGGATAACTGAGAACGCGCTTTTTGATAAGACTTCATTATTTGTTCATCAATCAAAGGAAGCCAATCAAGTCTTGGACTATAATGCATTCCAGTAACTTCATCCTCTGCATTCATGCTAAGAATCGGTCTTGTTTGTGAAATTTTTGTATCCTCATCTTCAAAAATAAATGTCACTGCTATCTTTGAAAGTAGTTCGAACCCTTCAGGGTTTAACTCTTTCAATACATCTAAACAAGATAGTGAATCCACTAAAGTGGATAATCCTCCTGATGTTTCATTTATCAAGCAATGAAGCAATTGAATGCCCGGGGTTGGCTCTCGATAGGGATTATCTGTATGTGGACCAAGTGCTACAGCACGATAAGCTAAATCATTCGAATTTGGTTTCGTTTTTACCTCAAAAACTTTTCCAAAATTAGTTGTCCTTATGTGTCCAAATTTTTCCGCAATCTCACAAATTGACATTGATTCTACTGGGGTATTGCATAAGATTATGAATCCAAATTTCAAATATGCGTCAATTACAGATAATAAACTCTCTTCATTATCGATATGAACCCAATCAAATTTTGGAATATCTTTTAAATCCGATTTCCACTTTTGCGTATTAGGGAAAGTTTGGCGTGAGTTTATCCATTTTGAAAGTTCAGATATCTGGTAATCTGATACATATCCGTCTGAAAAACCCAGCTTAATAGAATTTGTCTTAATTTCAGCCAATTCTAGCTTTATTTCTGAATCAATTTCATGAGAATTCATAAAACGTTGTTGAGTTATTAGGTCTATTTGATCAACAGATGTAGCTCTCTCTCTTAACCATAATGCGGGCAAATTGATTTTGGCATTGTTATTTTTATAGAACAAAAGAAACTCGGGTGACGTTCCTTCTACAATAAATTTGGGGTGGGAGACTTTTCTCATAAATGCATTCCTCTTCAAGAATACGAGATGAAAATTGGAACTAAATTTGCATCTACTATTTTACAAGAAAAACAACCTGTCAAATAGAAAATTTGTTGAAATCTATGGGTAAAATTTCATCACTTTTTTGTTTTTTAATTAATATTAATTTACTGTTACACTCTAAAAATTGAGTAAAATTTTTAAAAATAAATTAATGGTGAAGACAAATTACCCTACATTAAAGAAAAGGGCGGTCGACTGTCAGATTAAATAATTTCGTTTATGGTATGGTTACCTATTTAACCATCTAGTCGTGAAATATAATCTTCTGCTGTAAGGCTATGATAAGTAATTGAAGGAATGCCCAAATCAATAGGTTCAGGGTCAACAATTTCTATATCAGCGTTGTTTTGTAAAGCTATTCTAAGTGCAATTGAAGTAATATTTACACTGAAAGAAGTACCTATAAAAACCACTTTATCTGCCTCTTGCATCCATCTCTCTGCCTCAGTCATTCTATATAAATCCGTATAATATTCATCAAACAACAGAATAAAGGGTTTCAACGAAACCCCCTTTTCAGGCTTTTTTGTTGAGAGTGATATTTTAAAACTTTCTAGTAATGCACATTTTAAGCGGATATGGTCTTCAGTTTCTATTTTTAATCGCTCTACATCCTCCCAAGGAGCCTCTAACAATTCTTGAGGTTGTTGCTGACTACTATAAACAGTTACCTTATCCAACCTACCATGAATAGGAATATATGTTTTATTTCCGGCCTTGCCATCAAGTCCGTCGATATTCTGAGTAATAAGTCTTTTATCTGAGAGCCATTGATGTGCTCTGTTCGGAGAAACATCCTTATAGGTCACAAAACGTTTATAATACCATAATAAAAATTCATCTGGTTGAAAACGGTACATCTGACGTGTGGCCATTTCCTGAGGAGTATAGTTAGTACTCCCAATTGTCCAGAAGCCATCCTCACCTCTAAAAGTTGGGATTCCACTTTGTTTGCTAACTCCTGCTCCAGTAATGTACAAAGTTATCATAATGTGTAATTTCCAAACCAACTGATTTAATCATATCGATTTACCTTTTGTTTTTAAAGTATTCAAATTTATATAGATTTATCGTAAATTGAGTAAATCTGAATCTCATATGTTCAAACCTAATTACAAAATAAGAATCTGTTATGAGTAAATGGCATTTCTGGATAGATAGAGGCGGAACTTTTACTGATATTGTTGCGCAATCACCTAAAGGAAAATTGATAACAGATAAATTATTATCAGAAAATCCAGACAAGTATAAAGATGCGGCCATCCATTCCATTCGGAATTTAATGCAGTTGGAGAAGAGCTCAAAAATACCTGTTAGTCTTATTGGGTCGATAAAAATGGGGACAACAGTAGCAACAAATGCACTACTAGAAAGGAAAGGGGAACCTGTTGGACTTATAACAAATAATGGCTATGCGGATTCGCTCGAAATTGGATTTCAAGCAAGGCCCTCATTATTTGCTCGTGAAATAAAAAAACCGGACCTATTGTATAAGAGAGTGGTTGAACTTGATGTTAGGGTTAACTCAAAGGGGAATGAACTAAGCTATTTGAATAAAAAAGAAACAAGAGAAAAATTACAGCATTTGTTTGATGCTGGCATTCGTTCTATTGCTGTTGTGTTTATGCATAGTTATAAATTTCCTAAGCATGAAAAACAAGTCGGCATAATAGCAAAAAAAATTGGTTTTAAACAAATATCACTTAGTCATGAAGTATCACCGCTAGTTAAATTTATAAGCAGAGGTGATACTACAGTAACAGATGCGTATTTGTCCCCATTACTACATAGATATGTAGAGCAAATTAGGAGCGTTTTTGATGACAATCTAAATCAGCTAAATCTATTATTTATGACCTCATCTGGAGGCCTTACGTCTGCTAATTTATTCAGAGGGAAAGATGCCATTCTATCTGGACCAGCCGGGGGTATTATTGGCGCAATTAAAACCAGTGAATACTCAGGAGCCAAAAAAATAATAACGTTTGATATGGGGGGCACTTCAACTGACGTTGCTCACTATTCAGGAATAATTGAAAAGGAATTTGAGACAGAAATTGCTGGCATCAGAATGCGCGTTCCTATGTTGAAGATAAATACTGTAGCCGCTGGCGGAGGCTCCATTCTCCATTTTGATGGCGAGCGCTTTCAAGTAGGCCCTCTTTCTGCCGGGGCAAATCCAGGGCCCGCCTGTTATGATATGGGTGGTCCACTTACGGTAACCGATGCCAACTTAATTCTTGGAAGACTGCAGCCTAAATATTTTCCTAAGCTTTTTGGACCAAATGGACAAAATTCACTTAATACTTCTGTAGCTTTTTCAAAAATGAATGAAATAGCAAAAGAAACCGGGAAAACTGCACTGAGTGTTGCTGAAGGTTTTATTAAGATTGCAAATGAAAATATGGCTAATGCAATAAAAAAAATATCGGTTCAAAAAGGTTATGATATTTCTGACTATGCCTTATCTTGCTTTGGAGGCGCAGGTGGCCAACATGCATGTGCTGTTGCTGACTTACTTGGAATTAAAAAAGTCATAATCCATCCATTTGCCGGAGTCTTGTCTGCTTATGGAATGGGGCTTGCAGAAGTCACATCTAATCATCAACGTCAAATTGAGCAGCCTATAGATGAAAGGATAACTCCACTTCTTCAGAATGTAATTTCCTCGTTGAGCACTGATGCAAAAGCAAAATTGATAAAACAAAATATTTTAGAAAAAGATATAAAAATAAGCTGCAAAGGTCACTTAAAATATAAAAATAGCGACAATACAATAGAGACTCCAATTTCTGATTTTAAAGGTATGAAAGCGAATTTTGAAAAAGCTCACAAAGAACAATTTGGCTATGTAATGCCAAAAACAAATATCATTTTGGAATTTTTGGAAGTTGAGGCTAAAGGCGGCTCAACTCAAACACAAAAATTTAATCCAAGCCCAAAAGAAAATTGCTCTGAACCTATAGATGGTTGTGACTTGTACTTTGGAGGTGGATGGCACAAAACCGCTATGTATTATCGTTCCCAAATAAACGAAGAACTTAAGATATCTGGGCCAGCTCTAATAATTGAAAAAATAGGAACGATCTTTGTCCAACCCTCATGGGAGGCAATAATAGATAACAATGGCTGTGTTATTTTGTCTTGCGTCCAAAGAAAAAAAGAAAAACTTATAAAACAAAAACATGCAGACCCAGTTTTATTAGAAGTTTTTAATAATTTATTCATGTCCATTGCAGAACAGATGGGCGTTAGATTGCAACAAACAGCCCGCTCTGTAAATATCAAAGAGAGGTTAGATTTTTCTTGTGCGATATTTGATAGTAATGGAGACCTGATTGCAAATGCTCCGCATACGCCTGTTCATCTTGGTTCAATGGATAGGTCCGTTGCATCTGTTATTCAAGCACATCCAATAATGCATAAAGGAGACGTTTTTGCAACAAATGCGCCTTATAATGGAGGCACTCACTTACCAGATATAACAGTAATTACTCCTGTCTTTGATGAAAAACAAACAAAGCCAATCTTTTTCGTCGCATCACGTGGACATCATGCCGATATTGGTGGTACAGCACCAGGCTCGATGACCCCTCGCGCAACTCATATTGAAGACGAAGGCGTGATTTTAAATAATATTAAATTAGTGAGTGAATATCGGTTTCTTTATGAGGAGATTTTCCAGATACTCACTGAAAACAAATATCCATGTCGCAATCCAGAACAAAATATAGCAGATTTGAAAGCCCAAATTGCTGCAAACGAGAAAGGTGTTCTCGAAATAAATTCAATGGTCTCACAATTCAGCTTTAAAGCGGTTGAAGCCTATAAAGGGCATATTCAGGATTATGCAGAGAATTGCATAAGGCGCATGATCAGTAAAATAAATGATGGTAAAGCAGAAATTTATTTTGACCAAGGCTGTAAAATTTCAGTTTCTATTACAGTTGATAAAACTAAAAAAACAGCAATTTTTGACTTCACAGGCACGAGTTCCCAACAGCCTGATAACTTTAATGCACCAGAACCCATCACGAGGGCAGTAATCCTATATTGTATTAGGTGCATGATTGATGAAAACATTCCAATTAATGCAGGATGTTTGCGACCGATTTCCATCATTCTTCCGCAGAATTCAATGTTAACCCCAAGCTACCCAGCTGCAGTGGTTGCTGGAAATGTAGAAGTTAGTCAAGCAATTGCTGATTGTATTTTTTTAGCATTAAATGTCATGGCAAATGCTCAAGGCACAATGAATAACCTAAATTTTGGCAATGAAACGTTACAATATTATGAGACAATTTGCGGAGGTTCTGGAGCTGGTAATGGATTTCATGGTGCGAGTGCTGTGCAAACTCATATGACTAATACACGTCTTACTGACCCAGAAATTTTAGAAATGAGGTACCCTGTTCAACTAAAACTTTCCAAGATAATGCGAGGAAGTGGAGGAGATGGAAAATGGCGAGGGGGCGATGGGATAGAACGCCATATTACTTGTTTTGAAGAGATGGATGTATCTATTTTGTCTGGTAGGCGCATCATAGCACCGATGGGTTTAATGGGAGGCAGAAATGGCATTACTGGAAGGAATACTGTTTTACGCAAAAATGGAAGTTTTGAAGAGTTGGCAAGCAGAGTACAATTTAAAGTTTATCCATTTGAAACAATAATTGTTCAAACGCCCTCTGGAGGTGGTTACGGAGAACCCAATAATGGATAGCAAATAAGCTTTTTAGCTAAAAAATTTTTGAAAATCCTGTATGTCCTTATTTTAAAATATAAGTTTACCCTGAACAAAGGCCTGCGCGAATTTACTTTCCGGATTATTAAAAAATACTCTTGCAGATTGATATGCTTCTAGCTTGCCCTTATGAATGAAAATTATATCTTCAGCTAATCGTCGAGCCTGATTTAGATCGTGTGTAATAAATATTATTTTTGTATTCTGATTACGCAATTTTATTAGAAGTGTCTCTATCATCTGCACCGAATAAGGGTCCAGGCTAGCTGTAGGCTCATCTAACAATAATAATTCTGGGCTTGATACCAATGCACGAACTAGTGATAGTCTCTGTTTTTCTCCACCCGATAAACGTCTTGCTGGAAGATTTTTTTTCTCATAAAGGCCAACCTCTTGAAGTAATTTGTTTAGATTAGATATCTGTTTTGATCTTTGAAGATTTGCTACAAAAAAAAGATTTTCAATTACTGTTCTTCTGAGCAAAACTGCATTTTGAAATACCATCGCCTGTTTGAGTCTTATAGTGTTATTTAAATTGATACCATTAAATAACACTTCACCTGAGCTTGGTTTTTCAAGCCCATGCAGTAGTCTCATCAAAATACTTTTTCCTGCACCATTCGGGCCCAATATAATTGTTATACCTTTTGAATTAATAGAAAGTGAAATATTATCTATTAGATTGTTGCCCGATTTTTGAAATGATACTGAGCGTAACTCTATGGGCATCAATTCAAATTTGAATGGTGCTTCTGAGTAATTTGTTTCGAACATCTTACTTGTCCATTGCCCAATTTTTAACTTTGACCGCAAATATATTCACACCAAGTGCAAT
>JAAXKA010000122.1:0-19945 GCA_012269555.1 Alphaproteobacteria bacterium
TCATATTTTGCTTTATAATTATAAAAATCAGCATTCGCTATAATTTCAGTAACGCATAGAGCTTTTCCATTTAATACAGATACTGTTAGCTCGCGTCCTGAAATGTAATGCTCTCCGATTAAGTCAGTGTCTAAACTCCACATTTTTCTGGGGCATAATCGTCCATCTAATATAATTTCTACTCCAACACTAGAACCATCATTTTTTGGCTTGATAACATATGGGCCTGAATAGTCCGAAGGTGTAACGTACTCCCCCTCATTTAGTAAGATTTTAGGTGGCGTATGAATATCAGCGCTTTCAAATAATTTACAAGATAAGTATTTATCCATTGCGAGTGCTGATGCTGTTACACCACTATGGGTGAAAGGTATGTTCAAAATATTTAGTAATCCCTGCACTGAACCATCCTCACCGACCCTTCCATGCAAGGCATTAAATACAATGTCTATTTTGTTTTCGTTGAGATAAATTGGTAGGTTTCTATCAAATTCAATTTCAATAACATCGTACCCACATTCTCTAGCAATGGTAGCGCAGAAATGTGCAGATGCTCTGCTTACCTCTGCCTCAGAATTCCAGCCACCATAAAGCATGCCAATTTTGGGAAGCCCAGTCATTTTGCTAGCTCCTCATTTATTTTTTTTATTTGGCCAATACGTTTGATCTCCCAGCGTAAGTCGATTCCACAGTTCTTTTTAACACGCTGGCAAATTTCAAGACCAAGTTCCTCAATTTCAAAAGCAGTTGCACCACCGTTATTTATTAAAAAGTTACAGTGCTTTTCTGATACTTGTGCCTTGCCAACTGTGAGACCTCTACATCCAGCTTGGTCAATGAGTTTCCATGCTTTATGTCCTATTGGATTGGCAAAAGTAGAACCACCGGTTCGCTTTCCTAATGGCTGTGCATCTGCCCTGTGTGCTAGGTTATTTTTTAATATTTTACGAATGGTTTCTGTGTTGCCTTCGTATCCAAAAAATTCAGCGTGTGTAAATATCCAGTCTTTTGGTGTTTGCGTATGTCGATACGCCATTTTTAAATCATCAGCGTTTACAACATGCTGTATACCGTCTCTATCGATGGCAAAAGCATATTTAAGAATATCTTTGAACTCACTTCCGCTGGCACCTGCGTTCATTCTCAAGCCACCACCAATTGTTCCTGGAATGCCAATTAAAAATTCTAATCCTGAGACTTTGTTTTTAGCTGCAAATCTTGCTACATCAGCGTCACTAGCACCCGCTCCAGCAATGATTTTGTGCGGTTGATAGAAATTAATTTTCGTAAACAATCCTGACAATTTTATGGTAATGCCTCTAATACCGCCATCTCTAATCAGTATGTTTGAGCCTGCTCCCAATACTTGAATTGGAATTTCCTTCGGGCATCTCTTTAAAAGCAGTTTAAGGTCTTCAATGTCTGCAGGTTCAAAAAGCCATTCAGCGGGACCACCCACCCCAAACCATGTGAGCTTATCTAAATCTGCCATTGGTTTAAGTTTGCCGCGAACATTCTTCCAACTTTGTTTTGTCAAAGATGATTGATTTTTTACAGTCATTTTACCAGTTCCTGCGTGTACATTGATGCAAGTTGCTCTGGTAATTCACTCGCCCAACTCGTAATTGTTCCTGCTCCAAGAAAAATTACAAGATCACCTGGTTCTGCGCTCGCTTTTATCAACTTTGCAAGTTGATCCTTGCTCTTCAGTGTTATTGCATTTCGATTTCCAAATTCATGAAGTCCTCGCACTAAATCCTCTTTCTCAAACCCTGGAATAGGGGGCTCTCCTGCAGCATAGATATCCGCTACTATCGTAATGTCAGCATTATTAAAGCAGGCACAAAAATCAGAGAATAAGTCTTTTACTCTACTATACCGATGGGGTTGTACAACAGCTATAACTTTACCGGCATCGCAATATAGCCTTGCAGCTGATAATGCTGCTTTTATTTCAACTGGATGGTGTCCATAATCATCAATAATAGTTATATTATTAACGCATCCTTTATAGTCGAACCTCCTTGCAACGCCATTAAATTCTGATAGTGATTTTTCGATTTTAGCAATATCAATACCCATCTCAAGGCAAACGGAAATGGCAGCAAGACAATTTTGGATATTATGTTTTCCAAGCATAGGAAAACGAAATTTTGCTTTTTGTTTTCCTCGCATTGCAATGCGATCAGATAATTGCAATTCAAAAATCATTTCTCTATCTTTGGAATGCACATTACTCGCCCGCACATCTGCATTGCTGGCTAAGCCAAAGGTAATTATCCGCCTATCCAAAATCTTAGGAATTAGTCTTTGAACCGAGGGGTGGTCAATGCACACTGATGCAAACCCATAGAAAGGTATAGCTCTCAAAAAATTGGCAAAGGCTAATTCAAGATTTTCATAGTTTCCGTGATAATCAAGATGTTCGGAGTCAATATTAGTTACCACTGCTACAGTAGGGTTAAGCTTGGAGAATGACCCATCACTCTCATCTGCTTCCACTACCATCCAGTCACCAAGACCTAATCTTGCATTACTTCCCCACCCTTGAATAATTCCTCCATTAACTACAGTAGGGTCATACCCAGCTGCCTCAAGAATTGTTGCGACAAGTGATGTCGTGGTGGTCTTGCCATGAGTTCCGGCAATAGCAATTGACCAACGCAGTCGCATAAGTTCACCAAGCATTTCTGCACGGTGTACTATTGGCAAAAATTGCCTTTTAGCTTCCTCTAACTCGACATTATTTGGCTTTATAGCTGTTGAAACAACAACAAAGGCAACTTTGTCAATATTTTGGGGTTCTTGTGGTATTGAGATTTTTATCCCTAATTTTCTTAAACGTTTTACATTATTGTTTTCAGCTATATCGCTTCCTTGGACCTGATATCCAAGAGAAAATAATATCTCTGCAATGCCACTCATTCCAATCCCGCCAATACCAATAAAATGAATAGTTCCAATTGTTAAGGGAAGAGCAGTCATCTTATCCCTCCAGAATTCATATGCTGGAATGATTTTATTGATGAAATTATGTCATTAAGAGCATGCTTATGCGCAAGATTTCTTGCTTTTACAGCTAGTTTTTCACATTTCACTGGGTTTTTTATAAGTGATAATAGTTCTTTCGCAAGTATACTTGGATCTGTTTCGATTTCTTTTTGGTGCAAAATAATTGCAGCATTTTTGTCTGCTAAACTTCGGGCATTATATATTTGATGGTCATCTAGAGAATATGGGAAGGGAATTAGTAATGCTGCTCTTCCAATTGCGGCTATCTCTGCAATGGAGGCAGCTCCCGCTCTTGATATTATTATATCGGCTTTTGCCATTTGGTTCGGCATGTCATCGAAAAATGTAGAACAAAAATGTCTAATGGACATCGAAGAATAGACACTCTCGAGCTTAGATAGCTGATCCTCACGCACCTGTTGCGTGATTACAATTGATTTTTGTATCTTTTTGGGAAGGGTAGAAATTACTTCAGGGATAAATTTAGCAAATGCTTCTGCTCCAAGAGATCCTCCTGTTATCAATATATGGCAAGGGCGTTCCACGCTGAATTCTCTTTTTGCTTTATAATTAGGCAACTCGAAAAGTATGCTTCTCACGGGAAGTCCAGTTAGAGTAATAGGTGTGTCTGAAGGAAGTGGTCTACTATTTTCCCAACTTATCAACATCACTTTTACTCTTTTAGCAAGAAACAGATTCGCCCTGCCAACTCGCGCATTTTGTTCATGAAGCAAACTTGGAAGTCTACAAATATTAGCAGCTATTAAGGGAGGTGCTGAAGGATAACCGCCGAAGCCAATAACGCAAAATGGTTTAAAACGAATAATGTAAAACAAAGACTGAATCACGCCAAAACAGAGTTTAATGGCGGCTATCAGTCTTTGGAAAACATTTCCAGAAAAAGGAGAGCCGGCAGAAATATTAAAAACCTGTTGTTCAGGAGTTATATTTTTTATCACAGATAAGCCACGCTTATCGGAAAAGAATTTACAATCGATTCCGTTTTTTAAAAGACTAGTGGAAACTGCTAGGGCAGGAATAATGTGTCCTCCAGTTCCGCCAGCAGCCAGTATAACTCGGTTAGACGTCATCATCTGTTCCAATCATATATCTGGTATCCCGTGTAAGAGCCAAAATCATGCCTACAGTTATGCTAGATGCAACTAGCGATGAACCACCATAGCTAATTAGGGGCAAAGTCATTCCTTTTGCAGGAATTAGATTTACTGAAGACGCCATATGTATAGAAGCTTGAACTGTAAATTGCATGATTAGTCCTGCACCAGCTAGTAGGTTAAATAAGCTAGGACCAATAGCGGATCGTTCAAATCCTCTTAATAGAAAAAAACTATACAATCCGATTAAGAATAAACATGCTAGAACGCCATATTCTTCAGCAGCAACTGAGAAAATAAAATCAGCATGAGCATCGGGTAGGTTTAATTTCACCTGGCCATCTCCAGGGCCTACGCCAAGAAAACCACCTTGAGAGAAACTCTCAATTGATTTATTGGTTTGCATTGTTCCACCATCAAAAAACCTATCTATCCGTTTTTCTACATGCGGCAAAAATAAATAAGCTGCGTATAAGCATAAGGGTGCTAAGGCAATTGCTAATAAAACAAGTAACATTGGCATTCCTGCTAAAAACATTTGGAATCCCCAGGTGAGCACAATTACTGATGTCATACCTATATCGGGCTGTAATACTAATATAAATACTAAAACAGCAGCAATGCCAGTCGCCCATATCCAGCCTGGAAATTCTTCTCCATCTCGCCAGAGAGTTAGAAGCCATGCACAAGTTATAGCGAAGAAAGGTTTTGCAAATTCAGATGGTTGTATTCTAAATGGTCCCAAGGAGAACCATCTTGTTGCTCCATTAATTTCATTGCCAATTAATGCTGTCATAAGCATTAAACCGATAGCAGCAGAAAGGCCAATCAAGCTGATAACCCGAATTTGTCTTGGTGAAATTAAGGAGAAAATTAACATCATACACAAAGCGGGCAGGAGGAATATCAGCTGTCGCCAGACAAAATGTTGTTCTGGTAGGCCAATTCTGACTGCTACTGGTGGGCTGGCGGCCATTACGAGGATGGTACCTAGTGCCATTAGAACAAGTACTATGCTAAGAAGCCATCTATCAACCGTCCACCACCAAATTCCGATTAAGGATCTGTCTGTTCTGTCAAACATTAGCAGGCCTCCTTATTTTGGACCTGCTGGCATAATATTTTTGCTAAATCAGTAAACTGCTTGCCACGAACCTCGAAATTTTCAAAAGCATCAAATGAAGCAGCTGCTGGTGATAATAAAATAAAACTGTCAACTTTATGTTGACGAGTAAATTGTTTGGCATCAGCAAAAGCTTTGTTCGTTGCTTCTTTTAAGTTTTTTGCAAGTGTAAGAGGCAGTAATCCTGATAGTTCAGATTGAAATACGGGTTGCGAGGCTCCATATAAATAAGCGCGTTCAACATTTGATAAATGCGCAATACAATTTGTTAATTTTTTTTCTTTTGCAATGCCCCCTGCACACCAAAAAATATGTTGAAACGAAGATAGGGCTTTTGAAGCAGCATCATCATTAGTTGCTTTAGAGTCATTTATTATATGTAGTCGATTACCATTCAAATTGCAGCTTGCGACAAGTTCTAATCGGTGTGGTAGGCCCTTAAAACTCAATATAGATTTGTTTATGTTTTTTTCAGAGATATCAAAATGCCTGCAAATGCGCGCGGCAACAGCAGCATTTTCGGCATTGTGTGAGCCTGATAACGCTATATTCTTACAAGCCCCTCGGGGAGTGTCAGCCTCTTTTATTTGATGCAAAGAACAAGTATATTTTTCAGGCAACAAGGATATAAGATTAGGATTATTTCCAAGTATTATGAGGCCATCAGACTTTACATTTTTTATGGCTTTTGCTTTGGCCGCAGCATAATTTGCCATGGAGCCATGTCTTTCGAGGTGGTCTGGCGACAAATTAAGGATAGCAGAAACATCTGGATTCAGTGAAGGGGTGATTTCTAATTGGTAAGAGGATAACTCAACAACCCTTATACCATTTTCGCCAGGGCTATCCAACTCTGCCATTGGTGTGCCTAAATTGCCACCGACAGATATCGATTTACCTGCATTTTTTAAAATATGCGCTGTTAACGCTGTTGTTGTAGATTTTCCATTTGTTCCAGTTATAACAACCCATTTTGATATTCCTTGAAGTCTTATCACCAGCTCGATATCACTTATTATTGGGACATTAGAATTTTTGGATAGAAAAACCACAACATGTGGTTTAGGTAGATAAGTAGGAACTCCTGGGCTCAAAATAACAGCATCAAGTTCATTCCATGGCCATTCATGGTAAGATTTGAAGAAATTTCTATATTCATCGGGGATAAAGTTTGGTTTATCATCAAAAATGTATGGTTCGATATGATTTTTCAATGCTAGTTTAATTGTGGCCATACCTGTTCTACCCAATCCAAGAATACCTATTTTTCGAATTGGTGATTGTTTGATAGGTAATAAAGTTCGTTTACTTAACATAAGCTATACTACCTATCTCAATTTCAGGGTTGAAAGGCTAATTAAGGCAAGAACTACTGAAATAATCCAGAATCTGATTACAATTGTTGGTTCAGCCCAACCTTTCTTTTCAAAATGGTGATGAAGTGGTGCCATAAGGAATATTCGTTTCCCAAATAAACGAAAACAGGCAACCTGTAAAACAACAGAAATAGTCTCAACAACGAATAGTCCACCAGCGATGGCGAGTACAAATTCATGTCGTGTTGCGACCGAAATAGCTCCAAGTGCCCCTCCTAATGCCAATGAACCCGTATCTCCCATGAATACTTTAGCAGGTGGCGCATTAAACCATAAGAAACCAAGACTTGCCCCTATAAGAGCGCCGCATAAGGTTGCGAGGTCTCCCACTCCTGGGATGTAACTAATCTGCAAATAGGAGGCAAAATTAATATTTCCAGAAAGATAAGAAAATAGCACAAAACAGGAGGCAACTATCATTACAGGTACAGTTGCTAAACCATCGAGCCCATCCGTTAAATTCACTGAATGCGAGGCACCTATAATCACAAAGCTTGAAAAAAGAATATAAAATAAACCAAGTGGGAGAATTTGCTCTTTAAAAAATGGTAAAGCAACACTGTAACGCAACTCATCTGGTGATAGCTCTATAAAAACCATACTAACAAATATGCAGATTATTAGTTGAATAATTAACTTTCGCTTCCCACTTAGTCCTTTACTGGTATTCCTATTTAATTTCATCCAGTCATCAACAAGGCCGATGGAACCAAAAGTTATAATTATCGTTAAAACTGGCCAGAGGTAGGGGTTTCTAAGTGGTACCCATAAAAGAGAAGAAATCACAAGACTACATAATATTAGTAGTCCGCCCATTGTTGGTGTGCCCTTTTTAACAAAATGTGTTTCGGGTCCATCATCTCTTATAGGCTGACCTTCTGACTGTCTCTGTTTTAACCAATTTATAAACGGAGCTCCGAGAATTAAAGATATCAGAAGGGCTGTTAGAATGGCACCACCTGTTCTAAAAGTGATATAGTTGAAAAGATTAAATATCTGGTGTTCGGCACTCAATGGTGCAAGCAAATCAGACAACATTTTGCATCTCCTTATTATGAAGAGATTTTAGATGCTCTACAAGAAGATGAGCGCCAGAGCCGTGTGAGCCTTTTATGAGGATTAAATCAGCGTCTATTATGTTCGGAATTAAAGCTATTTTAGCTTCTTCCACATTTGAATATGCATAAACATTGGTAAAAGGTTGAAGAGATTTTTTAATTTTACTCATTTCAGTACCCACTAAAATTACTGAACATGGGCGCGCACTCACAATATAAGGCACTATAGACAAATGCATTTCATTGCTAAACTCGCACAATTCAAGCATATCCGTGAGAATTACAATTTTATTTCTTTCTGGCCGAGTGGTAAAATCCTCCAGTGCTGCTATGACTGAAGATGGGGAAGCATTATACGCATCATCAATAATAACAGTTGTAAAATCCTTGGTTACTAATTTGGTCTCAGCACCTCTTCCAGCTAAAGCTGTTTGTGTTTTTAAGCTATCGCATGCGGTATTTATATCGAGACCCATAAAGTGACAAGCTGCAATCACAGAAAGAGCATTAGTTGCCCAATGTTCTGCCCGCATTCCAATACTTATTTCATAAATCTTGTCTAAAATTTTGAATGAAATTATTCTCTTGGTGGTAGAGCCGCGTGTTTCTTTGACATGACTTGAGATTAGCTGGATAGTGCTTTCTGAGTTTCTCCCAAAGCTAATGATGTTATTAATTTTTGCTTCTATAGCAGCTTTCTCTAAAATAGAATATTGCTCATCGTCTCGAGGTAGTATTATGCAACCATTTACACTTATGCCAGCACAGATGGTGGCCTTTTCATTTGCAACTTCTTTTAAAGATCTTAATTGGCCAATGTGAGATTCAGATATTTTAGTTATAATTGCAATATTTGGCTTAACTAGGGAGCTTAGTGGTGCTATTTCTCCCTTATGGTTCATACCTATTTCGGTAATTAAATAGGAAATTGAAGGTGGCATTGATAATATCGTTAGAGGCACACCTAGATGATTATTATAATTGCCTTGATTTGCGTGCGTTGTGCCAAATTGCCTTAGACATGTTGCTAACATTTCTTTTGTGCCGGTTTTCCCAACAGAGCCCGTTATCGCTATTTTTAAAGCATTAGTCTCTTCTATGAATGCAGTTGCTAATCTATAAAGCGCATCCTTGGTTGACTTGACAACTAGCTGTGGTACCTGCGCAACATTTATAGGCCTTTCAACAATTGCTGCAGCAGGAGCACTTAATCCTTTTACGAAATCATGGCCATCTCTATTAGTCCCATTTATAGCAATAAATAGTTCGTTTGCGTCGATTTGATTGGTATTTATTTCAACCCTTTTGAAATGGTTAGAAGGAGTCTGACCAAGATGCCAGTAACCGCAGCAGATAGCAGCTAAATCCCAAGGGTTTAATGATGACATCATTTTTTAGCCTCTGATCTTAAAATGGTTTCACGTAGACGCATTACGCTATTTCTGGCAACAACAGCATCATTAAAAGGTAGTGTTTCTGAGCCTATCAATTGCAGATTTTCGTGACCTTTTCCTGCAATTAGCAGACTATCAGAGTGTTGTAATTGGTTGATTGCAAATTCTATTGCTTCATCCCTATTAGCTATTTGTATTGCATCAGGGCAACCAGCTAAAATATCTCTTCTTATTTTACTTGCAGACTCATTTCTGGGATTGTCATCAGTAATTATTATAGAATCTGCTATTTTCTCTGCTACTTTGCCCATTTGACTGCGCTTTCCTCTATCTCGTTCACCACCGCATCCAAATACTACATAAACCTTTCGCTCCGTCTGGTTTTTTAGTGACATTAGAACTTGCTCGAGTGCATCTGGTGTATGTGCGTAATCAATGACAATTAGTGCGTTCCTCGGGTGTCCATGAATAGGTTGCATTCGACCATCAATTGCAGTCAGAAAAGAGATTGTTCTTAGTGTATTTTCGACTGGCAACCCTGATAAATGAGCAGCAATTGCTGCAGCAAGGACATTTTTGGCTTGAAAAGCTCCTGTCAAGCCAAGAGGGCAGATATATCGGTTATTATCATGGCATACCTCTAATTCTAGTCCATAATTAGTAGGTTTTATTGACTCAATTCGAAAATCAGCGTCTATATGTTCACCGAATGTTTTAATATTTATTGGCCTATTTTTTAAGTTTTGTATCAGTTTTCTTCCATAGCAGTCATCGATATTTATTACTGCCTGACCTCCATCTTGAAGATGGTTTAAAAATAACTTTTCTTTCGACTTAAAATAAGCTTCTGAGTCCTTATGGTAATCAAGGTGGTCTCTGCCAAGGTTAGTAAAAATAGCTACTTGAAACTTCAAACCAGTCATTCTGTCTTGTTCTAACCCGTGACTAGAAGCTTCGATAGCTGCATAAGAAATATTATTTTTACAAAAGATATTTAGAGCGGAGAATAAATACTCTGATGATGGAGTTGTGAGGCCTGAAAAAGGAAGATTAAGTTTAGATGAAGTTCGCACTCCAAGAGTTCCAAGTGAAACCGCATTCCAAGTATTCCGTTCCCAAATTTGTCTTAAAAATTCTACCGTCGATGTTTTTCCATTAGTGCCTGTAACTCCAACTAAGAAATTGGGTCTTAATGACCAAAATCTTGCACATGCATTTGCAAATTCTCTCCTTACATTATTTGCTGTTAAGACTGATACAGTTTTTGGAACCTCCACATCTCTTCTATCAGTTAAAACAGCAATAGCCCCTTTTCTAATTGCACTATTAATAAATTTGTGGCCGTCAACTTTTTCTCCGGAGATTGCCACAAATAGTGAGCCTTGCTGAACGTCTCGAGAGTCACTCGTTAAGTGAGTGATATCTATATTTTTATCCCCCTGAACAATTTTTATAGAATCTGAGAAATTCAATAAATTAGTAAGTTGCATATACCGCCTCCTGTCCATCTAGCAACATTGGTGGCAGAAGATTCTGGCTATTTTCTGGCTTTGAAATGTCAACAGGATGTACATTTAAAATTGGCGAAATTTGATTGACAATATCCCTTATTGCGGGCGCAACGACCCAACCGGCAGTAGCATAATTATGAGAATGCTTTTGTTTTACTGGTTCATCTACCATGATCATGATTAAGTAAGCAGGGTCATTTACTGGGAATGTTGCAACAAAGGAAACTCTGTTTGCATTCCTATTAAAATCTTTATTTTTGATCTTTTCTGCGGTTCCAGTTTTTCCACCTACAAGGTAACCGTGCGCATCTGCAAAATTTCCTGTACCAAGTTTGTGGCTAACAACAAGTCGCATCATAGAGCGAACAGCCTTTGACGTTTGTTTTGAAAAAACTCTTACCTTTTTGATTGCTTCATTTGCATTTCGTTTTAAAAGCGTAGGAGAAATGAAATGACCATCCCCACCAGCAGCAGCTATCGCAGCCGCTGCCTGCACCATGCTTACAGATAAACCATATCCATAAGACACTGTCATTGCAGTTATGTTTGACCAATCATCTGGGACAAGTGGCACCCCATTTTCAACAATTTCAAGAGAAGAAGGCTCTAATAGTCCGAGCTGTTTCATATATTTTCTTTGGGTCTTTGGGCCTATCATTTGACTGATATGTGCCGACCCTATATTTGAGGACCGAACTAGAATTTCCGCTAGTGTTATTGATCCTTTAATTGGCTTATAATCATTTATAATCTGTCCTGCAATCGGAATAGGTTTTGAAACATCCACAGTTCTATGCATATCAATAGCACCAGTTTCCAATGCAATGGCTGTATTTAGAACCTTAAATATAGAGCCCATTTCATACACGCCCTTGGTAACTTGATTAAAACGTGCGGCATCAGTGGAAAGCATAATATGGTTTGGATCAAAATCTGGAAGAGAAGTTGCTGCGATAATCTCACCTGTCTTCATATTAAGAATTAGACCCGCTCCACCTATCGCTTCAAACTTATCGATTTGAGTTTTTAGAGCTTTTCGAAGAATTGTCTGTAAGCCTGTATCAATCGAAAGATTAATATTCTCACCAGCGGCCAATTTTTCATTCTGACTTTTTTCTATACCAGCAATACCAATATTATCTCTATCTACAGCCCCAACAATGTGTGCTGCCTCTGTTCCTTGTGGGTAAATCCGAATAGTAGAGGGTTTAACGTAAATACCTGGTATCCCTAATTGAAGAATAGCGGAATGTCTTTTAGGTGTAAGTTTCCTGTCTAGCTCCGAAAACCGGCTATTTTTAGTAAGTTTTTCTAAAAGTATTTCTTTGCTCAGATTTGGTAAAAATGGAAGCAACTCCGAAGCAACTTGTTCGGGGTTAAATATATGTTTTGGATCTGCATATAAAATATTTATAGGCACGGTGCTTGCTAGAATTCTACCTTTTTGGTCAAAGATAGAGCCTCTCGTTTTATCATGAATGGTTGAGGGGAGACTCTCGGATGGCGGTAAATTTTTTATTGCAAGGGCTACAGACTGCATACCGATGATGCAAAAAATAAAAAGCATTGAAAAGCCAGCGAATATCAACCTATATCCAGCTATTTTTCTTGATTTTGCGGGTTCAGGATGGGCTGGCCATAGAAGACGTGCACAAAATTTTAGAGCCCTAATATACCACATTTTTGACCTCTGAAACAGCATTGGTTGACGGCATGAGTGCAGCTCGTGCGATTGGTATTGATGTAATTGGCAAGATTCGTTCCGGTGTAATAGGGCTCATACCCAGTAGTGATTCAGATAATTCAAGCAATCTCTCGGGGCGCGTAAGGAATGTCCACTCTGCCTGAAGAACATAATTATGTTCTGTTTGGATTTTTATTTCCTCTTCAAGGCGCTTGAGCGTTCGATACTGCTCATCCACACTTAATTTTGCAAAATAAAGACCAGAACCCAGGACTGCTGTAATAAGACACGATAAAAGAACAAAGCGCATTAGCTTCTCCCCCTTACCATTTCGTGTTTATTGAAAGCCTTTTTCGCAGCTGCTGCAGTTCTGATAGCAATTCGTAATTTTGCTGAGCGCGCCCGCGGATTTATCTTGATTTCATCTGCTTCTGGAGATATTGGCCTCTGAGGTGAAAGTCTAAATGTTGGCTTTATATCAGATTGAAATGGTTGATGTCGTGATGGTTGTGAAGAAAGGCCAGCGCGCTCGCGCATAAATCTTTTTACAATTCTATCCTCTATAGAATGGAAGCTCACAACGGCAAGGATTCCACCTTCTTGCAAAATTCGCTCTGATGCTAGCAATGCATCGCATAGCTCATCAATTTCGTTATTTACATATATTCGCAATGCCTGAAAAGTACGTGTCGCCGGATCACTTTTACCTTTTTGCGCGCGTGGCAATACAGAGCGAACAATTTGGGCAAGTTCAGCAGTTCTTATGAGGGGCTTTTGGGCTCGTCTTGCGCTAATTGCGCGAGCAATTCTTCGGGATGCACGTTCATCACCATAGTTATAGATAATGTTTGCTAATTTGCTCTCTGAAATTGAATTTACAACATCAGCAGCGCTTTCGCCTTTTTTAGACATTCTCATGTCTAAAGGCCCATCATATTTAAATGAAAAACCTCTTTCTGCTTCATCAAGTTGAGTTGAGCATACGCCAAGGTCAAACACAATTGCGTCAGGTCTATTAAAGGGCGTGTTCTCGGTAAGGCGTTCAATATTAGAAAATGATCCCTCTAAGATAGTGAATTTGTTACCAAATTCCTGCATTTTAGCATGTGCTCTCGATATAGCATCAGGGTCCCTGTCTATACCAGCAACAAAGCAATTAGCATGATTAAGGATGGACTTGCTATATCCCCCATCACCAAAAGTAGCATCAATAATATAGTCACCATCTTTTGGCGCTAAGGCGGAGATAATTTGGGGCAACATTACCGGATGGTGGAGAGTGCCCGTATTCATCACAAATTTCCTTGGCTTGTATTGCGGGAAAATATAAGTTTTGGAATTTTTCCATTTTTAGCACTGTCTCGAGTGAGAGCGTCTCTGGGGTGCCATAACTCAGGATTCCAAATTTCAAATGAACGACCAATTCCTGAGAATAGTGCAATGTTGTTTAGCTCTGCATAATCAATAAAATCTTCTGAAAGTAAAATTCTACCTTCATTATCAAATTTCATCTCTTGGGTGCTCGATAATATAGTTTGTAAAGTGAGCGAGTCCTGGGACAGCACGTCCATCTGGTCGATTGCATCCACAATTTGGTTAATGCGTTCTTCACCACAACCTTCTAAACAGGATTTAGTCAATGATTTAAACAAATATAGAGGCGAATTGCTTCGTTCAAATACCAAGCGATATCTCGCAGGAACAGAAAGTCTACCCTTCCTATCAATTTTATTTTCAAATGTGGATAGAAATAAATCCACTCAATTCCTCCAATATTCTAAATTATCCAAAACACAATTTGAAAAAATGGGATTATATGGGATATCATGGGATATGATGGTAGTCAATGGTATTTTATTGTATTTTCATGGAAAAAAGTGTTAAAATTCAATTATTTGAATGTAATTTATAAGGAATGTTATTTAAATTTCTGAATTTAAATAATATTTTTGGTTTGTTTATGATTTGTTCTTTATTTGAATATACAAATGCTGCACTCTGATGAATTTGCAACGTTTTATAGTCAACAAAAAAACAATAAATTAATTTGCAATAATTTTTTTTGGTTAAGGTGTTCAGAGAGCCTGTAAGCCGGGTTCTGTTTGAAGATAACTTCTTTGATAGCTATTCATCTGAACCTTATTGTTACCAACAGGTTTTAGCGATCTACCCGGGCATCTGGCAGGATCACCAGTGCTATTAAATGCATATGCCCCTATATGATCTTGCTTCGGATGGGGTTTACCCTGACCAGTGTTGTTACCAACACTGCGGTGTGCTCTTACCACACCATTTCACCCTTACCTTATCTATTCAGCTAAGGCGGTTTTATTTCTGCGGCACTTTCCCTAAGGTCACCCTCGCTGGATGTTATCCAGCATCCTGATCCTGTGAAGCCCGGACTTTCCTCTCAACTCAAAAATTTTATATAAGTAAAGCAGCTATCTAGCTCTCTGAACAATTTCGTTTTGGCTTGTTTTAAAATTAAAATCAAGTTTTATCCAAAATTATAAAAATGGTTAAAAAATTTAAAACTAAATTGGTTAGTAAATTATAATTATAATATCTCTCCAAGTGCTTCCCGTTTTAATTAAAGCTCAAGCCATTTTTGTTCTTTTGACCCTAGTTGGTGCTTTAACTCTTCAACCTGAAGTGCGCACACTTTATAAGTTTCCGGTTCTTTATGATAAAAATTCATATCAGATAACTGATTTTCTATTAACGTGATTTGTTTAGTCAATTTTTCAATTTCTTGAGGTAGTGTTCTTAAAAGATATTTTTCTTTAAATGTTAATCTTGTTTTTATATTATTTTTAGGTTTAGCATCTGATTTTTTATTCTTTTTTTCGGTTCTCTTTTTTGAATTATATACTCGTTTTTCTAAGTATTCTGAATATCCACCTGCATGTATTTGTACTTTTCCATCTCCTTCAAATGCTAAAATAGAGGTAACGGTTCTATCAATGAAATCACGGTCATGACTGACAATCAAAATCGTTCCATCATAGTCTGCTATCACTTCTTGCAAAAGGTCAATTGTTTCCAGATCAAGGTCGTTCGTGGGTTCATCGAGTACAAGAAAATTATGCGGTTGCGCGAATATTTTAGCAAGAAGTAACCTATTTTGCTCGCCTCCTGAAAGGCTTTTGACACGCTGAGTCATTTTATAATCATCAAATAAAAAATCACGAAGATAGCTTGCAACATGTTTTGTTTTTCCTGCCACTTCTACTATATCTCCGCCATCAGGGCATAATATTTTCCAGGGTGTTGCTTCTTGAACTAGCTGCACACGTTTTTGATCAAAATAGGCTGGCAATAATCCAATTCCAGATTTTACGTAACCGATGTCTGGTTCTCTTTGACCTAGCAAGGTGCAAACCAAAGTTGACTTGCCAACTCCGTTTGGACCTACAATGCCAATCCTATCACGTCTTTTGATTGTTAGGTTTAAATGGTTTACTAGAGTAATTGGAGTTTGAATGTTATCTTTAGAGGTTAAAGTAAGGCTTAGATTGCGTGTCTCTAATACAATTTGTCCCCCTGGTTCAGCTTTACCACTTGTTATTCTAAATTCATGCTCCGTTTTACCAAAATCATTTTGTCTACTCTGCCTTAATGCATCTAGTTCTCTCAACCTTCCCTGATTTCGCTTGCGTCGAGCACTAATTCCTTGGCGAGACCATCTTATTTCTTCTGCAATTTTTTTATCAAGTTTTGATAGCCTGACAGACTCTTCTTTTAATATTGTTTCTGACCATTCTTCGAATTCAGAAAACTCTCCTTCTCTCTTTCTAAGAACGGAGTCATTAATCCAGATAATACTGTTACAAAGAGAGCGCAGAAATGCCCTGTCATGGCTGATGATAACCAACGCGCCTTGGAATAAAGATAAGCGTGACTCAATCCATTCAATCGTTGGTAGGTCAAGGTGATTAGTTGGTTCATCTAAAAGCAACACATCCGGTCTATTTACCATCGCAGATGCAAGTGCTAATCTTCGAGCCTCTCCACCTGACAGAGTATCTGTCATACGAGAAGACCTCAAGTCCATCTTCGTTAACATTGCCTCTGCTATATGTTGTTCCGCTGGATTTTGAAGAAACTGTCCTACATAACTTCCAAGTGTTTGAATGCCTTTGATAATTGGATTTTGTGGCAAATAAGCAACTTTCGCAGCCGGGGCAACCCATAGGCCACCTTCATCTGGTTCAACTAATCCACTAATCAGTTTCATTAATGTTGATTTGCCTGCACCATTTCTTCCTACAAGGGCAAGTTTTTCACCCGAATGTAATGATAAATCGACGTGACGAAGTAACCATCTGTCACCCAGATTTACTCCAGCATTGTTCAGATTTATGAGAGGTGTTGACATAACAATTTACCCGTTAACCTGATTTTATTAGTTAGAGACTTTCATTTTTATTTATGTTTTATCATCGATTTATACGCAGCATTGATAAGGTGTAATCTTTCTGTAGCAGCCTCTAAAAACTCATCAGGTAGTCCTTGTGAGATTAATTTATCGGGGTGGTTTTTTCTAACTAGTTCTCGCCAAGCTTTCTTTATTTCAATCAAGTCAGCATCTGGGGCAACCCCAAGAATTACATGAGCAGCGCCTTCACCGCTTCCGTAAATATCGGCCATACGATGAAATTCATTTTCGTCAAAACCAAAGATGGTAGAAACTGAGCTCAAGTATTCCCATTCCGGTGAAGAGATTTTGCCATCTGCTTTGGCAATAAAAAAAAGTAACTCAAGAAGTTGTTCCAAAATAACTGCACGATTGCCAAATAAACCGACTATTTGTTTTGCATAGGATTGATATCCATCTGGCGTTTGTCTTGCTAAATCCCAAAATTGCCCTACTCTTTTTAAATCCTCTGATGGTATGTGAACCTTCTGTCGAAATGCATTTATCTCAGAACGTGTTATTATTCCATCTGCCTTTGCCATTTTTGCTGAAAGCGCAATAATAGCGACCGTAAAAGCTATTTTTTTTGCTTCGAATGGGTCTCTTGGTCCCTTGAGTTTGGCTTCAGCATAATGACCAGCTGCAACACCTAAAAGTGCACCTATTGGCCCGCCAATAGCAAATCCAGCTGCACCACCGATAATCATTCCCCATATATTCATAGGCTAAGTTGTGACTGTTTTTATTATTAAATGCAAGTTGCATAATCCAAGCAAAAAGGTATTCTGTGTGCCAATAGTAAGTGTTTTATGGTTTTCTTATTTATATGCAGGAACAAATTTTTGATTTTACTGGTTTGAAATGCCCGCTACCAGTTTTGAAAGCAAGGCGCGCATTGAAGTCAATAGATATTGGCCAAACCATAACTGTAATGGCAGATGATCTAGCCGCCCCTATAGATTTTAAACATTTTTGTGAAACAGCTGGTCATCAGCTTGAACATCAGTCTAACCAAAACGGTTTATTTACATTTATTATTCGCAAACTTTCCTCATAGAAAATAGCTTACTTTTTTGGGACTCTATAAATTCTTGTGCTACAGATGACTTATTTTGGTACTCAATAAGACCAATTTTCTCGCAAAATAAAAAAAAACCTGGAGATGGCAGTCCAGGTGTTTGTTTTGAAAATATCATTGATGCTCTTAAAGGATTGCCGGCATGAGCATCTTCTAATGTTATTTGCTCTAACCATTTTACTATACGATTGATTTTTTGAGGGCCGCTTAGTTCAAGAAGAGATGAAAAATCAGAATAAGAAACAGGTGTTCTTTTTTCAATTAAGTCTTGCAGAATTACATTTGCTAGAATCTGTTCTTCAAGTGTTAAATTCATTACTTCCAATTATTCCTTATATATCCGATTGTAATTGAGAGATATACTTTTGCGTAAAAAAAGGCTAATAGAAATTGGCCATTTTCAAACATATCTATGGGCTTGCCTAAGGAGCCTAAAATAGCTACCAAGTGGTTATGAGTTTTTTTCGTTCTGTATTATTTTTGGTGACGTTTTATTTTTTCACTATACTGTTGAGTATAATTAGTCTTCCTCTATTAGCATTACCACATAGATTTGCTTCGCATTTGGGCTCTTTTTGGGGACTAATAGTTAATTTATGTCTTAAAATTATACCGATTGATTTTTCAATAAAAGGTAATGTTCGCAAAAGAGAACAGGTAATTTATGCTGTAAAGCATCAATCTGCTTGGGAAACATTAATTTTATATTGGCAATTAGAAAGACCAATAGTTGTGCTAAAAAAAGAATTATTATTAATTCCAATAATAGGGGCGTTAATGAAGCGTGCCGGCTGCATAGCTGTTGATAGAAAAGCTGGTATAAGCGCATTAAGAAAATTACAACGAGAGGCCACAGTTGCAAAACAAACAGGTAGGTCTATCCTTATTTTTCCTCAGGGCACCCGTGTTTTACCATCTGACAATACAACACCCTATCAGGTTGGTGTATTTTCTATTTATCAATTATTATCTTTATCAGTTATTCCAGTTGCTCTAGATTCAGGCCATTATTGGCCAAGCAAGACACTTTTAAAAAAACCTGGTATTATAAATGTTGTTTTTTTGAGTCCGATTAAAACAGGTTTGCCTCGAAGTGAATTTATGACAAAATTAAAGCATGATATTGAAAGTTGTTGTGCTGAATTAGAAAAAAAGGACAATTAATATGGATGGTGAAAACCCTTTTAGTGGTTCTCAAAGAAATGTATTAGGCGGTGTTCTAGAAGTATGCTCATATGACCCGTTGACTGGGTATTTTAGGGACGGTTGTTGTCACACTGACATATCTGACAGGGGTGTTCATACAGTATGTGCAATTATGGATGATGTATTTTTGGATTTTAGTAAAAAAATGGGAAATGATTTATCCACGCCGCGCCCAGAGTTTGATTTTTTAGGTTTAAAGGCAGGTGATTTTTGGTGTTTGTGCGCTGCAAGGTGGGAGGAAGCTAGATTAGCTGGTGTTGCGCCAAAATTAAATCTAAAAGCTTGTAATCATAAAACCCTCAGCATTATACCTCTCGAGGTTCTAAATAAGTATGGGATCTAAAGTTGATTTGAAATCAAAAACTAAAAACTCAAAAGTTAGGGATGTCAATAGCATTTCTGATGAGGATAAGTCTGTTTGGTTTATCTGGATAGGTCTTGTTTTTGTAGCAATCGCCGCGTTACCATTCATTGCAAGGTCGCCAGATTTAATCGGATTTATAGCAGATTTATGCCTAGCTGTTTCTCCAGTTTAGTTTTTTAAGATTTGAACGAAAATGCGATGCAAAAAGCAACAAAGAAGAAAAAAATTTAAGTGTCCCTCAAATGAGTTGGGACCGGCTAGTATTACTCATCTAAGGGACTAATTATTAATACGGATGTGGAAAATTAATGGATCTGTTTTAAAAAAAATAATTTAACGACTAGATTTAGTTTAACATACTTAGGTTTTTGCCAGAAAATTAATTTTTAAATTTTCGATGACATGATTTGCAGCTATCACCAACAGTCGATGCAGCAGCCATTATTGCATCTATATCAGATAGATTTGCTGCTTCTACGACTGATAGTGCTGCTACCTCAAATTTTTTTGCAGCTTCTTTAAAACCGTCGAAATCTTCCCATATTTTCGCTGATGCGTCCGATACACCACCGCCACTTCCTTCTGGGAAATATTCGGGCATAACGGC
>JAAXKA010000122.1:20045-26786 GCA_012269555.1 Alphaproteobacteria bacterium
GAGATAAATAACCCTGAACATAATGCTATGAGATAACCCGGTGTTTCACCTGCCAAACTAGGTTGTAAAATGATAATTACACCTGAGAAACCAACAAGCACTGCGATAATGCGTCTGAAACCGAGTGGGCGTTCACCTAATAACCATGGTGATAAAGCAGTAACTATCAACGGAGAGACAAATACTACAGCTATAGCATCAGCTAAGTGTATAAAACTCACAGACCAATAATAAAAACCAACGCCTAGGCAGGCAGAAGCTCCACGTAATAGCTGAAGCCAAATTTTTGGTGGTTTAAGCGCTCTATTCCCAAAATAAAGACTAATGGGGACAGATAAAATAATTACAAGAAACATATATTGAATAGATAAAAATGTTACTGGCGTGATTTCTGCCGATAATAATTTTGAAATACCATCTTTAATAGAGTTTAAACTTACAGCCCCAATAAACAGGAAGATGGCAAGAGGCACATTATTACGCGTTGACATATATTACTTATCCCGATGCGTTTTAAGGTTTGCTATGTTGGCACCTACAATCAAAATTGCTCCTATCAAAACAAAAATAGATAATGCTTCGTCATAAGCAAAATATCCGACTACGGCAATAAGTGGTAGACGCAAGAACTCCAATGGTGCAACAACTGAGGCAGGTGCAAGAGTGAGTGCTGATGTAATGCAAAAATGTGCTGTTAGCCCCCCGATACTAATTATAGTAATCCAGTGTAAGGATGTGATTTTTGGAGTGGCAATATTTCCATTTATACCCGCGAAAAATAAACTTAATAAAAATTGCATTACGGTTAACCAGAATAAAATACAGGTTACAGAATAGTTTCTTGTAAGAAGCTTGGTTGTAAGAACACTTCCTGCAAATCCCACCGCGCAAAAAATAGCGGCTAACATTCCAATTGATAAGCCGCTTGCCTCTGGCCTTGCTATAATTAAAATCCCACTAAACCCAACACAAATGGCTAAAAATTTGCGTTTTGTAAAAGTCTCTTTTAAAAAGAGTGGAGCCATTAAGGCAACCCATAACGGTGCAGTGAATTCAAACGCAAATAATTGGGCTAAGGTAATTTGAGTTACCGCAAAATACCATAAAGTTTGTCCAAAAAAATGGCTTATATTTCTTAATGCATGAAGTTTAAGATGAGTAAACTTTATTTGGTCTAACGTATTAAATTGCCACGCAAAAGCCAAAACAATCAGAATTCCAGCGAGTGAGCGCCAAAGCATTATCTCAAAGCTATTTAATTCACCGCCTAATTCTCTTCCAGATATTGCCATTAGGCTGAAGCTGAAAACGGCTCCAAGCATCCAAAAACCAGCTTTCAACGAAGCAGAAAAAGTGAGAAACATCAGAGCACTCTTTTATTGATGAGGGGTAAATGCCAAAACTAAACTATTTTAGTAAGAGCGGAAAATAAAGCATCTTTCCAAGATTAAAACAAATGAATATATTATTAAAATAAACAAATTTGAAATTTTCATACTAAGGATGTTGTAAAGCTAAAATCACTTTTACTTTTAAAGACACTATTTCGCTAAAAAATTAATAAAAATGTTGTTCAAAAACCTATAAGTTATCATCAGTTCTTATAAATTTAGTGTAGGGTTGCTATTTAAGTTTCTTGAGAAAATAGGAGTTATGACTTGTCCGGCGATAAATTAAGAACGAGCATTGGTTTGGCAATTATTGGATGCGGGGATATTGGCAAAGCTAGAGCTCAATTTGCAAGAATGTATCCAGCCGTTGAATGGATAGGTGTTTGTGATGTCAATTTAGATTTAGCAAAGTTATTGGCCGAGGAAATTCACGCTGACTTTGTTACTAATGATGCATCGGAATTGCTATCCCGCTCTGAGCTAAACGCTGTTATTATTGCTACAAATGAGACAGCGCATTTTATTCCAGTTTCACTTGCTATTGAAAGAAATTTATCTTTGTTCATTGAAAAGCCACTGGCAGTTGAGTTCAAACAATCAAAAGAATTATTAAATAAAATCATGTGCCATAATATTGATGCTGTAATGGGTTATACACAGCGTTTTAGGCAACGCTTTCTAATAGTGAAAGAAAAACTCGTAAATAACCAAATTGGAGCTTTAACATCTATCTCAGCCAAAGGATTGCTAAACCGCGCAATCGCCAACATGGTGCTTTCGAGGGCGAATGACCATACAAATATTACACCGATGGTAATTAGCGGAACACATATGCTAGATATGTGTTTATGGCTGGCAGGAGAATGCAAGCCCAAAAAGATCTTTGCAAAGTCAACTGACAAAGTTTTTGGCAATGCAGGTAGTAAAGATACTACCATGGCTATTGTAGAATTTGACAATGATATTTTGCTCTCTGTAAACCACAGCTGGGCAGCTCCAGAAAATTGGCCTGGTGGTGTTTATGGAATGCAAATTGGACTGATTGGGACGGAAGGTGTCATTGAAATTGATGACATGCATAAAGATGTTATACTTGCAAGTAATCAACATCAACCAGCAGGATACAAAAAAAAATCAATAGGTAAGGAAGATGTATTAACTATAAATCATCAAAGTAGGAATGTTGATTTTCTTACGAGCATTCCATTCGGCCAGAGAAGCCAGTCGGAAATGTGGGGACCAATAAGGGAAGAGACATTTTCATGGTTCCATAGGCTTATGACTGGCGCTAAAACACCACATACGACAGCAAAGGAGGGTCATGAGAATCTAGCAATATGTTTGGCAATTGACCTTGCTGCAAAAACAGGGAGCTTAATTGACATACCAGCAGATTTAAATGATTTAGAATCATATTTTTAAAAAATATTTTCTAAATTCACATAAAGAGGTGTTTTATTGAACTAATATAATACACTCAAATACTGGCTATTTTTATTGTCGAGTTACCACAAATAAACTAGTGTGGTAAGTATTTAATAAGGTTCTTTTTTATAAGGGTAAAATTAGATGTCCGCAAAAGCAAGGAGTGGTTTTTTAGTTGTAGCAGATGTTTCTGGATATACTCGTTTTCTGGCAGATACAGAGCTCGAGCATGCCAATGGAATTATAAAAGATTTATTTGATGCAATAATTCCTTGCTTTGAGAAATCCGTTGAAATTTCAAAATTTATGGGAGATGCGATTTTTGGGCATAGCGATGATCATGCATATTTAAATTCACAACATATGCTGGATTTCGCTCAAGATGTTTATAACGCTTTTGCTGATAAAAAAGAACTAATTAACATTAATACTTCTTGCAAATGCAGTGCCTGCTCAAATATGTCAGAATTGGATTTAAAGATATTCATCCATTATGGAAAATACATTAATCAGTCCTTGCAGGGTAGGCAGGAGTTAGCCGGCTCGGATGTGAATAGTCTTTTTAGACTTATGAAAAATGATGTTGTCGAAAATACTAATATCGAACCCTATCTTTTAGTAACAGATAATGCATTGGAAGCCATGGCTCTTTCTGATTATGGAAATGATAAATTTAGAATGTCACAAAATTACGAGCACATAGGAGAAGTTAAGTTTGTTGTTAATGATTTGAGTAAAGATTGGAAAATTCATCGCCAGGCAAAAAGGTTCTATGTTGAGCCTTTTGATAAATTATTATTTGATGAAATTACCATAGAAGCCAATGCAAGAGCTCAACTAGCATTTCTTATTTATACCAAACCTGAATGGCGACAAAAGGTAATGCATGCGGACAAGATGGAAATATTTAATAAGAACTCAGCAAAATTAGGTGAGGGAACATCCTTTCATTGTCATCATGGAGACCAAGTTTTCAAAATGGAAATAACAGATTGGAAAACAGGCAGCTATGTTTCATTAAAACATGTTCTTCCTTTTGGTTTATGTGTGCGTGAGACTACAGAGTTTATTCAAAATGGTGACAAATGTATTGTGAAAACAAGGTTCTCTGAGATAGACACATCTGGTGTGCTAGGTAAAATATTGGTGGGCTTTATTAGAAAAAAGGTGAGAGATACATTACAGGAGGGAATGACAGTCGTTCTTGACAGTATAGCATCACTTGCAGATGAATTAACCCAAGTTCAAACGAAATAAGTTAAAAAATAGACATCATTTCACTAGCTATTGAATAATGCAATAGTAGCCAAACTAGCTATACTGAAGCCGGCCCAGTACTTCCAACCTGATAAGTTAGACTTCTCGGCTATAAGAGTCCAGATAAGCCACACTGAGCCGGCAATTATAATTTTTGTAATATTATTCATATCATTAGCTTCTTTATCTATTTACATTCCTTGTTTGACTCAATAACTTAGACAGCTGTATGACAAATAGCTACCCTTATCGAGGATATTTTATGAAAGCTAAATTATTAAAGTGAGATGAAAAATTTTCCTAAATAATTATTCCTGTTTAAATACTAACATTATTCTCCCAATATGCTCATTCTTTTCCATTCTAAGAAGGGCCATATTGATATCTTTGAATTCAAATTTAGAGTCTATTGGCATCTGGAGATGTTTTGAAGCGATTGCATCCCATAAGTCGTTAAAAGCAGATTTAGCTACTTTTTGGTGCTCTTGAATATTTCTCGTTCGACCTGTTGTTCCAATGAAAGTAATACGTCTTTCTGCATGTTTATTAAAATCAAATTCAGACGACTGACCACTTAATCTTCCGACATTTATTATCCTACCACCAATTTTTGTTATTGATAAATTAGCGCTCGCAAATGGTCCTGAGAGTTGATCAACCACCAAATCAACTCCCTGTTGTTCTGTTGCATTTAAAACAGTATCCTTCCAATTCTTATTAGAAATATCTATGCAAATATCTGCGTGATATTGTTTTAGAATATTAAATTTACTGTTATCACGAGTACTACCAAATATTGTTTTTGCTCCAAGGTATTTTGCTATCTGAAGCCCCATTAAACCAACTCCGCTAGTGGCACCCTGTATGAGGATCGTTTGGTCTTTTTTAAAACATCCATTGGTTATTATTGCATCATGCATCGTTAAAACAGCAGAATTATATGCTCCTGCCTGCACGAAGGTCATGTCATTTGAGGGTATAGGTAAAACGCGTCTATAGTCTGCAACATTATATTCTGCCCATCCGCCTGCACCTTGTGCAACCACTTTATCTCCGACTGAAAAACCGGAGACTCCTTCGCCAATTTTGACTATTTTTCCACAACAAGTAGCTCCTAAAATTTTTTGTGTTCCTGAAACATGACCAAAAGATTGCCCCTGTGTTTCTAAAAGGTCTGATCGATTTATGGTGGAGGAATAGACTTCAATCAAAACCTGAGTTTCATTTATAGTTGGTTTTTCAACGTCTGCTATCTCAACGCCATTTAATCCTAGCACAATAGCTTTCATATATGTTTTACCCCCTACAATGCAAAAAACACGATGGGTTTAAAATATTTTCAGGTTTTTTTATAAATTATAACTTAAAATATTAATGATTTTCGCCCCAAGCTCCATGAAATTCATAAGCTACCGCTGGCATATCTCCAACAACCCAAGCATCATGCCCTGGTTCTATGGCATAAGCATCTCCCGCAGAGTAGGTGATTTCGCCTCCGTCATTATGTTTGCAAGTGATTGTACCTTCGACGATAACTCCAACATGTTTGGCCTGACAGCTATCTGTTCCGACAATAGGCTTAATATCTTGTGACCATTTCCAGCCAGGTTGAACTGTTAATTTCATAACTCTTTGGCCAAGCACATTGACTGTTTCAACTCTAGCATTGTTAGGTGTTGAAACTTCATCCGCTTCTGTCTCAAAATTTTTACGCTCCAAACTCGCCATTTTCCCCTCCTAAAAACAAAATAAGTTTTTGTGATTAATTTTATGTTTTAGATTACGGTATCATTATTTTTATCTGAAAAGGTAGAAAATTTTTTATTGTTTGAGATAATAATATAGTCGTCCGATATATTCTCTTATGCCTTTACTTGTTTCATAAAATCCATGTGCACTCGGAAAAAAGAATGTCCAATTAATTTCATAACCGAGGGATTTAAAATCAACGGGGAATGAATCAGCGCTAATTCCTTGTTTGAGGAATATGAATTCTGTTCTTGGAATATGAAAACTTGAAGTTACTATTATAACTTTGTTGATATTATTCACAGTCAATAATTCCTTAACTGCTTCAGCTTCTTCAGATGTGTTGGCTGCTACTTTTGTTAGAATTATTTTATTTTCTGGAATTCCTAATTCAATAGCTTTTCTTTTTAGTATCTCACCCTCAGGAGGAGAATTAGACCAGGGTAAAAGGCCTCTAGTAAAGATGATTTTTTCTGCTTTATTGGACTTTAAGATGCTCAAACCAGCAAAAAATCTGTCTGGGTCGTCCCATTCAACAAAATTCACACCGTGAATTTTATTTGTTGTCAACATTCCACTTAATACAACTACTGCGTCATAATTTTCAATTTCATTTAATTGCTTGGGTGGGTTTGATCTTTCAAGAGAAAGCCAAATTAAATGAGATGTTATTTTTAAAGAACAAAGGCAAATTAAAAAAATGCTCAAAATAATTAACTTAGACTTTCTCAAAAATATACTTAGCAATAATACAAAAATAATTAATATTAGAGGGGAAACTATTAGCGGAAGTATCTTGTGAAAATAAATCAAAAATTTTCCTTTTAAATTTCTTGGCTATATTTAATTTTTTAAATGTTACATGAAAGATTAATAGCTTGATCAGTATAATTTTACCAAAAAAATGGGAGTGCTAAAG
>JAAXKA010000141.1:0-6250 GCA_012269555.1 Alphaproteobacteria bacterium
TTAACTTGGTGTCGATAAACTTACCGTTACATTTTTTGTCTGAGTAAAGCTTTCTAGCATACCATTTAACGAGAACTCGCGGCCAATACCAGATTGTTTAACGCCTCCATAAGACTGCCCAGGCATCTGACCTAATCCTTGATTTACTTGAACCCATCCAGCCTCTAATGAATGAGCTGTTTTTAGACCCTTACCGATATCATGTGTCCAAATATATCCTGCTAGTCCATAATGGCTATCATTGGCCATCTTGATAACATTTTCTTCATCTTTCCAGCTTATTGCTGTTAATACTGGTCCGAATATCTCTTCTTTTGCCAAACGCCATTCATTTGTAGTATTGGAAAATATTGTGGGTAACGTAAAATAACCCTTGCTCATTTCTCCATTTTCTGGGGGCATGCCTCCACAAATCAATTCACTAGATGGATGCTCCATTCCTTCCTGAATATAGTTTAAAACTCTAGAATACTGTTTTCTGTTTATTAATGACCCAATATCATTAGCCTCATCTAAAGGATCTCCAATTTTTAAATTCTTGAGCTTTGAAATTAACTTTTCAAGAAAACTATCAAATATTTTCTCATGTAAAAATAATCTGGAACCAGCGGTGCACGATTGACTTTGGCGGGTAAATCGCATTGCTGCCATAACTCCCTCCACTGCCCAATCCTCATTTGCATCTGGATATACTATTGAAGGGCTTTTCCCACCTAATTCTAGAGATACTGGAACAATACGCTCTGATGCAGCCTGCATAATGAGTTTCCCCACACCTGTCGAACCCGTAAAAGAAATTTTTCTTACATGAGGGTGTTCAATTAGTGGGGTGCCGCATTCTTCTCCAAAACCAGTAATTAAGTTTACTACGCCTTTCGGGATGAAATTCTGACAGATTTCTGCAATCCTTAGAATACCTAAAGGCGCATCCTCTGCCGCCTTCATAACTATCGTGTTACCAGCACAAAGTGCAGGTGCGATTTTTAATGCTCCTAAAAGAACGGGGGCATTCCACGGTATAATTGCTCCTACAACGCCGATTGGTTCACGCCGAGTATAACTTAAAAAATTTTCTCCTAGAGGTATTGTCTCGCCTTTCAACTCACCGCCAAGACCACCGAAATAGCGGAAAATATCAGCAACTAGTTTTGCCTCAGGTCGTGCTTGAGTTCTAATAGCATTGCCAGTTTCCTGAGCGATTATATTTGCTAAATTTTCAATCTCATTTTCAATGGCGTCAGCAATCCTCAAAAGTAGTTTTCCACGCTCTCTTGGTTCTACTAAAGACCATTTTCGGAAAGCATCAGAGGCCGCTTTAACTGCAAAATTCACATCTTGATTATTTCCGCGCGGCACAGTAGCAAAAATTTCCTTTGTCGCAGGACATTCTATTTGTATCCTGTCTAATCCATGACTATCAACCAATTGCCCATCAATTATCATTTTATGGTTTTTTATAGAGGTATATTCAGTTTTCTGAGCAGATTTGGAGTTATTTATTTGAGTGCTTTTTGATAAAGTCATTTTTTGTGCCTCTCTATTAAAAGATACCTGGACTAACTTATTTGCTATGAATTTAAATTCTAAGTTTTTTTTAAAGAAACATCTATTAGAAAAATTACCATCCAAACTAATATTCAGAAAGTTTAACTTTCAAATTTTATCAAAAAAAGGACAACACAAAGGCCGTCCAAGTTTAGGAAGAAGCTATGAAATATCGATCATTGCAACATTCTGTGAATAATTTTAAATTTCGCATCGTCAAATTTCTTTAACATTTACCAATTTTTTGTCAAAATTGAGTATATTTTATTTACTAAGGGGGCTTATTAAAAACTTAAATGGTTACATTTTCTGATATGCAAACACTTGTGATCGTCGGGTTGGCGTTTGCTCTTGGAGGAATATTAAAAGGAGCTACTGGTGTGGGCGCTCCATTAGTAGCCGTTCCGCTAATGACAAGTTTTTACGATGTTCGCTTTGCTGTGGCAGTTTTTGTTCTGCCTAATCTAATTACTAATCTATTACAGATGTTTATTTATCTCCATGCACTTAAACATAGATTATTCTTATTTGCACTCTGTTGTGCAGCAGGAATTGGAGCCTTAGTTGGAAGCCTTACTTTACAACTGACTTCCAGTGGTATTTTAGAAAAACTGATGGCCATTCTTGTTTTGTTTTATGTAGGGTTCAGAATTTTTACACCAGGCTGGAAATTATCTATGAAAATAGCTCAAAAACTAAGTTTTCCTATAGGATTTCTTGCAGGTTTTTTACAAGGTACTTTTGGTATTTCATCACCAGCAACTTTTACTTTTTTAAATGCAATAAAATTTGAACGTTCCGAGTTTATAGCCATTGTCTCATCATTTTTCGTAGCGATGTCAGTAATACAACTTCCTACCCTAAGTTATCTTGGGCTTATGGAGATTGAACATTTCATACTAGGATGCTTAGCAGTTTTACCATTAACCTCTGGAATGCCACTTGGAGCACTTTTACTTAAAAATGCTTCAGCAACTTTATTTGACAAAGTAATTCTATTTGTACTTGTAGGTGTAGCTTTAAAACTTCTATTTGTATAGTTTCTCAACTTCTAATTAACTTTATCCTAAAAGCTTCGAAAACCCATATTCAACAAAAATTCAATAATTTAGATATCTGCCTTGCGAAACTCTGATAACGTTTTTCCTAAAACCGATAATGTCACAATGCTTCCCCCGACTAAAGTCCAACTTGATGGCACTTCATTAATAAATACCCAAACCCATACAGGGGCCAAAGTAAATTCTAAAAGCATAAAAAGAGTTAATTCTGCTGCGAAAAGGTGCTTAGATGCCAATATAAGTAGAGTGTTAGCAGTGGCCTGAAGAAACCCGCCAATAACAAAACAAATGATCAAATCATTCCATGAGATTTTTAAATCATCCCATGTGTAAATTAAGGCTGCGAACATAATTATCAAGTTTGATAAAATTAGTGTTGGAAGCATTTCAGACCTGCTATTTCTGCGTATCATTATTGCATAAGAAGAAAATCCAACAGCACATAACAATGCCATAACGTTTCCATAAAATGTTCCAGAACCCAAACCTTGAAAGAACATAATAGAGATACCAATCCCTGCTATAGCCATTGTTAAAACAGTAGACTTACCAATACGCTCACCGAGAACTAACCAAGCCATAATGGCCGTTAAGAAAGGAATAAAACTAAGGGTAAAGGTTGTAGCAGCAACAGTGGTATTTGTTATTGCCTGTAAAAAGGAAATACTAGCAATGGCTAAGAAAGTAGCTGCCAAAATACCCTGCAATCCAATGCCCTTAATTTTTGAGGGCACTGTTTTTCCATGTCGAATAAGTAAAATTATTGAGACTGAAAATCCAAATGCAATTGCCCTATAGAAGTTGATTTGAAAATTATCAGCTATTTCTATGTTGCGGATAGCTAATCCGGCGAAACTAATAGTGATAGAGCCAATAAGCATTAAAATCATGGCGTATCCACGCCTTGAGCTTACCTTCTGAATTTCATGAACTTTAGTCATTAAACATTCTTATATCAAATGAGATAAATCTTCTGCTTCAAATACGACAAGGTTTTTCTTGGATTTTTTTAACCTCAATAAGCGCAATATTTAAATTTAATAAAATTTCTTACCGTAAGAGCAAAACATATCTCATCAGTAAAAAGTCGCAAGCAAACCTTAAATTTTTAGAAATCTAATTTCCTATCAATTTCCGAATGACATAGTTAACTTACGATGAAATATTTTAAAGATGTTTTTTGTTATGTTTTTATTTATCATTTCAAATTATGAATAGTTTGATATCAGATGTAGTCTTAGTTTTTCATTTTATTATCATAATATTTATAAGCACCGGGTTCTTCATTGTACCTATTGGTTATAAAATGAAATGGGTATGGCTTAGCAATTTGAAACTGCGTTCTACACATTTAGGCCTGATTTGTTTTATTACTTTTGAGACAATTATCGGGATGACTTGCCCTTTAACACTTCTTGAAAATTTGCTTAATGAAAACCAATATTCCCAATCTTTTGTAAAATACTGGATTTCAAAAATTGTTTACTGGGACTTCCCCACTGTGTATTTTGTCATTCTCTATTTATTATGTACAATATGGACAATCTTAATGTGGAGCATTTTTCCACCAAGGAAAAAACATAAACTTTAAGTTTTTCTTCCATTCAATGTAGCCATTTGCTTATCTCATTTTATCCACGACTATCATAAACCAAAGAGGGAAGCGGGGGTGGAGATTTAACATCCATTCCGTGAATATCCATTACAAAATCTGCAAAGTCAGCAGGTAAATTTTCCATTATCTTTCCAAAACTCTCCACTGGATTTTCGCCTTCATATGTAAGTATAACAAAGTCTCCATTTGGTGTTTCTTGAAGAAACGCTCTTTCATGGACACCAGCATTTTCTCTTATAGAGTCGGCCGCTGGCTTAGCTTCAGGACTGTTTAGCTGTTTTACGGCCTCTAACCAAGCCTCTTTTTTTCCAGGCAGAATGGGCATACACATCGCAAGTAATGACATCTTATTTCTCCTTAAATGTTTCTACAAATATTGAATGACTTAATTATTAACCTAGAAAATATTTTCCAATTTGAGCTATTGGGGTGGTTGAAGATACATCAGCACCCGCAGCCTCTCGGATTGCAATAATATCTGGTCTTTCTCCGAATGTTTTTATTTGCTCTGGGTTTTGCATTTCAGCGAGAGCATAGATAGCTGTCTCATCTGCATTACATCCTGCCCAAATCATTTTTGCTCCAACTTCATTCATTTGAGGCTCAAGACTTTTAGCCATTTTAGACCAAGTCTCCCACCCTTTAGAGATTTTTACTGTCATCAAAACTGTTACCATAGTTTGCTCCCAAAATTATCTAACTAACTTGATTTTTATCTTTTCGAACATTCTTAACCTTACTATGGATTAATACACAGGAAGAAATTCTTAAAAAGTGAATTTAGAAATTATTTATACTTAGCATAAAAAATAAGCATTCCATTATAACTATGCATGCAGAATTCTTGATATTAATAGTTTCTGGACGAAAGTGATTACAGCAAATTTAAATATAAATAGGCTTATAATGATGGTGTGCGTCCATATTATTCATCTTCAGGAATATTAATCTTTTCATCTTTTATGTCATAATGAGTTACATATCTTTGCATCTCATTCGCTAACGTAATAATAAATTTATCAGCTCCTATTTTTGAGAGAACTTCGTGGATATCGTCTTCACTTTCTGCTTCCCAATGACAAAAGAAAAACTCATCCTTACCAGCCCAATGCTGCAAAACTCGAGCATTTTTACCGCTATTCATATCTAAAAATTCTCTATCTGTTATCCCTCTTAGCTGATTAATTATATTTTCTTTTGCATCGCCAGATAGGTAACTATGCGTACACATAAAATGTTTCATTTAAGATTATTTTCCTACTTCGTTATTACCAAACTAAGAACTAAACTATACCAGGTTTTGAATGGGCTTTAATTCTTTATTTATAATGGCTTTATTCAGACTAAATAGAGCGACTAGACTAAGTGCGCACTGTATCAGGGCAAATGATTTAAATCAAAAAGGACAGCGCAAAGACTGTCCAATATTTGACTATGTTGATTTATAAACTAACCTCCGATAAATCCCAAAGTTGTGTACTCTCAATGCATTCATCATAAATTGGTTTCATTAATGCGTTTTTACCAGAAACAAAACTTTTCATACCATCTTCATCAGTAACAAAAACCTTGAACATTAAAGCGCCCTTATCTGGCGTAACTGCAGCAATCGTCTTGGGTGGAATTGCAAATTTTCCCCGTTCAGCCATTCCCTCCTCCGACTGCATAAATGCCATAAATTTTAAGAAGTTTTCTTCCCCTTCTTTTAACTTAACTAGTGCTAACATTTCTTTTTCCATTATTCCCTCTACTTTTTTGGTTAGATTTTTAAATAATCGGAGCAAATATGGATAATGGTGTCAATGAATTCCAGCTGAACTAAAATAATATCCGTTAAAATTATAAAAAAATATCATAAAGACAGACCATAACGAAAAAGTCACTGAGGAGGTTTTAGAAGGTGGAGATCTGTAATAAAGTGCTGAAGAGTGTCTAACAACGGGGTGCTTATCACTCTTATATGGGAGTGTTCTATTCCTGAAAAGTAAAGGGTAGCATGACAATACACTACCCTTTTACCTACTTTTAG
>JAAXKA010000141.1:6350-7744 GCA_012269555.1 Alphaproteobacteria bacterium
ACCACATTTTATTACAAAATTATCTTACTGCGTCATACTGCTAAAATTACAGAAAGGCGATGCGTTTTTTGCACTGCCATTATGTTTGGTCATTTAACCTTCAATTTAGACACTAACCTTATCTGATTGCGCAAGTACAACGTAACATCATTCGTTGGGATTCAGGAGGGAATAACTCAGTAGGTCTTGTAATCTATAACGGTAATACTTGAATGAGCGTTTGACTTACAGCTAAATATGCGAAGACCAATGCAAACAAGGCTATAAAAGTAAGAAACATTTTTTGCTTGTTACGCTTGGTTTTTGAGGATGAGCCATAGGTATGAAACGCATTGGATTTATAGGGAAACATTTAGCCAGTCCTTAGTATTATTAGTTAGCATCTCCCCAGATATATTTTTTTACGAACACAAATTTAAAATAGATTAAAGATAAACCGGTGTCTCACTTCCTGTAACGATAATAAATACAACAATATTGAATGAAGATAGTCGTTAACTCAGATGAATTTATTTGCATCGCTTCAGTTATGTTGTGTAAAAATAGTTTTTATGTTTATCCCAAGACTAAAAACTGTCACAGTGTCTGTAATTTTTGTCTTATTAATATCTTGTTTGTTATTTGTTGCAGATTTTGTTGGATATGGAGACTTAATATTACAAGAAAATGGACTGTATTTTAGCATAGTCTTGTTTGTTCTATTGGTTTTCAGTTATGCGATAGAAGGTAAGGTAACAAAACTAATTATAAGACTGATTAAATTATCTGGTATAATGAGACGATCCTAAAAATGATAAAACTACTTGCCATTGTCATTGCTGTATTTTCGTTCTTAACTATTTTGTCCTTCTTTTTTTCAAAAAGAAACGGAGACAATGTTGTAGATATGAAGGATTATCAAAACCCATCTAAATCATTCATGCAAATGTTACCGTTTATTGTGGTTGGTATCGCTTTAACTGCTACAGCCTTATTTTTTCTATCCAGATTAGGCATCAATGTGAAAGGACTTATCCAAAATTTTCTATCATTTCTTCCTTTGATTAGAGGTTTTCTACCCTTTTAATCAAGCTGCTGTGCTGTGATTATGGCGCGCATGGTAGTGTCCTAGAATTTGTTTTCATATTCTGCTTTTCAAAGAAACAATTTTTATCAGAATTCCAAATCTGAATTTTTATCTATATTCTTGGAATTTTTCCTCGCCAATTGTCAATAAGACCAAAAATATACAAAATGTATCTAGTAGCGAAAAATATTGAAAATAGCATTACCGCGTCTGTGATAATCCACACAAAAAGATTGAGGTTACCATTATCAGTTGCTTGAAATATAAACGGAAGGATAAAACTATCACCTATAAGCGTCATGAACAGAAATGCCACTAAAATAGGTAT
>JAAXKA010000027.1 GCA_012269555.1 Alphaproteobacteria bacterium
ATTCCATCGTATCCAACTTTTATTTCAGTTAAGTCCACACCATTTTTGTCACAGTATTCTAGTTCAGATGTTTTCATTCGAGATGAAGCATTCCCGATATCAATGTATTCAGTTCCAATTCCGTCACAAACTCCTTTTTTTCCTACAGATGAACCCCCTGATTCAACCACTGGAGTTTTAAATGAAGGGTTCTTGCCCATTTCTTCTGCTATTATCGTAGCGAAGGGTAACACTGTTGAAGAGCCAGCTAAACTTAATTGTTCTCTAGCCTCAGCAATCCCAGCTATTGAAAAAGAGATAGCTAACGTTGTCATAACATGTGAAATTCGCATAACATTTTCCTTTAACAAATTTAATTTATGCAAATTCTTTATATGTCATTTATTACAGTTTTGTGACACGAAATAAAAATTAAGAAACTACATTATTTTCGTTTAATGCTAAAGCATAGCCCGAGCTTCTGACAGTCCTAATAACATTTCCCCAAGATTTGTCATTAGAATGTCTACTTAATGCTTTTCTGAGTCTTCCAATATGGACATCGACAGTTCTATCTTCAACAAAGACTCCGTGTCCCCAAGCATTATCTAATAATTGTGTCCTGCTGAAAACCTGGCCCGGTCTCTCCATTAATGTTGATAAAATATTAAATTCTTTAGGGCCTAAATTAATTTTAATTCCATCCCTTTCAACTAATCTTTTTCCTGGATAAAGTTTCAAATTCCCATGTTCTAACACTTCACTAACTGTTGAAGGTCGGGTTCTTCTCAAAATAGCTTTAATGCGAGAGATAAGCTCTTTTGGTGAAAACGGTTTAGTAATATAATCATCCGCACCAATATCCAGCCCCAAAGTTCGGTCGCCTTCCTCTCCTCTTGCACTAAGCATTATTATTGGAATTTGCCGGGTAGATGCTTGGGAACGTAATTTTCTGCAAACTTCAACGCCAGATAAAAAAGGCATCATCCAATCTAAAATAATTATATCGGGTAAAATATCTTCAGCAATTTCCACTGCTTTCTCGCCATTATCTGAAGATGTTACATTAAAGTTGGCTTGTTTGAGGTTATAGCGTAACAATTCTAATTGATTAGGTTCGTCATCGACTATAAGCACGTTGATAGTTTGGTAAATTTCCATGGTACCGCATTATATAATTATTACGAATTTGGTAATTATAATAGAAATATGACATTGATATGACAACATTTAGTAGAAAGTTATTCATTGGATTTTAAAGCTGACAAAAGAGTATGAAAGTAAGGCAATGAAACTTCGAATGAAGTCTCACCTTTTAGCTCACTCTTTATATGAAGTTCTCCTCTATGTTTGGAAATTATATGTTTGACAATTGCTAATCCTAGACCTGTTCCACCCATTTGACGTGAACGACCTTTATCAACCCTGTAGAAACGTTCCGTTAGTCTTGGTATATGTTTAGCTTCTATCCCCTCTCCATTATTTACTATGTCTACAATAACTCTACCTATTGGTGCGTCAGTTAGTTTTATTTTTATTGTGGACTCAGAATAACTATATTTGAGAGCATTATCGATTAGATTGTGAAAAACTTCTATTATTTCATCTGACTCTCCTCTAATTATAGGTTCTTCAGTTTTGTTTGCCCTTTGGTCTTGAAAGTCAATTACGTGTCCTGTTTTCATCGCTCTATTGTTCATTGAGGCTATGACGGAAGATAAAACTGTTTTAATGAATACTTTTCCAGTAGGAGCAATGTGTTCCTCTACTTCTACCTTTGATAATGACATCAAATCATCTATGAGTCGGGACATTCGTTTTGCTTCGTCTTCCATTATTTTTAAGAAGCGCTCCTTCATATTATTTTCAATGTTAGGTGTGTTCTGAAGGGTTTCAATAAATCCCATTAGACTTGTAAGAGGAGATCTCAATTCATGGCTTATGTTTGAAATAAAGTCACGACGCATTTTCTCGACATTATGCTGAAGGGTCATGTCCATTAACAAAACAGCAGCTCTATGGTCACTAATTATCATCAAACGCCCTGTAAGTTGATGGTACTCATTATTTTTTAAGGTTGCTGTGAATTCACCTATTTTATCCTTTTTATTAATACAAACTTGTAATTCGTCTTTTAGCGCATCAGAAATTACCCGCTCGTATATTAAGGAACCTATCAAATTATCTCCAAGCAGTCGCTTGGCCGCTGTGTTCGCGTCCTTAATTTCATAATTAAGGTCAATCTCTAATAATGCGTCATCCATCATTTTTCCCACAAGAAAAAGCGCATTAGTATTAATAATACTATGATTTTTATTTATATCTTTTTCAATGAGCTCGTTCACAACAATGCCTCACGGTAATGAGTCGTATAAAATAAGAAAATTTCTTAAATAATCTTACTCTTGTTTTTCTCTCTTTTATAAATGTTACTATCTTCTCTTTAATTTGTGTTTTACCCTTATGCAATGAAATTGATTGTTCGTTTTATTTATTCTAGCGCCCCTGCAATGCTTATACTTGCGACTTTAGGTTGGGGCAGCAACACTATTGCAGGCAGACTAGCAGTTGATGAAATTAATCCAATGACACTGATTTTTCTCAGGTGGGGTATTGTTGTTGTTCTCATCTGGTCAATGAGCAGTAAAGAGATTATTGCTAATTGGAATTTAGTTAGCCAAAAACTAAGATGGATTTTTTTTATGGGCGCTTTTGGCTTAAGTTCATTTAATGCGCTCTTTTATTTGGCAGCACATTCCACTACTGCAATCAATTTAGGAATAATTCAGAGTATTATGCCAGCTATGATTTTAGTAGGTTCATTCTTTTTATTTGGGTCTCGAGTAAATATTATCCAAATAATCGGAGTGGTATTAACTTTTGTTGGATGCGCAATTGTTGTTACAAAAGGATCAATTAATCACCTTCTTTTATTAACGTTCAACAATGGTGATTTGCTAATGCTTTTAGCCTGCTTGTTTTATGCAGGATATTCACTTGGTTTAAAAAATAGACCAAATGTTTCTGGGCTAGTGATGATGGGGTATTTTTCGATTGCGGCGTTCTCAATGACAATACCATTAGTTTTAATAGAAACATCTATTTATGGATTTCAGGAACCTACTGTTAAAGGATGGTATGTCGTTCTATATATAGCTCTCGTTCCTTCCTTTTTGTCTCAGATTTTTTTTATGAGGGGGGTTGATCTAATAGGTCCTAGTTCTGCAGGTCTTTATGCGAACCTAGTTCCAATCTTTTCTGCAGTTATGGCGGTTATAATATTAGATGAGACTTTCAGCTTTTATCATCTTATAGCAATGGTTATTGTTTTTAGTGGCATTTATTTATTTGAGCATCATAAAAATACTATATCAAAATCATAAAAAGACTTACCACTCTGTAATACGCTTAGTGTCTTAAGGAAAATTCTATATGGCTAATTTAGACAGGATTAGAGCAGAGAAATTAATGTTGGAAATTGGTGTGGAAGCATTAATTCTCCTTTCCCCCGAAAGCTTTGTTTATGCCACTGGGGTAAATGCAGGTGTTGCAACAATGTGGCGCAGGTCAGGCGCTGTAGCTGTTTTAATTCCTAGGGACCACACAATTGCTGAAACTGCTATTGTAAGCGATTTATTTGTGGAAAATTTTCGGGCTCTTAGTCACATAAAAGATGTAAGAGAGAGCCCAATTTGGGTTGAGACATCAAACCTTACAATGGAAGATAAAAGCAAAAGTGCGAAGGAACAAATTGCCTCTTTTGCAGTTGCTCAGAGTAGGCCTGAAGAATTCAATCGCCCTACCACATTTGAGCCGCAAATTTGTTATCAGCATTTACGGGATGTAATTTTTGAGCATGGTCTAGCTGATTCCCGAATTGGGTATGAGGCTTCAGCTATATCTGTATCTGAGTATCCAGAAATGAAAACTATACTTAAGAAGATAGAACTGGTAGAGGCGGATAATATGATTAACACGCTCAAAATGGTCAAAAATGAAACAGAAATAGAGCACCTTAAATTAGCTTCTGAGATCGCAGAGAGTGGAATGATCGCAATAAGAGATTCGATAAAAGAGGGTATTTCAAGAGATGAATTAGCAATGATCTGGAAAGAGAAAATATACGGTCATTCTAAGAGTGCCGCATTGAATGGTTCATGGGAATATATTTCTGTTGGGGATAACCCGTGGGGAGGAAATGCCAGAGTGAAAGAGGGGGATTTAATAAAAGTTGATGTTGGATGTCTTGTTGATGGTTATAGTTCAGATGGAGCTCGCACCTTTGTATTTGGGGAACCAAGTAATACAAAATTAGAAATATACGATGCCTTGCTTTCAGGTTTTCAAGCAGGATGTAGCCAGTTGCATCCAGGAAAACAATTAAAAGATATTTATTGGGCTGCACTATCAGCCATAAGAGCCCGGGGCTTTAGCTCTTACACAAGGGGACACTTTGGACATGGGCTTGGTAATGGCTTAGGAAGTGAGCAGTGGCCATTTATCTCAGCCGATGCAGAAACAAGATTAGAGCCTGGCATGGTCATGGCATTTGAATGCCCTTGGTATATAGATGGCTTAGGGGCTATGATCATTGAGAATCAATTTCTTGTTTGTGATACTGGATACGAAATGATGAATTCACTTCCGATACAACTTCAGTCGATAAAAAGATAAATCACTACATTAGTCTGGAAGGTAAAAATAAGGCAATTTCTGGTGCCAGAGTGAGTATGCCAATACCTAGAAGTAGTATAAGCCAGTAAGGCATTGTGGCCAGGGCGGTTTCTCCCAGAGATACCTTCTCCTTTGTAACAGATACAAGAACGGATAAGTTTAGACCCACTGGTGGTGTTACTTGCCCAATTTCAATCATTATTGTTACGATAACACCAAGCCATATTGGGTCATATCCTAGTCCCATCATAAGAGGCAATAGTATGGGGAGGGTCATAATCATCAATGAAAGTCCATCAAAAAAACAACCTAAAATTAGATAAACAAGAATTACAGTAATTAAAACTGCAACTGGACCAAGGTTTGTTTCTCTAACTGTTTCTAATATAGATTGAGGAATTCCGAGTAAACTAACTGCTTGGGCGAGGATAGTCGCGCCAATAACAACAAACATAATTGAAGCATAAAGTAATGTTGCAGAGTAAATAGCTTCAATTAGTTTTCTAAATGTTAATGAACCCCATAGCTTTCCGAGGATGATAGTTGCTATCACACCAACCCCCGCTGCCTCCGTCGGCGTTGCGATACCAAAAGTAATGCTTCCCATGATTGCAAAAACTACAATTAAAAATGGCCATATACTAAGAATATTAATAATGATATTGGTGAATTTAAATACTGAGTCCTCAGCAGGTGCAAGAAAAGGTTGGCGCATACATTTAAAATAAATATAAATCATAAACATTATAGCGAATAGAACACCTGGAACTATTCCAGCTAAAAAGAGCTGTCCAATAGATGTTTCTGTTAGTGCCCCATAAATTAAAAGAGACAGGCTAGGAGGAATCAAAAGACCGAGTGTTCCACCACCAGCAAGTGAACCCACAACCATTTTCTTGTCATATCCTCTTTCAGTCATTTCTGGATAGGCGACCGAGCCTACTGCTGCTGCTGTAGATAAACTTGAACCACTCACTGCTCCGAACAAAGTGCAAACGGCTATATTTGTGTGCAAAAGCCCTCCAGGTATATTTTGAAACAAAGGAGATAAAGCAACATAAATTTTTTTGCTGACTTCGCTTCGGAGCATAATTTCCCCTAGAATTATGAACAATGGAATAGCACTCAAAGTAAAGGAATTGAGAACATTCCAAACAGCATCCACTGCAACAAATGTGATTCCACCAGCAACAAAATGGAGAAGTATTAGGCCTGTTAGACCAAGAGAGGCTCCCAAAGCTAAGCCACTCCCTGCGAGTAGTGATAAACCACCAGTTAGGATTACCCAAAAAGATGTCATTTGATTTTCTCAGTATTACCCAAAATACCTCTGATAAAAAATGCAACGATGGTTAGAGCCATTGAAATTGGTAGAACCAACATCCAAGGGTACATTAATAATCGTCCTACCTCTGTTTTTATTTGTCTGTCGAAGGCAAATTGGAACCAAGGAACACATAAATAAAAAAACCAAAAACAGAAGCCGCATCCAAATAAGCAAGCAAGGGCGTTCACCCATATTTTAAGCCTCTCTGGCAGATAAGATAGGACTATTAAAACACGCACGTGTTTTGCTTTTAAGGTTATTATTGGTAAAGCAAGAAAAAAGGAGGCTGTCATCAAAAGCCCAACTAACTCTTCAGTGAAACGAAATGGTGCATACGCAAGATATCGCATGGTCACGCTAGTACCTATAAGTGCGATTATCATGATACTAGCTAAAGAGGCCAAAATAGCCATTACGTAAAAGATGGGAGTTACAAACATTTCAATTGTTTTGCAAACTACAAAGAGTTTTTTTTGAAATGTTTGTTCTCCCAAATTATTACTCCACTAATAGTAACGCTCTGCTTAACGTCCAAGAACGTCCAATATACGTTGACGATACTCTGGAGCTTTTCCGCCTGCATCAGATGCCATTGCCTTCCAGGTTTCTGATGCTGCAGATAAAAATTCACTTCTATCCTCTTCTGAAAAATCGGCTAAAAATTCAATTCCTTGATCGGAAAGTTTCTTTCTTGCGTCATTTTCTTTTTGGTCAGCCTGTGAATATTCATTTGTTCTAGCCCAGACATTATTAGCAGCAGTGGTTATAGCATTTCTTTCACTATCAGAAAGTGCGTTCCAAGCGTCTTTCGATGCGCCCAATACATACGGAACTCCTGCTACAGGGTATAAGTATGATGCATATTTTGTTACTTCTTGTAATGAAATAGTATGCGCGAAGAGCGCTGGATAAACCGCACAGTCTACAACACCAGTCTGCAATGCTACATATAGGTCATTTTGACCAACGATTTGGGCAGAAACCCCTAATTTTGTAAAAGTTTCAACCTGATCATTACTCCATACACGCAGTTTTCGTGTTTTAAGATCCGCCAAGCTGCGAACAGGTTTTTCACGACAAAAGATGGATGCTTTTAGAAGTGGTAATGCCATAAATCCTGTTGGGACTATGTCGAGTTCAGTAAGCACTTCTTTATAAATCTCTTGTATCTCCGGTAAGGCTGTTATTAATTCTTCTGAACTTCCGACGGAACCTTGAATCATAACTGCATTTAATGCAGGAACATCGCGACCAAGGTAATTGGCCCATACAAGTCCCATTTCAACTGCACCCTGAGGCAACCAACGCGCTACATCGTTATCTTTCAGGTTTAATGACCCACCATGAAACACATCTATTTTTAAGCTCCCGTTTGTTAAATCGGACACTTCGGCAGCAAAGGTCTCTAGTTGTTTCGACTCACCACGTCCCTCAGGTAAGCCATTATTAAATTTCCATTGGCTTGCTCCAACCACGCTAGTGCTAAGCCCTAATGCTAAAAGGCTGATAAATGTAATATAAAGTTTCTTAAGCAATTTTTTCTCCATAAAATAGATTTTAGGATTTATACAATTTTATTTTTATTTCGGGCATAAAATAAGTTATGTGGAAATAAATTTTTTAAATTCTTTTATTATTTTAAAATAAAATTCCTTCATTTGATATGCATGCAGGTTAATTGCCTCCAAATTTGAAGCTCTTAATTAATG
>JAAXKA010000172.1 GCA_012269555.1 Alphaproteobacteria bacterium
GATACCATGTGCTTATCTTACGTATTAGATGAAGGTATAATAGAGCGTCATGGCCTAGATTACCTTGCTGTAAAATGGCTATCACATCAAACAATTAAATATGAAGATGTTTGTGGTAAGGGTTCAAAGCAAGTTTCATTTAACCAAATTTCCCCTTCTGATGCCTGTAATTATGCAGCTGAGGATGCAGATATTACGTTTCGACTTTGGATGATTTTAAAACCAAGACTTGCAAATGAGAGAATGACAGTAGTTTATAATCGGCTTGAGCGTCCATTAATCCAAGTTTTATCTGAAATGGAGCAGAATGGAATTGTTGTAGATGCAAGCATTCTCAGACGATTGTCAAATGACTTTGCAAGCAAAATTGTGTTATTGGAGAGAGAAATTTATAATCTTGCTGAACAGGAATTTAATATTGCTTCTCCTAAGCAGCTTGGAGAGATATTATTTGAGAAACTGAAATTAGAAGGGGGAAAAAAATCCAAAACTGGTGCATGGTCTACAAGCGCAGATATTTTAGAGGAATTGGCCTCGAGGGATATAATCATTGCACAAAAGGTTCTGGATTTCAGACAGTTGGCAAAATTAAAGTCAACTTATACGGATGCATTACAGGAGAGTATAAACTATCGTACTGGCAGAGTTCATACCTCTTATTCGATGGTAGGTGCATTAACTGGTCGCTTGTCATCTTCCGATCCCAACTTACAAAACATACCAATAAGAACAACCGAAGGACGGTCTATAAGAACAGCTTTTATTGCAGAAGCTGGTTCAAAAATTATTTCTGCAGATTATTCTCAAATAGAGTTAAGATTGGTAGCACATGTCGCAAAAGAGAAGAGTATGCTGGAGGCTTTTAGGAATGGCATCGATATACACGCCCAAACTGCAGCAGAAGTATTTGAAGTGCCAATAAATAAATTAAACGGGGAAACAAGAAGGCGTGCAAAGGCCATAAATTTTGGCATAATATATGGAATATCTGGATTTGGTCTTGCTAGACAACTTGGTATATCCCAAGGCGAGGCAAGAGATTATATAAAAGCTTATTTTACGCGTTTTCCTGGTATACGTGATTACATGGAACAAATGAAACAGCTTGCGCGAGAAAAAGGTTTCGTAGAAACCTTGTTTGGAAGACGTATTTACATTTCCAATATAAAATCTTCGAATGCCGCTATTAGGGGTTTTGCAGAGCGCCAGGCAATAAACGCCCCCATTCAAGGAAGTGCTGCTGATATCATTAAAAGAGCCATGATTAAAATGCCCAATATGATAAATAAGTTAAATTTGAAAACAAAAATGCTTTTGCAAGTCCATGATGAATTGATATTTGAGACACCCGAGGATGAAGTTCCAATTGCTTTTGAAGCAATAAAATCTACGATGGAAAAAGCTCATGAACCAATCATATCTTTAGATGTTCCAATTATTGTTGAAGGCGGTGCTGCCAATAGCTGGGCAAGAGCACATTGATGAAATGTCAGGAAAAGAAAAACAGAAATCTATCTCATATTTTTATTTGGCGCCTTAATGTTGCCGTTTAGCTGCCTCGTTTTGGTTATCTTTAAATTTTCTATTATGGTAATGTAAAAAATTTTAGTGTTTTCATATTTACTTTATGAGAAAGGGGGTTTCAATGGCCAATAGGATCGCTCTTGTGGATGATGACCAAAATATCATTGCATCTGTTTCTGTTATGCTTGAGCAAGAGGGTTATGAGGTAGATTGCTATTTCGATGGAGAACAGGCGCTTTTTGGAATCTTGAAACGGCCAGTTGATATGGGTATTTTGGATATAAAGATGCCGCGTATGGACGGGGTAGAATTGTTACAAAAGCTTCGGCAAAAAACTGATATGCCCGTTATTTTTCTTACAAGTAAAGATGACGAGATAGATGAGGCGTTAGGATTGAGTGTAGGTGCTGATGACTATATTACTAAACCATTTTCACAAAGATTATTGATTGCTAGAATAAAAGCTGTACTAAGACGCGGTAGGTTGCAAGAAGATAATCAAGCCAGAACAGAAGAGATTATTGCACATGGAGATTTGATTTTAGATCCTGATAGGCATTTATGTAAATGGAAGGAACAAGTTGTCAAATTAACTGTAACAGAGTTTTTGATGATAAAAGCGCTTATTCTTCGTCCTGGGCATGTAAAAAGTAGAGACCAGCTGATGGATGCAGCATATGGAGAGTCAGTTTTTTTAGATGATAGGACAATTGATAGTCATATAAAAAGACTTCGCAAAAAGTTTCGCGTTATTGATCCTGATTTTGACCAGATTGAGACGTTATATGGAATAGGATATCGTTATGGAAATGATTAAACACTCTTTTTTAAAATTTTTTACTATTAATAAGTAACCGATTTAGAATATGGTGGTTAAATTTTATGGTACTAAGGTGATATGACTAATCGTCGGATCAGTCCTCTATCAATTCGAATATTGCTAATAATGCTTTTGCCATTAATCCTTTTTTTTATTGGTATATTGGCACTTGACAGATACCGGATTGTTTTAATAGATGCTGAGTTGAATGCGTTAAAACGGCAAGGAGAAACTCTTGCTCGCTCTCTCGCTCTTGCAAATGCAGATAGCACAAATAAAATCAACAGTCTTGATTTTTCAGAGAGAGGTCTTGCTAAAGCCGCCCTACGCCATATCCTTCCATTGGTTGGCTATGGAACTTCTTTGAGAGCACGGATATATCAACCATCTGGCAGGATTATGGCAGATACAGCTAATAACGAGATACCAGATTCATTGGTGCAGATGTCTGTAAAATCACGAGCATCACCATTGCTAAGAATAAAACAGCAAATAATAACCTCTATTTCGAAGTTTAGTAACTTTGTAAATGGTGTTGAAGCACTCCCCATGATTCCTACTCGTAAGCTTATTTCCATTAACCAGTTACCAGCTTTGGAAAATGCAATGATGGGTAAAAAAGTTAGTATGAGCTGGCGCACATCTTCTGGGCAACTTGTACTTGGTGTTGCTTTACCCATTCAAGAGGTTCGTGTTGTGAGAGGGGCGCTATTACTCACTAAAAATGGTGCGGCTATAGAAGCGGAAATTGCAAAAGTACAATGGGCTTTTTTCTTATTATTATGTGCCATCTTTTTAATTACAGTCATGTTAGGTCTTTACTTATCAAGGTCAATCACGCGTCCAATAGTAAAATTAGCGCTATCTGCCAGAAAAATTACACGAGCGCATGATAAGTCAATAAAGCTAGAAAAACTTCCGAATAGAAATGATGAGATAGGAGAACTGTCGAAGGCACTTCAAGAAATGACGAATGATTTACAGGAGCGAATAAGAGCCACTGCAGGGTTTGCAGCGGACGTTGCGCATGAATTAAAAAATCCATTGACGTCTCTTCGATCAGCAGCGGAGACTATTTCAAGGATCGATAATCAAACCCAGCAACAAGCGTTAATGGGCGTGATCCTTGAGGATGTAAAAAGACTGGATAGGTTGATAAATGATATATCTCAGGCTAGCAGAGTAGAGGCAGAGTTAGCTGGGACAAAGAGAGAATCTGTAAATTTTTGTGAGCTCGTGGATAATTGGGTTTTAATGATGAAAGATAGGCACTCTGACGTCGAGTTAACCTGGAATCCGCCAGCAAACTCAAAATTTAAAAAATATTTTGAAGTAAGTATTCATTCAGGTAGGGTAATCCAAATACTAGACAATATGCTTTTGAATGCCATAAGCTTTAATCCTCCAGATAAGAATATTGAAATAAAGCTTGCATTTGCGAATAGAAGCAAAAATATGCTATGTTTTTCTATTCGTGATTTTGGGATAGGTATTCCTGAAGCTAACCTCGATACTATTTTCAATAGGTTTTATACTCAGCGACCGGGTAATGAAGCATTCGGACATCATTCTGGTTTAGGGCTGTCAATTGCGCGACAGATAGCCGAAGCTCATGATGGTAGATTATACGCTATGAATGGTAAAGAGAACGGTGCTATTTTCACTCTTGAACTGCCGCTCACAAGCTCGGGGTAATCTTGACAAGGTTTTATTTGTATCTAACGTCATTAGATGAGACAATCTCAGATTGATGGTGAATCCTGCACATGATTTGGAGACTTTAATCAATGGTAGCTAATATGAATTATAAACGAGATGTCACAAACGTACGAATAATTTTGGTAATAGGGCCATCCGGAGCAGGCAAATCTACTGCACTAAATGCGCTTGAGGATGCTGGGTTTTCAGCAGTGGATAATTTGCCATTGTCAATGATAGACCAATATATTGCGCTTGAGGTGGAAACAGCAAAACGAAGAATTGTTCTTGCAGTTGATAAGCGAACAACTGGCTTTGAGAAAAAAGTAGTTGAAGGACTAATCAAGAATTTAAAGTTAAAATTTAGAGAGGAATGTCAGATTGTGTATATTCATGCTAACCCCTCTGAGATAATCAAAAGATATCAGTCAACAAGACGACATCATCCTTTAGTAGAATCAGGTAATTTAAATGTAGCAATTGAGAGTGATTTTTCAGCAATGAAAGGTCTAGATGAATTAGCTGACATTATATTGGACTCAACGGGCTCTGACCCCTCGGCTTTTAGAACTATGTTGCTCTCTAGACTGGGGCTTCCTGCACTTAACCCAGTGCCCTTATCTATCATGAGTTTTTCGTTCAGAAAAGGAATCCCAGAAACAGCTGAATATGTTTTTGATACAAGGTTTCTTGCTAATCCCCACTGGAAAGAAGGATTACGAAATCTTACAGGAATAGAACTCGAAGTGCAGCGGTTTGTTAAAAATGATGAGGGGTTTGAGCCTTTCATGCAGAATGTTACACAAATTATAGAATTAGTTTTGCCAACCATGCAAAAAACAGGAAGACCTCAATTAGGTATTGCTTTTGGATGTACTGGAGGACGTCATAGGTCTGTCACTTCTGCTGAATATATAGCCTCTTGGGCTGTAAAGAAAAAAATCAAGCATGTTCTTGAACATCTTGGATTATAACGTTTTAAAAATATTTTCTTGTACTCTGAAGAACAAACCTTATCTTTACACCTGCGGGAAATCTAATTTCAATTAAAGATGCATAAAAAAGTATCGTTTAGTGAAGAAGTTTGATAATACACCGTAAAAACAAAACAGATGGAATTTTAATCATGAATGACTATATCGTCTCTGACATCAATTTAGCAGATTGGGGCCGAAAGGAACTATCAATAGGTGAGAGTGAAATGCCAGGCTTGATGGCATTGAGAGAAGAGTTTGGACGCTCGCGGCCTCTGGAAGGTGCTCATATCGCAGGATGTCTCCATATGACTGTACAAACAGCCGTATTGATAGAGACCTTGACAGCGCTTGGTGCGGATGTGCGCTGGTCATCTTGTAATATATTTTCAACTCAAGACCATGCTGCTGCGGCGATAGCAAAAACGGGTGTTCCAGTATTTGCAAAAAAAGGGGAGACATTGGAAGAATATTGGGCCTACGTGGATAAAATTTTCGATTGGCCTGGTAACAAAGTCGCCAATATGATTTTGGATGATGGCGGTGATGCAACTATGTATGTATTGCTTGGTGCTAATTTAGAGGCAGGCGAAAATATTCTTGAAAATCCTGCTTCTGAAGAAGAAATTTATTTGAAAAAACAGATCTTAAAAAGGCAGAGTGCTAGTCCTGGTTGGTTCACTCGTCAGCGGGATGCCATAAAGGGTGTTTCCGAAGAAACAACTACTGGAGTACTTCGTCTTTATCAACTAGCAGAACAGGGAAAATTACCGTTCCCTGCTATAAATGTGAATGACTCTGTAACAAAATCAAAATTTGATAATCTGTATGGGGTGAGAGAATCCCTTGTAGATGGAATAAGGCGTGCAACGGATGTAATGCTTGCTGGAAAAGTTGCGGTGGTATGCGGTTTTGGTGATGTTGGTAAGGGCTCAGCGGCCTCTCTTCGTCAAGGTGGCGCAAGAGTAGTGGTAACTGAAATCGACCCTATCTGCGCATTGCAAGCAGCCATGGAGGGATACGAAGTTGTAACACTTGAAGATGTTGCTCCTACAGCAGATATTTTCGTAACAGCAACTGGTAATAAGGACGTTATTACCCTCGATCATATGAGAGATATGAAAGATAGGGCAATTGTTTGTAATATAGGGCACTTTGATAATGAAATTCAGGTTTCTTCTCTTTCAAATTATGTATGGAATGAAATAAAGCCACAGGTAGATGAAATAGAATTTCCAGACGGTAAGAGAATGATTCTTCTTGCTAAAGGCCGACTTGTTAATCTTGGCTGTGCAACAGGACACCCTTCATTTGTTATGTCTGCATCATTCACAAATCAGGTATTAGCTCAAATTGAGTTATGGCAGGATAGTGAAAAATATGAAAATAAAGTCTACACTTTACCAAGACACTTAGATGAAAAGGTAGCAGCGCTTCACCTTGATAAAATTGGCGCAAAACTTACTCAGCTCAGAGAGGAACAAGCGAATTATATCGGTGTAAAAAAGCAAGGGCCATTTAAATCAGAAGAATATAGGTACTAAATCAAGGCGTCGGTATGAAATGGACTTTTGCTTCATTAGATGAAGAAGCCCTTGCTAAGTTAGGACGGAAACTATCTACATATGTAAAGGCAGGAGTTGTATTTAGTCTCTCTGGAAAGTTAGGCTCTGGAAAAACCACCCTCGCACGCGCCATTATTAGGAACGCTTGTAATAGTGTTGGTGATATTCCGAGTCCAACTTTTAACCTTGTTCAAAGCTATGAGGTGTTTACTGGTTTTGAAATATGGCACCTTGATCTTTACCGATTAAATAGTATCGAAGAGGCAATGATGCTTGGCCTTGAAGAAGCGTTCATAGAACATTGTTGTATTATTGAATGGCCGGGTCTAATAAAGCAAATAATTCCTCCTCATAGCATTCATATTCAGCTGGATTTTCAAGATATAAATAGCAGCAGCCTGTCTAACCAGCGTATAATTACCATTAAAACCTCTGATTCAATTATGGCTTCTTTTGACGGGCTGAACGAATAATTTAACACGCTAATAAAAAATACTGCCATTAAATCTTATCTGAGCTATTATCAAATTGATGATAAAATCTAGATTTTACACTATCCCAGCTTCACAGGCTTTTGCTGATAATCTTGTTACTGGAATCATGGATAAATTTCCAGAGAAAGAGCAACTTGCTAGGATAGAGCTATATCTGCCGAGCAAAAGAGCTATTTCTTCTATCAAGGAAGCATTTTTCAAGCATCAGAAAAAGGGCCCTTTATTACTACCAAAATTATTTGCAATAGGTGAGCCAGATGAAGAGGTAGCTTTAAACCTTGCTATTGAGGGGCTAGAGTTAGACGAAGCAATTAATGTGTTTGAAAGACAATGCCTTATTGCTTCGCAAATACAGCATTTTCCAATTGGTGGGCAGCGAATGGCACCTGCGTCAGCGATGAAATTAGCATCAAGCTTGTGCATGCTCATCGACCAGATGCAGCGTGCGGGTACCCCATTGTCAGCTATAAAAGATGTTCTGCCAGATGAATTATCAACTTATTGGCAGGAAATTTTAAAATTTTTAACCATATTATTTGATTATTGGCCCTCTATACTTGCTGAACGTGGGCAAATAGATCCAGTGGCGCGTCAACAGCAATTACTTCAAGCTCAGCTAGATTTCTGGACTAGTAATCCCCCAAACGCGCCGATAATCTTAGCAGGCTCAACAGGCACTCTTCCTATGACAAGATCCTTTATGAGAGTAATTTCACAATTACCTATGGGAGCTGTAATTTTTCCTGGTATTGATCTGGATATCGAAGATACAGAATGGCGTGCCATTGAACATGACCCAGTTCACCCATTAAGTCAAATTGCTCGGGCAATGGTTGAGTTTGAATTACCAATATCTGAAGTGCGGTATTGGCATGTAACCGAACAGATGCGGAATAAATCAGTCCGCTCCCGGCAGATATTGCTGCGCGAGGTAATGAGGCCAGCAAGTAGAACGTGGCAATGGAGAAGGCTTGCTATCGATGAAAGCGAACTATCACCATCCAGTCTTCAAGGATTAAAAGTAATCTCGGTAACAGACTCCTTTCAAGAGGCTGAATTAATTGCTGGATTGATGCGGAAGACACTCGAAACCCCCAATAAAACAGCTATGCTTGTCACCCCAGATAGAATGCTGGCACGAAAAGTACAAGCGGCGTTGATGAGATGGAATATTACAGTAGATGATTCTGCTGGTAGTTCGCTATTATTATCTAGTCCAGCAAGGTTTCTGCTGTTAATAATACGCGTTGTGCAAGAGGATGCATCCCCTCATGCGCTGAGAGCATTATTTAAGCATCCATTTGCAACTGCAGGGTTACCAAGAGCTGAATTTACTCATTTGGCAAATTTATTTGAGGAGCAGATCTTAAGAGGCCCGCTACCAAAAAAAAACTGGGAGAGCTGGACTTTATTGGTGGCACAAATTCCAAAGTTAAAGGATTTCTGGCAGACCCGTTTATTGCCAGCATTCAACCCTTTGCGGGATGCTTTCAAGGCTATTAATCCATCACTCGATACCCTAACTGCAGCCCTTATGCAGACTGCACAAAATTTAGGTACACTGCCAGAAAATAGTGTAGATTCAGGTTTTAAAATAAATAATACACAAAGTGATGATCCCTTTCATATTTACTCAGATCATGCAGGAAAAGTCTTACTTGAACTTTTATCTGATATTGTACGTTTTGGAAGCAGTTACCCAATAGCTTCGTCAGAATTTCACAATACTTTTAGTGTGTTATGTCAAGAAATGGTGGTAAGAACCCCTTATAATCAGCACCCAAGACTTAAAATTCTGGGTACAATCGAAGCAAGGATGCAACAAGCAGATACCGTAATACTTGGAGGGTTGAATGAGGGGGTATGGCCACCATTTTCTCAAAGAGATATGTGGATCAATAATGCATCACGGACCCAATTAGGTTTGCCTGACAGGCATTGGCGCATAGCACTGTCAGCACATGATTTTATGATAGCGGCTGCATCGCCAGAAGTAATGATAACGCGCTCTGTTGTTACAGACGGAGCTCCAACCCAAACATCACGGTGGCTTGCACGATTGGATGCTGTGTTGGCCGCAGCTGGAATATCATCCTATCTTGATAAACAGATACCTGTTTGGATGAAGGCTGTAAATGCTCGTAAAATACCAGGTATCGTAAGACCGATTGAGCGTCCAGAGCCAAAACCAGCCATTGCACATAGGCCATCTCAAATCTCTGCAACTGATTTTGATCAATGGATTACAGACCCTTACGGGTTTTATGTTAAGAAAATACTAAAAATTAAACAGAAGAATCCTATTGATGAGCCGCCATCTGTTGCATTGAGGGGGTCTCTTATTCATGATGTTATCGCAGAATTTTTAAAGCATTATCCGAGCGGAAAATTGCCTAAAAATGCAGGGGAACAGCTACACAAAATTTTAGATGCGCATTTATCGAAATGGTCCGATATTGCCTATATTGATCTTTTCTGGAGGCAAAAATTTTCTGTAATTCTAAATTGGTTTCTGGAAGAAGAATATAGAAGACGTGATGAGCGCTTTCAGGTGGTTGTAGAAAAAGAAGGCAGGATTGAGCTGTCAATTGGTCAGCGTTTAATTCATGTTACGGCTAGAGCAGACAGAATAGAGCTACATCAGGATAACAATTATCAGATAATTGATTACAAATCTGGGAATTCACCGTCAAAGCTAGCGGTAAGTTCAGGAAGGGCAGTGCAGCTGCTTGTTGAGGCAGCAATTCTGTCAAAAGGGGGGTTTAATTTACCTAACAAGACAGCAAAGGATATTGAGCTTTTTTATTGGCAGCTGAAAGGCAGGGTAACAGCACCTGCCAAAATTGACGATGTTACTCCAGATGATTTTGATGTCTCTATTATTTTTGACCAATTGTTTGAGCTGGTTCATAGTTTTGAGAATGAAGAGCAACCATATCTATCGGAGCCAAATTTAGCACAACGGCCAAAATTCTCACAAGTAAGGCACCTCGCTAGAATAAAAGAATGGAGAGCATTTGAGGTAAATGATGATAGATAATCCTAGCCTTGCATCTGACCCGAAATTTTCTGTTTTTGTTTCTGCTAATGCAGGTACTGGAAAAACAAGAGCGCTTACCCACCGCGTGTTTCGCCTTTTGCTAAATGGCGTAAAGCCAGACAGCATATTATGTGTAACCTACACTAAAGCTGCTGCTGCTGAGATGCAACAGCGACTGCAAAACACGCTTTCAAGATGGGCTGTATGTAGTGAGAGTGAGCTTATATCTGACTTGACTGAAATGAGCGAACCTAATCCAAGCCAGGAGAAAATTCAAATATCAAGACAGCTATTTGCTAGGATATTAGATAACGAAGATGGCCCTAGAATTGAAACGATACATTCATTTTGTCAGACAATATTAACTCGATTTCCAATAGAGGCGGGTGTACCTCCTGGATTTGATTTAATCACAGAATTTGAATCAAATGAGATATTACAGCGGCGCCTGCTTGAATTATTTTCAAGTCCTGCAAGTCATATTAAACAGAAGTTAAATTTTCTGGCTAAATTTACAGATGAAAGGACATTGTGTCAGTATCTCATTCAGATATTGCAAAAACGGGATATAATTGAAAAATTTGCAACTGATCCATCTTCTGCCGGGCGTTTTAAAGAACATTTAAAAATGCAAATTGGATGTAAATCAATGGCTGATTTTTCCTCTGAGAAATTATCTATGATTGCTCAGATAAAACAACTCCCATTTCAGAAAATGGCTGATGTGCTTAATGGAGGTAGAAAAAATGATAAAGAAGCAGCGTTGAAAATAAAACGCTGGGCAGGTCTATTACCACAGCAAGCAGAGGCAGAATTTTTCTTATTAGTGGATGTCTTCTTTAGCGGTAGTAATCCAAAATCACGGATCGGCTCTAAAGGTTTAAGGGAGCTTTATCCTGAATTAGATGGTTATATATCTGAGGCTCAACGCTTAATATTAGAGTATATGCAAACTCAGAATGGTGCTTATACAGGTGAATTAAGTTTTAATTTATTATCTCTTGCAGCAGAATTATATCTATCCTTTCAACACCAAAAATTTAGCCGTGGTGTTTTAGATTTTGACGATTTGATATTCTTTACAAATCGACTGCTTCAAAAACAGCAAATCCATGCTTGGGTCAGATGGAAACTAGAAACAGCTATTCAACATGTTTTGGTTGACGAGGCACAGGACACCAGTCCCATGCAATGGTCAGTGATTTCCAACCTTTTGTCGGAGTTTTTTGAATCAGAAGATGAAGAGCCACTGCCAAGGACCTTTTTTGCTGTTGGAGATTATAAACAGTCAATATATAGTTTTCAGAATGCAGACCCAAATGTATTTATTGCAAAGCAAGCAGAGATCAAAGAGCAGGCAGACCAATATAGAAAACCATTTAAGCAAGTAAGTTTGTCGAAATCTTATCGCTCATCTGCATCTATACTCTCATTTATAGATAAGGTGATGCAAAATGAACGTATTATTGGAGTAGGGGATACGTACGTACCGCACGGTCTGCATTGGACTAGCCTTTCTGGGTCTGTGGAACTATGGCCAGTTGTGGAATCAGAAAAAAAGCAACTCAAAATTCCATTTATGCCAATTGAAATGGAACGTATTGAGACTGCGGAGGTTATTCTAGCAGAGAAAATTGCTCTGCATATTAAGGCACTTTTGGGGTCTGGCTCAGACAATATTTTGGGTAGAGATGTGCGCCCAAACGATATTATGATTTTAGTACGACAGAGAGACTCGTTCTTGGCAAATTTAAGAGCAGCACTGATTTCAGCAAGAATATCAGTCTCACCCCCAGATCGTATTATACTGCAAAATCAGATAGAAATTCAGGATCTGCTTGCGCTAGTAGATGTTTGCCTGTCGCCTGAGGATGATTTGCAACTTGCTAGTATCTTAAAGTCGCCTTTGCTGGAATTACAGGAAGATGATTTACAAGAACTGGCAATAGCAAGAGGACAAGCCTCTTTGTTCAGTAGATTAAAAGAATATGAAAAGTCCAAATGCAGTAAGGGATTAGCATGCCGCAAATTGATTGAATGGCGATCCCGCGCCGGAACACAGGATGTGTTCAGCTTTTTTAATCAGATTTTAATCGGGGACAGATTAGTTGATGCGTTTATCAAGCGTCTTGGGATAGGTGTTATTGAGAGCTTTAATGGTTTCTTGCAAGAAATTTTAGCTTTTGAAAAAGCAGGAAATTTAGAGTTAAGCCAGTTTGTGAGATCTTTCAGAGAAAGCCAAGGCACATTATTGCGTGATAATAGCGCTGCCGCGCACCCTCAGGTAAGACTGTTAACAATACATGGCTCCAAGGGACTTGAAGCGCCTATAATATATTTACCTGATATGTTAACCGCTAAAGCACCGTCAGATACGCTCACATTCTCCCAAGAATGGATTTACTGGACAGAGAATAGCAATTTTGCACCTTCTTATATTACAGAGACTAGAAATTTACAGAAAGAAAAAATCAAAAAAGAAGATGATCGTTTGCTATACGTTGCTCTAACCCGGGCAGAACAGGCTCTTATCATTGCTGGATGGGAAGCACCGGCACGGCGGGTTATTAAAAATAGCTGGTATGAATTATTAAGGGATACGATTTCTAATGATCCAGCATGTGTGGATATCGATGGGATATTAAAGCTTCAATTTACACCATCAACAAAAACAAAAAAAAAGGAAGAGCCATTTATTAAGCAGGAGCAAATAATACCATCTGTTCCAGATTGGTATGATCAGCTCCCAGATACATATGCCGAGAGAAAAGGCGCAATTATTCGTCCGTCCGAATGGCAATCAGATAACCAACAGTTAGCACCACACAAAAAGGGCCAGCTAAAAGCGTTTGAGCGGGGGAATCTCATTCATAAATTACTCGAGAGACTCCCTTTATTTCCTGAATACGTCCAGGAAACCACAGCTATTCGATATATAAAAAAACAAATGCCAAAACTATCTGAAGAAGAGGTAATAATGCTGTTTAGTGAGGTATATTCTATCCTTCATCATAAGGAATGCAGCGATTTGTTTTCAAAAGACTCACTGGCAGAGGTAGCTATAATTGGCAAAATTGGAGAGCTGGAAATATCTGGGCAGATAGATAGATTGATTGTTACTGATACCCATATCAAAATAGCAGATTTCAAAACCGGACGGCCTTCTGATAATCCGCCCCAGACTTATCTTCGTCAAATGGCGCTTTATATGGGGTTGCTAAAACAACTCTATCCAGACAGGTCATTTCATAGTTTTCTTATTTGGACACAAACAGCAGAAATCATGCCTCTTTTAAATCAGCAATTGAATGCTTATTTGGATACCATAAAAGGTGCAAAAGCAATCAATAATTAAAAATAAATTTTAAAAAACTATTTGCCAATGGTTATATTAATTACTAACTATTAAGAATTATTTTTAAACACAAAGGAATTAGCATGGCTACCAAACACTCAACCGATTCTAATTTTGATACTGATGTTATAAAAGCAGCTGGACCAGTAGTTGTAGATTTTTGGGCTGAATGGTGTGGGCCTTGTCGCGCTATTAGTCCTGCGTTAGAAGAGATTTCAAATTCACTCGAAGGTCAAGTTGATATAGTTAAGGTAAATATTGATGATAATCCAGTAACTCCGCAAAGCTATGGGGTACGAGGAATTCCAACTTTATTAATGTTTAAGAATGGAGAAGTTGTCGCTGAGAAAATTGGTGCATTACCAAAATCTCAGTTAGAGCAATGGGTGAAGGAAAACTTATAATCCTTTTTAGTAGTTTTCCATAAGGATGGAAAGACTGCGTTTAACCAAACATTATTCTGGCAGGGTATTGTTTAATAACAAAGCGTGCCCCGCTAAATATAACGAGCCACAAATCACCACAAATTCACTTTTACTTGTGGCGGTGAGCGCCTCGATTAAGCTTGATTTTGCGGTCGCTTTAATCCCTAGACTCTGACAATTTTCTGATAACTCTTGGGCTGATAGACTTGCAACCTGGTCTGGTATAGTTATGGTAAATATTTCGCTAATAAGGTTTTTTAAGGGCATAAAAATGTCATCTGGTTTTCGAGTCTCTAACATACCTGCAATGAGCGTCCATTTCGCACCAGTTATTTTTGCAAGAGAGGCCGCAAGAGCAGTTGCACTATGGGAATTATGTGCACCGTCAATCCATATTGGTCTTGCACCACGGTAATTGAGTAATTTACCCTTATCGATGAATTGCACCCGTCCCGGCCATTTTGCTAACCCGATGCCAGAAAATAATCTATCATCTATTGGAGTGAAGTTATTACTGTAGATAACAGATGCGGCTGCGAGGGCTGCATTTTGTATTTGATGAGGTCCGATTAGCGAGGGGGTTGGTAGCGTAAAAACCCTATTTTTACACCCTAGTTTTACCTCTCCTGTGTTTATTTGCTCCCAAATGAAATCAGTTCCCTCAAAAAAAATGGGTGCATTCATCTCTTTCGCTTTATTTTTGAGAGTTTCTTCAACCTCGTTGGACTGAGAGGCACTAATTACAGGCACATTTTTTTTGATTATACCTGCTTTTTCACCTGCTATCTGCGTTAGCTCAGAGCCCAGAAAATGCTCATGATCTCGTTCGATGGGAGTAATAATAGACGCTAATGGATTTTCGATCACATTTGTTGAGTCTAGTCTACCACCAAGGCCAGTTTCTAAGATAAGAAGGTCTGCAGGTATTCTTGCAAATGCCATAAATGCAGCAACCGTTGTGATTTCGTAAAATGTAATAGGTGTATTCTGGTTAAGCTTTTCTACCTCATCTAGAATTTTTAAAAGCGCCTCATCATCGATAAGGTTATTTGCAATTCGAATTCGCTCATTAAATCTGCATAAATGTGGCGAGGTATAACAATGCGTTTTGAGGCCAAGTTGCTTCGCGATAGCAAACAGATATGCACTAACTGACCCTTTCCCATTGGTGCCTGCTATATGAAATATAGGGGGCAAGTTCTGGTGAGGATTTCCAGCCTTTTTAAGGAGTTGATAGGTTCGTTCTAGCCCAAGGTCAATAAGTTTTGGGTGAAGAAGTGAGAGCCTTTTAAGGCTTTCTGACAGCATAAGCATCCCCTTCAAATGTTTTACCGATATTCTTCTGCTATTTTCTTATTATCCAAGAGTTATAATCGTATGATTATTTTTTTTATGTTTTATGAGTAGATATCGCATCTGCAAGAGATTTAGTAAAATCACTCACTTTTTCGGAGGTCTTCTCAGCAGTTAAATTCTGCATATTAGACTCTGCTATAATTTCTACTACTGCAGAGCCCACAATAGCGCCATCCCCCAGCGAGGCAATATGTGCTGCCTGTTCTGCAGTTCTGATGCCAAAACCGGTTACAACAGGCAAATCGCTAACCTGCTTTATTCTATTTACAGCGCTAGATATAGATTCCATCTGAGCAGATTTCGTGCCAGTAATACCAGCTATTGAGACGTAATAAATAAAACCAGATGCCTTTTCCAAAACGAATGGCAATCTATCGCCAAGGGTCGTGGGTGTGATTAGTCTGATAAAATCTAATTCTGAATTTTGGTTTAGATCACACAGTTCTGCATCTTCTTCAGGGGGAAGGTCTACTATGATAAGACCATCTGCGCCAGCTGCCTGTGAGTCTTTAAGAAATAGTTCAACACCATATCTATAGATAGGGTTGTAATACCCCATCAATATCAAAGGGGTATGGGCATGTTTTTTGCGGAATTGAGACACAATTTCAAGACTGCCTTTTAGGTTCATACCAGATTTTAAAGCACGCAGGCTTGCTGCCTGAATAGCAGGGCCATCCGCCATTGGATCAGAAAATGGCATTCCAAGTTCTATCATATCCACGCCAGATTTAACCAGACCATCTAATATTTTTATGCAAGTATTGGTATCCGGGTCTCCCGCAGATACAAAAATACCCAAAACGCCTCTGTTTTCTTTTTTTGCTTTTGCAAAGCTTGCGGCTAATCTTTTGCTCATTTTATTTGCTTCGACCTTTATTTTGAGTTTCTTATAGTAACCCGCGCTCATCCAGCTTAGGTAGCACTGTTTCAAGGTCTTTATCTCCGCGACCGCACATATTAAGGATTACAATTTGTTCTTTATCCATTAATGGTAATTGTTTTGCTGCAAATGCGAGTGCATGTGATGGCTCAAGAGCAGGAATTATCCCTTCAAGCCTAGAGCATAACTGAAACTGAACTAACGCCTCTTCATCTGTCGCACTAACGTAATTAACACGTCCTACATCATGAAGCCAGGAATGCTCTGGCCCAATGCCGGGATAATCAAGACCAGCGGATATAGAATGAGCATCCACTATCTGTCCATCATCATTTTGTAATAAATAGGTTCGATTGCCATGTAAAACGCCTGGTTTCCCGCCGGTAAGGCTTGCAGCATGCATTCCGCTATCTAGTCCCTGACCTGCAGCTTCAACGCCAAAAATAGTAACATCAGTATTGTCTAGAAATGGGTAAAACAGGCCAAGCGCGTTGGAACCACCGCCAATACAAGCAATAAGTGCGTCTGGCAATCGCCCTTCAGCTTCGAATAATTGCTCTTTTGCTTCTTTTCCAATGACGGACTGGAAGTTTCGAACCATTTCGGGATAGGGATGCGGGCCTGCAACTGTTCCAATAATATAAAAATGGGTATCAGGATGAGCTACCCAATAACGAAGCGCCTCGTTCATCGCGTCTTTCAATGTGGATGTGCCAGAGGTAACAGGATGCACAGTAGCCCCTAATAAACGCATCCTATCTACGTTTGGCTTTTGACGTTTAACATCCTCAGCTCCCATGAAGACCTCGCATTCGAGATTAAATAACGCGCATGCCGTTGCGGTAGCTACCCCATGTTGTCCAGCCCCTGTTTCAGCAATGATTTTTGTTTTTCCCATCTTTTTTGCGAGTAGTGCCTGACCAAGCACATTATTAATCTTGTGAGCGCCTGTGTGATTTAGCTCGTCCCTTTTTAAGTATAATTTTGCTCCGCCATACTGCTTAGTAAGGTGTTCAGCAAAATATAAAGGAGATGGTCTGCCCACATAATGTTTCTGGTAATAAAGCAGTTCTGCATTAAAATCAGGATCTGTTTTTACTTCTTTATAAGCAGACTCAACCTGCAATATCAAAGGCATTAATGTTTCTGCAACGAAGCGACCACCGTGAATGCCAAAACGGCCATTCTCATCTGGCATAGTCTTAAAGGAATTTTGCTTTATTTCATTCATTACTAAATTTACCTATTCATGACACATCATTAAAAGGCAAATTTTTATTTTGCCATTCTATTACCATCTATAGAGATTAGCTCATTTTTGCAGACTGTACAAAGGCTGAAATCAAAGAAGGGTCTTTTTTCCCTGCTATAATTTCAACTCCTGAAGATACGTCAACACCACTTGGCTTGCATTCTGCAATAGCACTAGCGACATTATTTGGATTAAGCCCACCTGCAAGCATCCAAGGCAAATCACATTCAAAATTCTTCATAAGAGACCAATCAAAGCACTCTCCATTACCTCCTGGGGGTAAATTTGAAGAAGCTGTTGCATCAAAAAGTAGCCAGTCCGTGCAATTAGAATATTGCTTACTTGCAATTATATCTGTTTTATTTTTTACTCGGATTGCTTTAATAACAGGAAGCGCGTATTTTTGTCTAATTTCCTCAACTCTGAAAGGTGTTTCTGTTCCGTGAAGTTGCAAGATGTCGGCATTCGATGACGCAATTATGTTTGATAATTCACCATTTGTTGGGTTAACACACAAAGCAACCTTTTTGAGGTTAGAATTAGAGTAATATTTATCATAATGTCCTGATAATTCTGATGCTTTTGCAAAAGTTAAATGTCTTGATGAATTTTTGAAAAAAACGAAGCCAATAAAATCTGCTTTAGCTTTAACGCAAATATCGATTTCGACTGATGTTTTTAGACCACAAATTTTTACTTTCATGTTTAGAAGCCTTGGGTAAACCCATTTAAAGGGCTATTAATTTGTTTATTATCATCAGAAGGTTGTTTTGTCGAATTTTTGAATTCAAGATATTGGTCATTTTCAGTTTTAGTATTGTCACTTGTGCTGATTTGAACTTGCTTTTTTAATTTCATTGAAGCTCGATAGGACGAAAATGAATTAAGCCAAATTATTAAGGCCCCAGCGATTAATCCTGCACCAAAAGAGAGCAATATTGCAAGCCATATTACAATAGTGAGCTTTCCAGATATAGGCCAGAAATATAAGGTAACTGATTGTGAATTAGAACCTACAAGAATAGCTAGTAAAATAACAAACAAAAGCAAAAATATTAACCAAAAGAGTTTTGAAAAAAAATAAATAATCTTAGACATTTGTTGATCATGCTATTCTGATAAAATTTATCAATGTTCTATTTATTTAATCTTTCCTTCATTCCCTTGCCCATTTTGAAATAGGGAACGTTTTTTCTTGCAACATCTACTGGTTCACCAGTGCGAGGGTTTCTTCCTTTACGAGCCCCATGTTCTCTAACTGAAAATGCTCCAAAACCACGTAGCTCTATTCTGTCACCATTTTCAAGTGAGGTGCAGATAGTTTCAAAAATTGTATTTACGATTCTTTCAATATCTCTATGGTATAGTTCTGGATTCTCAGCTGCTAACATATTTATTAATTCAGATTTGGTCATTGTAAATTAACCTTATGCTTATTTAATACATCTACACGAATATTTTTTTAAATTTTTATGTTTTCTTAAAATCGTACTTGAGCTTTTTGAAAATGGCAAAAAAAACCTCACTAGGTGTGAGGTTTTTTTTTGTTTTTTTTAAAAAAATAAGTAATAGTTTTCTATTCAGAAGAAGTATCTTCTTTCTTTGCTAGTGCAGCACCAAGTATATCACCAAGGCTAGCACCGCTATCCGATGAGCCGAATTCAGCCATAGCTTGCTTTTCTTCAGCCATCTCACGAGCTTTTATTGATAAAGTTAATTTATTGTTTTTACTATCAATTTGAGAAATTATAGCGTCAACTTTTTCATCAACAGCAAAACGTTCTACCCTTTGTTCTGACCTATCTCGCGCAAGATCAGTGCGTTTGATAAAACCAGAAAGTGAGTCTCCCACACGGACTTCAAGGCCTTGTTCCGTTACAGCTGTGATAACACACGTAACAGCATCACCTTTTTTAATTTTTTCAGCAGCGTCAGCGGCTGGGTTGCTTGTTAATTGCTTGATTCCCAGTGAAATGCGTTCTTTTTCTAGATCAATATCTAAGATTTTTGCTTCAATATTGTCGCCTTTTTTAAACTTCTCTAAAACTTCTTCACCAGATGAAGACCATGAGATATCGGATAAATGCACAAGGCCATCAATGTCGTCGGTGAGACCAACAAAGAGTCCAAATTCAGTAATGTTATTTATTTCGCCCTTAATCACATCCCCTATGTTGTTATTAGTGTCAAATGCTTCCCAGGGGTTATCAGTGGCTTGTTTTAGACCAAGAGATATACGACGTTTCGTTAAATCAACCTCTAACACAACAACTTCAACTTCTTGACTAGTGGAAACAATTTTTCCCGGATGTACATTTTTTTTCGTCCAACTCATTTCAGACACATGCACAAGTCCTTCAACGCCATCATCTAATTCAACAAATGCTCCGTAATCAGTGATGTTTGTAACCCTGCCATTTAAACGAGTCCCAGTTTTAAACTTCTCGATTGCATTTTCCCACGGGTCGCTTTGAAGCTGTTTCATTCCAAGAGAAATTCGTTGCGTTTCCTCATTGAACCTAATTACTTGAACATCAACTGTTTGGCCAACTGTAAGTGCTTCGGATGGATGATTTATTCTTCGCCAAGCGATGTCAGTAACGTGCAACAAACCATCAACACCACCTAAATCGACGAAAGCACCGTAGTCAGTTATGTTTTTAACTACACCTTTTAACTTTTGGCCTTCAACCAAGTTAGATACTAACTCACTTCGCGCCTCTGCGCGCGATTCTTCCAATACAGCTCTTCTAGAAACAACGATATTACCCCGGCGCCTATCAATTTTGAGTATTTGAAAAGGTTGTGGAGCACCCATTAGTGCATTAACATCATTAATAGGCCGGATATCAACCTGGCTCCCAGGCAGAAATGCGGTAGCACCTGATAAATCAACAGTGAAGCCTCCTTTAACTCGTCCGAATATAACTCCCGTAACACGCTCTTGGGCTTCAAATGCACGCTCTAAGATAACCCAAGCTTCTTCTCTTCTAGCCTTCTCTCGACTCAAAAGTGCCTGCCCGTCCTTATCTTCCATTCTTTCAACATAGACCTCTACATCATCACCAACTTGTAATTCAGGATCTTGGCCGGGTGCTGTAAATTCTTTTAAGGGGATTCGTCCCTCAGACTTAAGGCCAACGTCAATTATTGCATGTTCTGCTTCAATCGCAATGATTTTACCTTTAACTACACTACCTTCAACTGAAGTGCTTTCTGAAAAACTCTCAGCTAGCAATTCAGCAAAACTCTCTTCGACGAGTAAATTTTCGTCATCTTTTTGGTTTGACAATAAAAATCTCCGTGGGATGCTATTTTGTAGGTATGTAACCTTTTATAGTCTTGGCTGGTTTCAAGATTTTACCCGTCTAAACGTCCTCGATTTATATTCAGAGGCGGATATTTTTTAAATAGCAATTAAGGTTCCAGCAATTATTGAGTAAAAAGTTAGGCACGGTTTAGAAAAATGCCAAACAACGTAGATTAGCCATTAATGTAATTTAACGCAATTTGCAAGACTTCATCTGCATTTAGTGCGGAACTATCGATAAAAAATGCATCTGGGACCTGTTTTAAAGGTGCTACATGCCTTGTCCGATCGGCTTTATCACGCTTGATTAAATCGTCAAGAATAGTCTCCTCTTGAACTTCAGCGCTTAAACCTTTCAACTCAGCATACCTTCTTTTAGCGCGAATTTCAGGCTTTGCATCGATGAAAAATTTAATTTTTGCCTCCGGAAGAATAACGGAGCCAATGTCTCTCCCATCTAAAATAACGCCTGCTTTAGAGGGTGGTTTATTTGCAAACATTCTCTGTTTTTTAAACAATATTTCTCGTATTTCTGGTATACTTGCAATAACTGCAGATAAATGAGATATTTCTTGTTTTCTCAAATCAGGGTGGTCTGATAGTGGGAGTGTTAAATTAAGAGTGATATCAGCTAACATATTAATATTTGCATTAGAAATAATTCCCCTTTCATTAATTAAATTAAATTTTGTTAGCCCTTTCTTGTAGATATCTAATGCTAATCTGCGATAAAGTAATCCTGTATCTAAGTAATCATATCCCAGTTTTTTTGCTAGCCCTTTTGCGAGGGTGCCTTTTCCTGATGCAGCTGTTCCATCTATTGCTATTTTCATTTTAAATCTTTTTTATAAAGAATCATTTTTTTAGTTTAATCAATATCATTAAAATTCAGTATTATAAGGAGTTATGCGACCACCAAGTTCGTTAATGGTTCTAACAAAATCAGGAAAGCTCGTTTCGATTGTAGAGACACCGTCAACGATAATTTTATCATTGCTTACTAAACCAAGTATAAGAAAAGACATAGCTATTCTATGATCATCCTGAGAGGAGATTTGAAATCCTCCGTTTATGCAAGAATTACCCCACTTATCTATTGTGCCATGTACACACATGCTGGTATCCGTTTCATCAACATTCACACCGGCTAGTCTCAACCCTTTCGCCATTACTGTTATTCTATCTGTTTCTTTGTGTCTCAGCTCACCAATGTTTTCCATATATGTGGGGCCAGATGCCATAGCTGCTGCTATGCATAGAATTGGATATTCATCAATCATGGAAGGAGCTCTATTTGCTGGCACAGTTACACCCTTTAAAGAACTTGATGAAACATAAATATCGGCTACCTCTTCACCACCTACTTTCTTAAAGTTACTGATTTTAATGTTTGCGCCCATTTCTTGGAGAGTAGAAATAAGTCCTATTCTTTGAGGGTTTATCCCTATGTTTGGAAGTAAAATACAACTATCTTTTGTGATTAATGCAGCTACAATTAAAAAAGCGGCAGATGAGGGGTCGCTTGGAACTGTAAAGTCTTTTGCTTTTAATTTTCCGCCTCCCATTAAACCAACTTTATAATTTCCATCCAAATCATTTTTTGAAAATACAGATATGCCATAGTGGCCAAGCATGCGTTCAGTATGGTCACGCGATTTTGTCGGCTCTAAAACACTCGTCATTCCCCGAGCATTCAAACCGGCAATTAGAATAGCTGATTTTATCTGCGCTGATGCCACAGGAGACCTGTAACTTAATGGAAGAGGGCTTGAACGCCCATTTACAGTAATTGGCAACAACCCATTATTATCATTAATTTCGACTCCCATTTGACTCAATGGGTCTGTTATTCTGCGCATAGGTCTTTTTGAAAGGGACTTGTCACCAATAAATGTAGCCGATATTTGCTGAGACCCAATTAGTCCCATAAGAAGTCTTACACCAGTTCCGGAATTTCCAAGATCTAAAGAGCTAGAGGGTGTTTGTAATCCGTGCATACCTGTTCCCGTAACCTCAACTAAACTTTGTTCTTGGATAGATATGTTAACACCAAGTTCACGTAAGGCATTCAATGTTGAATAGACATCTTTGCTTTTTAGTAAACCCCGAATTTTTGTTTTTCCTTCAGCTATTGAGCTGAATATCAGGGCTCTATGAGAAATAGATTTATCCCCAGGTACTGTGCAAGTTCCATTCAAACCATTTATAGCTTCAGATGAAAGAGAATCTGTGCTTTTTGTCATCATAATTCCTAATTAGAATAAACGATATAACTTTTTGTTGGGTGCTTTTCCCACAATCATCAATAATTTTCTAGGCATAATAGTAATCTAAATAAAAATTATATCAAATAAAGCTATTAAATCTGAATGAACCTAAATTAGGCATGGTTAAAAATCAGTTTTTTCTTGATACCTAAAATATAATCCCTCATTTTTTTGTTTAATAAAAATTTACTTTGACATATACGCAATTTATTGTGTTATTCGCCACAGACAATGAAAAAACATTATCAAGGATTTAAAATGACTGAGATTGAACTTGGAGTTAAACGACGTTGCATTAGTTGTGGAACAAAATTTTATGATTTTTTGAAGGTTCCTATCATATGTCCAAATTGCGCCATAGAATTTGATCCCGAACAGTTATTAAAAAGCCGAAAAGGGAGGGTCTCTTCCAAGTCAGCTGTTATTGAAGTTGTAAAGAAAGAAAAAGATGAAGAGGATTTTCAGGATAATACTCTCCTTGATGAATCTGAATTGGATCCTGACATTGATGACGTTGAAGATGATGGACTTCCTTCTGACGAAGATGAATTCATCACGGTGAGTGACGATGATGATGAGGCTACTACAACGTTTGCAAATGATGAAGAATTTATGGATAATTTGGCTGAAGATGCAGGAGAAGATGATATTGATGAAGATGAAGAAACCAATCCATCTTCAAAAAAAGAAGAAGAATAGTCAGATATTGTTGACATAGAGGTCTGATTTTTTTAACACAAAAAAATGTATATATAAATTTATCGGGGCCATAGCTCAGCTGGGAGAGCGCTACAATGGCATTGTAGAGGTCGTCGGTTCGATCCCGATTGGCTCCACCAACTTTTAATAATAATTTAATATGAAATAAGTCTCTAAGCACCCTTTGATTTCAGCAACTTTTATCAAATGTTTTTTAACTAAATTGGAGTCAATTTGAGCCTATTTATGGATTAAAATGTATTGAAGGTGGTCTTATAATTAACTATTAATAAAGAGCGAGTTAGAACAAGTAGGTAGAATTTGTTTAAAAAACTATTGAAAGGAAATTTAACATGAAAACCTCACGCACAGAACTTGAAGTGGCGAATAATTTAGTGCCAAAAATTGGAACAGAGGAAGGTATCGAAAAACACAGAGAAGGTATGTCCGTATTTATTGATGTTCGTGATGGTTTAGAGATAAGAGAAACCGGCACTATTAAGGGAGCCCATCATATTCCAAGAGGTTTTATTGAATTCGCTGCAGACCCACAGACACCATTCCACAATAAGGCGCTTGAAAAGGATGCTGATATAGTTCTTGTATGTGGGGCAGGAGGTATGGCCGCGCTAACTGGCAAAACTCTAGTCGAAATGGGTTATCAGAATGTTTCAAATGTTGGTGGTTTTTCTGATTGGAAAGATGCTGGTGGTCCTGTTGAATAAATGTCAACAATTTTTATTCGTCAAGTGGGTGACAAAATACAATTTATATTTTCATTTTTGGAAAAAGAATTATTGGATTCATTAAATGCAAACTATGAGAATTTAAAAGCTAAAACGTTTACCTAAATATACCTCACGGACACCTTGATGGTTGACAATCTGTTCAGGTGTTCCATGCATCAATACAGCGCCATCATGCAAGATGTAAGCTCTGTCAACTATATCTAAAGTTTCCCTTACATTATGATCGGTAATCAATACCCCTAAGCCGCTCTCCTTGAGATGGGTGATCAGGTCTCTAACCTCTCCTACCGCTATTGGGTCTATTCCAGCCAAGGGCTCATCAAGAAGCAAAAATGTTGGTTTTGCTGCTAGCGCCCTTGCTATCTCGAGTCTCCGTCTTTCCCCTCCAGATAAATTGATTGCGGCTGTATTTCTAAGGTGTGCTATACTAAATTCAGCCATCAACTCCTCTAGCATGCCATCGCGAACGTCTTTATCACTCTCTACAATCTCTAATACAGATTTGATGTTTTGTGCAACACTTAGACCTCGAAAAACACTTGACTCCTGAGGTAAATAGCCGAGGCCAAGTCTCGCTCGATAAAACATTGGAGAATTAGTCACCTCGAGGCCATCTAAGAAAACGCGACCCTCATCTGCAGAAAGAAGTCCGCATAACATATAGAAAGTAGTTGTTTTGCCAGCTCCATTTGGGCCGAGAAGTCCAATTGCTTCACCCCTCTGAACTCCAAAGCTCACATTACGCACAACGCGCCGTTTATTTATATATTTTCCAAGCCCATCAGCAATTAGACCGATATTAGTATCAATCAGTTTTAAATGGGTAGACCGATTATTTATGTTTCTTAGTGATTCGTTGACTGTCATTATTAATAAACTTGGTTTTAGTGGATGAGTTTAATAAAAACATAGAAAAAAATACTTGATTTTGCAATTAATTTGATGAGCTCAGAATCAATTTCCCAGATACACGCTGATTTTTGCTGCCAGCTAAAATTTTACTATATCCTGTCTTTACATTAATAATCGCAGTGTCGCCTTGTAATAGGTTTTTTCCATCTATGATTTCAACGGACTCTTTTAGGGTTATGTTGCCACTTTCGGCTTGATAAAATGCTTGGTTAGCATGGGCAATTCGGCCCATCTCTTCAATCAATTTAACTTTTTCAAAAGCTTTGATTGACTTTAAGTCACCGTTATCTGAAAGTAAAACTTCAATTTGCTGGGCCTTTATTGTCCTCTCCCCAGAAATGGAGATTTGAGCGTTATCTTGAAGCAATAATTCACCATTTAATTCATCATATTGAATTCTATTAGATGCTTCAGCAATAAATTTTTCGGACCTAAACTGGTTTCTATTACCCGATAATATAAATAATTTTGCATCCATCTCGTAAGTGAGTGTTTCGGAATATCCTGAATTACCAGTGTCTGCAAATTTTACAGCACCCTCTGCTTCAATTCTTACAATATCCCGATTTTCTTCGCTTTCATAAAATGCAGTTATTTTGTCAGCTTTTATGGAACGTGTGCCTTGTGAGGCGATTGCATTTCCATCAGCTATGTAGGAATTATTTTCCTGATTCCATTCTAGAAAACCGGATGCCTCTATTTCCAAATTTTCAGCTAATGAGGATTTGAAAAAAAGGAACAAACATAAAATAATACTTAAATTACAGGTTTTATATTTGTTCATTTCTTCCCCCACAAAATATTTATGCATATCATCTTTTCCCTACCTATTTATC
>JAAXKA010000037.1 GCA_012269555.1 Alphaproteobacteria bacterium
CCGCTAAAATTACACCTATCATGTTAAATACCAAATAAGATTAACACGCCTTAAGTGTACGTATAGTAACCAAGGATAATTAAATTATGCAAGTTATAACAAGGTTTGCGCCCTCTCCTACCGGACTTTTACATATTGGCGGTGCTAGAACTGCTCTTTTCAATTATTTATTTGCAAGACACCATTATGGACGTTTCTTAATAAGAATTGAGGACACAGATAAGGAAAGGAGTACTAACAAAGCTGTAGAAGCTATCTTTGATGGCTTAAAATGGCTGGGGTTAGAAGGTGATGAACCTGCTATTTTTCAATCAAATAATATAAATAGACACAAGAAAATTGCAAATGAGTTAATCAACTCTAATCTTGCATACCGATGTTTTCTGTCTAACTCAGAAATCGAAATTATTCGCAACCAAAATAAAAAAGAAGGAAAGCCATTTAGATCCCCATGGAGGAATCCTGATCATAAGGGAATTAAATATGAAAAACCAGTTTTACGACTTCGTATGCCTGAACATGGTTCCACTCTAATTAAAGACATCGTGCAAGGTGATGTAAAAGTTGATAACAGACAATTAGATGACTTAGTACTGCTGCGTAGTGATAATACACCAACTTATATGCTTGCAGTGGTCGTGGATGACCACGACATGAATATCACCCATATTATAAGAGGAGATGACCATCTGAATAATGCAATTAGACAGACAAAAATCTATGAAGCACTTAATTGGACTCCTCCTATTTTTGGACATATACCACTTATTCATGGAAGTGATGGCACAAAACTGTCAAAACGTCACGGTGCCATTGGCGTAGATGCTTATAAGAATATGGGAATATACCCAGAAGCAATGAATAATTATTTATCAAGGCTTGGCTGGTCCCATGGTGATGATGAATATTTTTCTATGACACAAGCAATATCTTGGTTTGACGGAAGCTCTATAGGTCGCTCCTCATCAAGATTTGACATGCAGAAACTTGTTGCGGTGAATGGATATTGGTTAAAAAAACAAAAATTTGAAAACTTATACCAACAAATTCTAGCTCATCATTCTTTAAAAGAGAATAAACAAGTTAGCATCCATTTCAAAAAGAGATTGAAGGTCTTGTTACCACAATTATTAGAGAGATACTCAATAATTAGCGAACTTACCTCTAAGATTGATTTCCTCATCTATGACGGTTGTCCCGAAATTCAAGATGAAGCTGCTAATTTAATTACTAAAGAGAGTTGTATTATTTTAAAATCATTCTCTAAAATTATCGAAAAGTCTCCAACTAATGCGGAATCTTTTGAGATTTTCATTAATAATTGGTTGTCTGAGCAAGAGCTAAAGATGAAGGACTTGGGCATTCCCCTTAGAATTGCTCTTACGGGCAGTAAATCTGCACCCGCTATATTCGCACTTATCCAATCTTTAGGATTTGAGGAAGTAAAATTGCGTATCAATCAGATTTGCATTTAGTTCTTTATTATGGATATAATAGGTTCAAAATATCGATATTCTAAATTAGAAAATATGCGAAACCTTAATTTAGGTCGTTTTTACAATTAGGTTACTGGGGAAAAAAATGAACAAGATGCAGCATAGTGAAAATACAATGACACTGACCGACGACCTGACTGGCGAGTCATTTAAACTCCCAGTAATGAAAGGGACAATTGGCCCAGATGTTATTGATGTGAGAACACTCTATGGAACATCAAATAAATTTACCTTTGATCCTGGTTATGGTGTTACTGGCTCTTGTATCTCTGAATTAACCTATATTGACGGCGACGAAGGTATTCTTCTCCACCGAGGCTATTCCATAGAAGAGCTAGCGGAAAAATCTGATTTTTTAGAGTTAGCTTTCCTTCTTTTAAATGGTGAATTACCAAATAGTGCAGAGAAAGAAGAATTTGTGAATGCAATCACTTGTCATACCATGGTGCACGAACAGATATCTACATTTTTTAGAGGGTTTCGGAGAGATGCTCACCCAATGGCAATTTTATGCGGTGTAACGGGAGCATTATCAGCTTTTTATCACGACTCAACTGATATTCAAGACCCTCATCAGAGAATGATCGCATCGCGCAGGCTAATTGCAAAAATGCCCACGCTAGCGGCAATGGCATACAAGTATTCAGTTGGCCAGCCATTTAACTACCCCAAAAATAACCTAAATTACGCTGAAAATTTTCTTCAGATGTGTTTTTCAGTTCCAGCAGAAGATTATATTCCAGATCCAATAATATCAAGCGCTATGGATAAGATATTAATTTTGCATGCAGACCATGAGCAGAATGCATCCACCTCTACAGTTCGACTTGCCGGGTCGTCTGGAGCAAACCCATTTGCATGTATAGCTGCTGGCATTGCCTCGCTTTGGGGCCCCGCTCACGGTGGTGCTAATGAAGCTGTTTTAAATATGTTACAAGAAATAGGTAATAAATCAAATATTTCGGAATACGTTAATCGTGCACGTGATAAGGAGGACTCATTCCGGCTTTTTGGATTTGGACATCGTGTTTACAAAAACTTTGACCCTAGAGCTAAAGTGATGAGACAATCTTGTCATGATGTACTGAATAAACTTGGTATAAATGATCCGCTGCTTGAACTTGCTATGGAATTAGAAAATATAGCCTTAAATGACCAATATTTTATTGACAAAAAACTCTACCCAAATGTTGACTTTTACTCAGGTATAATACTCAAGGCGATGGGTTTTCCAACATCTATGTTTACGGTTCTTTTTGCACTTGCTAGAACAGTTGGTTGGATATCACAATGGAAAGAAATGATTGAAGACCCCATGTTTCGTATTGGAAGACCTAGACAACTTTACACCGGTCCCACGAAGAGGAACTTTATACCGATGGCTGATAGGTAACATTTATATTATATTCATTTTTTTTAAATAATGCACAATGGCACTTTCAAAGTTTTTACTCTTTCCTTTCAACATTTTCTTTAAGAACTCTGAATTTTTCCTCATTTTATTATTTTCAAAATCAATATTTTTATAAATATCAATCAATGCTGCAGATAGATTAGCTGATGTCTGTTTTGACTGAAGAAAACAGGGATATACTTTTTTCTGAAGAAGAATGTTAGGAAGAATAGGATCCTTTTGTTTAAATAGAAGTCGCATTAAAAAGAAATTCAAAGAACTGGTTCTATAGCAGGTCACTGCCGGAATTCCCCTCAAGCTTAGCTGAAGAGTTGCCGTCCCGGAAACACAAATAGCTGCAGACATTGCAGATAAGCTTTTCTCAAATTCTTCTGTCCCTTCCAAAATCTCAATAGGTAAATGATATTTTTGCACCTTCTCCTTTATCTCCTTTTTAAGATTTGATGTGGTAGGTAAGATAAAGCGACACTTTGGAAATTTCTTAAAAAATAATTCTGCAGATTTTAGTATGATGGGGAGATTGAAAGCTATCTCTCTCCTCCTACTCCCAGGTAATAGACCAATATAATCAATTTTTTTTACTTGAGAAACAGATGTATTTTTATTGTTTAACTGAAAGTTTTTATACCCTTCAGGATGCCCCACAAAAATTGCATCTATTTTCTTTGCGTTGAAATAGGGTGGCTCACATGGGAATAAACAAAATATAGCGTCAAAAACTTCTTCAAACCTTTTTGCCCTCCATGCCCCCCATGCCCAAACTGTTGGAGCTACAAACTGAATAATTGGGACATTCCACCCCACCTCATCCATTTCCCTTCGAAGAAGTTTTGCAAATTTAAGTGAAAATTGTTTGGTATCAACGGTAAAAATTGCTTTTGGTCGAGACTTAATAATTTGCTTAACCTGTTCTTTTGCTATTTGTAATAGGGTAAAATAAGAGGTAGTAGCATCCAAAATACCAATCACAGATAACTCCGAGATAGGTCTGTAAGAGGTAAGGCCAAGTTGCTCCATTTGCTCACCGCCTATACCAATCCAATTAATTGGCTCACTGCTATTTTTTTTTAGAGCACGCATAAGTTGCGCAGCAAGAATATCCGCAGAGGTTTCACCAGCAAGAATGTAATAGCATCTTTCACCCATAATCAACGGCGTACAAACTAATTCCAGAATTTAATAAGGCAGACTCAATATCAGATAAATTTTCAGCAAGTTTACAATTTATAGCATGTAAACAAACGAATTTAATGTTACAGGCATCCAATTGTTTTATAGTATTTAGTCCAAACACTGGTAAATCGTGATGAAGAGATTGATTTTTTTTTGCCATTTTTATGAAAATCGCTGGTGAATTATCCAAATCGATTAACTTTTCTACTCTCTTAATCATTTCATCGGTACCTTCAACAGCCTCTACCGCAATGATTCTACCAGACTGGATAACCAATGACTGCCCAATATCAAAAAAACTAGATTGTTCTAGGAAGTTGATACCAATTTTTATATCCTCAAGCATTCTACCTTTTGGTCTTTCTCCAAAGACATATCCTTTTGGAAGAAATCCCCTTGGACTAATTTTATCTTGTGGTATAACGTTGAATCCTTTTCTTTCAAAAAATTTTGAAACCTTTTTTAAGAGGCTGTTGTCACCCATTTGACCTTTTTGAGATAATATTTTCAGCGCAGTAAAGTCTGGTTTAATTTTTAACAAAGAAAAATTATTAATCTTTCCGGATAGAATTACTTCAGTACAGCCTTTTTTTACAAGTTCCCTAGCCATTTTTTCTAATTGACCTATATTCAAATCTATTTGGGTGAAATCAGAATAATCTGCATCTGCCTCACCAAGTAACCTAATAATAAAAACTGAATTACCAGCTTCTGAGAGTAATTTGGCTATTCTAAGCGGTTCTTTACCACTACCACATATAACTCCAAATTTACTAAATGACTTGAGTTGACTTAACATTTAGTAATCCATTTTTAAATCATTTGCCTTGCTCTGCATACAAATGGGTCTATCATTTGCAGAGTCAATAAATTGTAATATATTTGCAGTAAGGACATTATGTTTGCCAATAGAATTTTTTGCCTCTTGAACTCGTGATGAAAACTCCTTCTTACCGTTAAACAATGTTTTATAAATACTCCTGATACCCAAGATTTCTTCTTTTGAAAAACCTGCACGCTGAAGACCGATTGTATTCACCCGACGTAATCTGCATGGCATGCCATCTGCTATTGTATATGGAATAATATCCTCTGTTACTTTTACCATTGCGCCAATCATGACTACATCACCAATCCTCACAAACTGATGTACTGCAGAAAAAGCACCAATATTACAATTATTTCCTAAATTAACATGCCCTCCCAAAGCAACTCCATTAGCCATTATATTGTTATTTCCAACATAACAGTCATGAGCAATGTGACAGTCTGCGAGAATAAAATTATTATCACCAATAATCGTTTTCATTCCGCCAATCTTTGTACCTCGATGAATAGAAACTTTTTCTCGAATAATGTTATTTTTTCCAATTTCTAATGTAGCCAGTTCACCCTTAAACATAAGGTGTTGCGCAGCAGTCCCCAATACTGAGAACTGAAATATCTCTGTATTATTTCCAATTGATGTGGGCCCCTCAATCACGACGTGAGAGTGCAAAACGACATTATCATGCAAGATAACATTATCTCCGATAACACAATATGCACCTATTGTTACGTTTTTTCCTAACTTGGCATTTTTATGAATTATTGCATTTGGGTGGATATTTAGAGACATTTATCGTCCTATTTTTTAATTTATTTTAAACCTTATGCTTTTTTAGAAACAACCATAGCGGATAATTCTGCATGAGCCATTTTTTTACCATCAACCTCCGCGATACCGCTAAATTTTTGCAATGGTCCTTTTCCACTGATTTTTTCAATTTTTAAATAAAGCAAATCCCCAGGCCGAACAGGGTTTCTAAACTTAGCCTTATCAACAGTTGTCAAAAAAAATAATTTTCCTTCTGTTTCGTCAGGCATCGACTTTGCAAACATGCAACTAGCTACTTGTGCGAAGGACTCAATAATTAGGACACCTGGCATAACAGGATTACCAGGGAAATGTCCTTTAAAATACGGTTCACCGCCACTTACTGCTTTTATACCAATAGCTGACTGTCCTGGGATAATTTTAATAATTTTATCGATAAGAAGGAAAGGAGGACGATGTGGTATAGTTAATTCTATATCTCGATAATCCATTTCGAATGTATTACACATTTACTTTAACCTATTCTTTTTATTATTTTTTGCTAATTGACGAAGAATTACCTGCTCGCGCCAAAAGTTTGTTGAAATTTTTGCTGGAAAACCTGCATATACGCCAGGTGTTTCTATTGACTTTGTAACGCCTGAACGCGATAAAATCGTTGTATTTGCAGGGATTTCAGTGTGGTCTGCTATTCCAGCCTGACCACCTATTATACAATTTTCCTTTATTATGCTGCTACCAGCAATACCTACTTGAGCAAGAATTATAGTTTTTTTTCCAATCTCAACATTGTGTGCAACGTGAACAAGATTATCGATCAATACCAATTCATTGATAATTGTGTCTTGTAGCGTCCCCCTATCAATACAGCAATTAGCGCCGATGCTTGATTTTTTACCAATTAGAACACGGCCTAAATGGGGGAATCTCTGAATATCATCTTTATAAACCTCAAAACCAAAACCTTCTTTGCCAATAACGGTATGTTGTCCAATAGATACGTTATCTTCTATAATAGCTCTCTCTATGGTTACATAATCTTCTATATGACAGTTTTCACCAATCATTACTGAAGACTTACAACAGACACCAATTCCAAGAACACTGCCTTTACCAATGGTTACGCCCGCAGCAACATTACAAAAGGCACCAATAGAGACATCATTTGCAATGTTTGCACTTTCATCAATCTGTGCAGTAGGGTGAATAACGCTTTTATTTTGCTTGCTTGGAAACATCAATGAACAGACTTGAGCAAAAGCAAATTTTGGATTTTTCGATATAAAGATTACACCTGCCCCAGACAAAATATTTTCACCAAAATCTTTTATTATCTCTGATGTAGTTATTAACGCATAGCCTTTAGATAATTCTAAAGGAGCAATAAGTTCCTTACGAACAGCAAAGATTAACATATTTGGACACGCTTCTTTTATTTGGCCCACATTTTGGATAGTAAATTTTGGATCACCCTTATGTAGCAAACATATACCCAAATCTAATATTTTGGAGACTGATACTGACTTTGCTTCGGGGAAAAAACGCTGATCCACAATCACCAACTTATTCTTCCTGTATTTCTAAGCGGGCGTTTTTAGTACGTTCATTCAACTTAATTATAACAGTTTCTGTAATATCTAAGTCCTGCCTAAATACAAGTGCAGCATTTTTATTCAGAACAACATCCAACTTTTGTTGACCTGCGATTTCTGTTACAATTTCCGCCGCTAAGGATTTTATTTCATCTTGTGCCTCTTGAAATGCTTTATCAAGAGCCTGACGTTTAAATTGAATTTCCTGCTGTATGGATGCAACTTCGTTTTGAAATTGGTTAACTTCAGCACGATATGCCTCCTCTGAAAGAATAGTTCTTTTTGACTGCAAATCCTTCTCTATTTGCAGGAGGCTTGCCTCTCGCATCGCAAAATCATTTTGAAATTCTTCACGTTTGTTGTCTAATAATTCTCTTACACGCTCGGTTGCTTTAGCATCTCTCAATACCTTATCCATATTCACAACCGCTAATCGCTCAAGATTAAATATATCTTGGAGAACAGGGATAGTATTATTCTGCGAATATGCTTTCTGGCTTGGTAAAATAAATAATCCAAGAGTGAATACGAACAGATATAATAAGCAGAGTTGAATATTTTTCATATTCAATATTTCCTTTCCAAAACCTTATTGCATTCTCTTTATTATTTTTACAGCCTCGTGCCAATTGTAAACTGAAATTCTCTCAATTTATCATATGTTTGATTTGAAACGGGGTCTGCCCAATAAAAGGACAGAGGTCCAATTGCAGTATCCCACAAAATACCAAATCCAATAGACTGCCTCATACTATCATCCTCAGCACCAACGACACCAGTTGGAAAATCTGTACCCCAGGCAGAACCATAATCAGCAAACAGGGTCCAACGCATTCCTAAGTCAGGATTGAACCCAACATTACTTATAACCTCGAAACTTCCTGCATAATATTGGTTTCCACCAACAGCGCCATCGCTAGTATTATCTCTTGGTCCTATTCCACTACCATCGAAACCACGAACTTTATTTCCACCAAGCAAGAAACGATTAGATTGCGTAATACTCTCATCAAAGCCGTCTATGTAACCTGTTTCAGCCCGAGCGCCTAGTACAAACCTATCGAAAGAGACAGGTTTATAATAAGCACCCCGTAACACGCTCCTCAAAAAGTTCACATCCCCACCAACACCAGAATAGGTTTCTGAAATTTCTGCAAAGTAACCGTCTGATGGATCGAAGCGATTATCTCTTTTCTCAATGCCTAATCTATACCCTATTGCTGAGCTCACAAGTTTTTCACTACTTTCCCCTGTTGAGGATGCTGAATTGTTCGTTGTTTGATTAGTCTGATTTTCTGTTAGATTGTAGGTAAGTCTATGATAAACATCATTTGCCGCTCTAAAACCAAGTCCAAATCCAATTCCTTGCTGGTCTGTTGTAACAGATTTTCCTTCTAATTTGCTTGTAAAAATATTTGCAGATGCACTTAGATTTCTATCAAGAAAAAAGGGCTCTGTAAGAGAGAGATTAAAATTTGACTTTTTTCCTGAAACTGATGCAGAAAACCCGACAGACCTTCCAGTGCCTAAAAAGTTCTTCTCATTTATTCCAATAGAAAAAGAAGACTTATCAATACTAGAATACCCAAACCCAACCGCTAAGGAACCTGTAGACTGCTCTCGGACGCCAATCTCTATAATCGATTGCTCATCTGAACTACCAGGTTTTTTTTCTAATGAAACATCACTAAAAAAACCTAAATTTCTTATATTTCTTAGAGAGTTTTGGAGTTTAACCTGATTGTACGCATCTCCTTCCACTAGCTGCATTTCTCTTCTTATTACAAAATCTGCTGTGCGGGAATTATCAATAATTTCAATGCGTTCTACATAATTCTTTCTGGCAGATTCTACATTAAATTCTATATCAAGAGTTGCTTTTTTGGGATTAGTTTTTATGTTAGGGACTACATTAACAAATGCGTAACCTAAATCTCCAAGTTTGTTTGTAATATCCAATAAACTCTCTTCAATTCTCCTAACATCGTACCTATCGCCTGTTTGAAATGTAATGTTCGGGAAGAGGATTTCGCCTGGCACACTCTCTATATTAGACAACACATTAATTTTATTAAACTTGTAAATTGGACCTTCTTCTAAAGTAAATGAAATAGCAAAACCTGACCTGTCAGGTAGCAATCCACCACGAGCTCTATTTATATTGATATCGGCATACCCTCTAGTTTTATAGAATTGACTAAGAAGGCGCGTGTCAAAGTTAAGCCTATTTTCATCATACTTATCTGCTGAAGAAAGAAACGCCCACCATCTTTTTTCTCTACTAGCAATTACCTGTTTTAGCTTTCTGTCAGAAAATCTTTTATTACCATTGAACTGGATAGAGGTAATTTTAATCAACGGGCCCTCATTAATTTCAAAGATTAGATCTACCCGATTATTTTCTAATTCTATTATATTAGGTTCAATAGAAGCTCCAAACCGTCCTGAAAGTTCGTAAATTTCAAGCAATTTTTGCATTCCATCAATGGCCACTTTTTTGTTATAAACTCGACGTGGCTGTATGCCTAATTGAGCTATCAATATATCTGAATCTAAGACGTCATTTCCTTCAACTAACACTCTATTTATTATCGGATTTTCTGCCACGATAATTTTTATAAGACCATTTTCACTTGAAATATTCACATCATTAAACAAATTTGTATCAAATAACCTATCTATAGCTTCGTCTAATACATCCGAAGATATATCATCTCCTATATCTAAGGAAAGATAAGACCTAATAGTTCCCTCTGATACACGTTGATTTCCACTAACAGAAATATCAGAAACCTGTTCCCCAAAAGCTTGTATGGATATAAAAAAATAAATCAATAAAACCAGGAAAAACAAAAAGTTTTTCTGCAGAAATTGTTTAGTTCTGGTCATAATGAATATCCCTTTTACAATAGTTAAAATGGTCTTCTTTTAAAAATAAGATTCTAGTTTTAACACCTAGGCATTTATTTTAGTTGTTTATGCCCCTTAATATATCATAAATTGTAACAAACAGCATCAAAGATAGCAGAAAGGCTATTCCTCCTCGCAATAAAAAATTTTGCCAAGAGTCAGGCAAAGGTTTTCCTATTATTCCCTCAATTATAAAAAATAGAAGATGCCCTCCGTCGAGGGCTGGAATTGGCATTAAATTAACTAATCCAAGATTAATCGAGATTAGAGCAACAAAAAATACTAAACTAGTTAATCCTTGTAATGCTGCATCTCGAGAGAATTGAGCTATTCGAATAGGCCCACCGATCTCACCCATCTGAGCATCACCTGATATTATTCTGGAGATACCTCGAATCATTCCAACAGTAATTGACCAACATTCCCGACTTGATTCGTTCATTGCCTCAAGAATACCTAGTTTCCTGAATTCTCCGACAGGAGAACGTATTCCCAATTGACCTGCATATATGTCCAATTCTTCCAAGTAAATAGATTTGGGAGTTGCTACAATCTCTAAAATAGTTCCAGATCTATCAATTTGTAATTTTATAGGTTTGCCAGGTGACTCAAATACAAAAACCCTAAAATCATTAAAATCAGAAACTTTTTTCTGATTAATCTTTAGGACCAAATCGTTTGATTTTAATCCTGAACGCTCTGCTACACTATTAGGCAAAACTTCGCCAATCATTGGTGGAATAAATAATTTACCTGCACCAATGTAGAGCGCAACAAACAAAATAAACGCTAGTATAAAATTTGCTATAGGTCCTGCTGAAACAATTGCAATTCTTGATAAAAGTGGTGCATTAGAAAAACTACCCTCTAATATTCTAGCATTTGAAGAACCACCGCTTGTTATATTTTCATCCCCTCTCATTTTTACATAACCTCCGAGAGGAATCCATGCAAAACGCCATCTAGTTCCGTGAGTATCTGTCCAACCAAATATTTCTTTACCAAAACCAACAGAGAATACATCTACGATGACGCCTGTTTTTCTAGCAACCCAAAAATGTCCTAGCTCGTGGATGAAAACGATAGGTGTCAAAACCAAGATAAATGACAATAATATTTCAAAAAATCCAAATGATAACATAAATACTTAAAATCTCTGCACCTAATTAAATGGTTATTCCAATGGCTATAATTTTACAAACTCCGCTATATTGCGTGCGTAATTATCATAGTCAACTATAGACTGGTAATCATTGAGTTCATTAATTTCAATTCGTTCTATTGTTTTTGCTACCAAAGTGTAGATATTACCAAAATCGAGTTTATAATTTAAATAAAGATTAACAGCTATCTCATTTGCTGCGTTAAGAGCAACGGAATAACAGGGGTGTTCATCTATTAATTGATAGGCAAGGCCAAAACATGGAAATTGAACGATATCTATTTCTTTAAATTCCAAATTTTCAATTTTGGTAAAATCAATTTCCTTCAATTTAATATTCAGTCTCTTTGGCCAAGCTAATACCTGAGAAATCGGAACCTTCATATCAGTTGGTGCCATGTGGGTAATAACTGATTGGTCTCTAAATTTTACGATGCCATGCACAATAGACTGAGGATGAATAATTGCGGATATTTTTTCTTTCCTAATATTAAAAAGCCAGGCAGCCTCAATTGTTTCAAGTCCCTTATTCATCATAGTTGCGCTATCTATGGATATTTTTTTTCCCATAATCCAAGTTGGGTGCTTGAGAGCTTTATTGGGTGATACATAAAAAGTCTCATTTCTGCTCATTGATACAAATGGCCCCCCAGAAGCTGTTAGTGTGACTTTATCTACCTCGCTCCATTTTTGTCCCATCATACATTGAAATATTGCGTTATGTTCAGAATCTATAGGAAATATTCGCACACCTTTTTCCTTAGCTAAAGGCATAATTAAATGTCCTCCAGCGACAAGTGCCTCTTTATTAGCAAGAGCAACATCTATCCCAGAGTTAATCGCTTGAAAAATAGGTTTAAAACCTGCAAAACCGGTGATAGCGGCTACCAATATATCAGTTTTTTTTGAAGCTAAAAAGGATAAACCCTCTTCTCCTTGAAGTATTTCAACATCAAGATGACTTACTTGCTTTTCTAACTCAGGTAATAAAAGTAAATTGGAAAGCACGATGTATTTAGGTAGAAATTCTATAGTAAATTTTACTAACAACGAGACATTTGAGTGTGCAGAGATACCTACAACCTCAAATTCTTCTCTATTTTCTCTTATAATTTCAAGAGTTTTAGAGCCAACAGTTCCCGTTGCACCAAGCACTGTAACAAATTTTTTCATTAAACAAATAATCCATTTATTGGTAAAAGTGCAAAGATGGGGATAACATATATATATCCGTCAAATCTATCTAAAAAACCTCCATGTCCAGGTATTGTTTTTGCGCTATCTTTTGTGTCAATTGACCTTTTGAAAAATGACGCTGTTATATCTCCTAACTGGGCTAATACTGCAACGAATAACGTTATTAAAAAAAGCCAAAATGTGATTTGAAAATTTAATACAACAAAAATGCCTATTCCTGCCGATGTCCCACCAACAAGTCCACCAATTGCACCTGATATCGTTTTAGCCGGACTTATAAGAGGTATTAATTTGGGTCCACCCACGCAGCGGCCAGTAATATAGGCCCCAATGTCCACGGATATAACTGTAAAAACTATAAACGTCATAATTTCCTGAAATGATTCATTGTGTGACAAATTTCCAATACTATACAAAAGCATAGCCAGAAAAATTCCCATAATGATGGTTCCATAGGGAAAAAATTTTAATAGTAACACCAATAACAATAATAAAAAAACTAAGTGATAGATGGGTCCAAGTAAAAACAAACTAGTAGACCCAAAACAGCCTATTATTCCAATAAGAATAATTCTTAGATTAATATTTTTTGTAGCTAGAAAAGAATATTCCAATACCATAAATGCTGCACAAATCAATACAGTAATTTTAGAATAAGGCTCACCGGAAAAGAACAGAACCATTAGGGGTAACAGCAATATCGTGCCAGTCATTCTCCGACTAATATCCGAAAGCTTATCTTTCATTAGCTGTTTTTTTTCTTTCTTGAGTCATACCAGTAGATGCTTCACCAATCTCTAATGTTTTTAAGTTTACACTTCCACCAAACCGCCGTAACCTAGAATTCCAGTCTTTTATAGCATCATGCAGTTCTTCTACGCTAAAATCAGGCCAGTAACTATCTGAAAAATAGAGTTCAGCATATGCGCAATCCCAAATTAAAAAATTTGAAATCCTTTTTTCCTTTCCAGTTCGTATCAACATATCCACCGGAGGCAAAAATGAAGTCATAAGCTTAGATTTAAAATCTTGAATAATATCGTTAGAATTTAAATCAACATTAATTAAATCATAGCTTGAGGCAGCGTTAACTATATCTTGAAGCCCCCCATAATTTACAGCAATCGTTAAGGTCATAGATTTGTTATTTTCTGTTAAATATTCTGCATTTTTAAATAAAATTTGTAAATCTTGTGGGAAAGGTTTTACATCACCAATTATTTTTAATTTAATGTCTTCAGATATCAAATTTGCAGTTTCCTGCTGCAGATATTTTTTCATCAAACCAAAAAGAGCCTTTATTTCTGACTTAGACCTACTCCAATTTTCTGCCGAAAAAGCAAATACTGTAAGAAAGGGAATTTTGAGACGAGCGACCTCCCGACCAATTTTTGTCAAAGTGTGTGCACCTTTATCATGTCCTGAAATTGCTGAAAGCGCATTTTCATGAGCCCATCGTCTATTTCCATCCATGATTATCGCTAAATGCTTCATAACTTTTAAAAACCTTTAAGAACAGTTCTTAAATATTTGTAATATCGATCTCTTTTTTTGCTAACATAGTGTCGATATTAGCTACGAATTCATCTGTCACCCTTTGAATATCAGCCTCATATGTGTGTCGTTCATCTTCAGAAATAAGACCTGCTTTTTCATCTTTACGGATGGTTTCAATAGCATCACGCCTTACATTACGCACAGAGATACGAGCGGCCTCTGAATATTTACCTGCAACTTTTACCATATCTTTACGTCTGTCCTCTGATAATTCAGGGACCGGAACACGAATAACTGTGCCTTCAACTTGAGGATTGAGACCCAGATCTGATTCTCTAATGGCTTTTTCAACAGAACCCACTACTGATGCATCCCATACAGAAACGGAGAGTAACCTAGATTCAGGTACTGATATATTACTTAATTGATTTAAGGGCATTTTGGAACCATAGGCATCAACGCTAACTGGATCTAGCATTGCAACTGAAGCCCTTCCTGCCCTTAACCCAGAAAACTCACTGCTGAGATTAGATACCGCTCCCTCCATACGGCGTTTAACATCTTCCATGTCTAATGATGACATTTTTTCCCTCTTTTCTCTAAACTTTTATTTGATAAGCGTAAATTCACCTTTATGTCTTAAAGCCCTGTCAAACCCTCCAGTCTGAGTCACGGAGAACACCAAAATTGGGATATTGTTTTCACGAGCTAACGAAATTGCCGTCGCATCCATTACTTTTAAGTCCTGAGAGAGAACATCAAGATAACTTAAGCTATTAAATCGAACCGCATCAGCTTCTTTTTCTGGGTCTGCAGAATAAACACCATCGACACGTGTTCCTTTCATCAAAACATTACAATTCATTTCTGAAGCACGCAAGGCCGCTGCTGTATCAGTCGTAAAAAATGGATTGCCCGTTCCAGCAGCAAATATAACAACCCTTCCTCTTTCCATATGTCGTATGGCTCGTCGCCTTATGTAAGGCTCACAAACAGCGTCAATTGGTAATGCTGATTGAACGCGAGTATCAATTTTTAGCTGTTCCAAAGCATTTTGCATTGCAAGAGCATTCATTACTGTTGCTAACATACCCATGTAATCGCCTGTCGCCCGTTCCATCCCGACTGCAGCTGCAGACACACCTCTAAAAATATTACCGCCACCAATAACAAGACAAACCTGAATATCCTGGGACACAACATCAGCAATTTCGCTAGCTACTCGACTCACCATTGCTGTATCTATGCCGTAATCCTGATTGCCCATCAGAGATTCACCTGATATTTTTAGCAATACACGTTTATATTTAAATTCCGCCATAGACTTTATTAAACCATATGTTAACTGATGAACTTACTTATTCAATTGCGCGGCTACCTCTGCTGCAAAATCAGTTTCTTCTTTTTCTATACCATCGCCTAAAACAAACAGGCTAAATTCTTTCAACACAATCTCACCTCCGGCTTCATGAGCTGTTTTCTTTAAAACATCTGCTACTTTACTCTCACCATCAATAACAAAAGTTTGCTCCAATAGTACAACTTCTTGGTAGAATTTTCGAATCCTACCCTCAACCATTTTCTCAGCAATTTCTTGTGGTTTTCCTGATTGCTTAGCTTGCTCAATAAGCACTTCGCGCTCTCTCTGTACTATCGAAGGGTCAAGATCCTCAACAGATAGGGATACCGGTTTTGTGGCTGCTACATGCATGGCTATCTGTTTACCGACATCATTTAATATGTCTATTTTCAAGTCTGACTCTAAAGCTACCAGAACCCCAATACGTCCCATCCCTTCTGCTGTTGCGTTATGCACATAAGACACAATAGCACCTTTATTGACTTTAATATTTTTCATGCGTCTGAGCATCATATTCTCGCCAATAGTAGCAATGTTATGTGTAATTTCTTCCTTGACTGTCCTTTGGGTGTTTGGAAACGGAAGTGCAATAAGTTCATCTATATTTTCAGCATCATTTGCAAGAATAGCCAGACTTGAGGCCAAAAATTTAAAATCATCATTTCGAGACACAAAATCTGTTTCAGCGTTTAATTCAATCATTGCTGCTGAATTACCTTGAACATGGATTGCAACGAGTCCCTCAGATGCTACGCGACCAGACTTTTTTGCTGCAGTCGCTAAACCTTTAGTTCTAAGCCAATCAATTGCAGCATCAATATTTGCATTCGTTTCTTCAAGGGCTTTTTTACAATCCATCATACCAGCTCCTGACGTCTCACGTAGTTGCTTTACTAATGCAGAAGTAACAGCCATTTTTTAATATCCTTTTTCTCTTTTTCTGTTGAAATCATTTAGATACAGTTAAGCTAAAAATACTTTAGCTTTTAAACTTTAAAGTTAAAAATTTTTTAAGAAGCGTTACTTTCATTATCTGAAACCTTAGAAGTTACTGAGTCATCAGAATTTTCTTCGTTCACAACAGCATCCATCTCCGCAATCTCTTCTGACAGATTATTTTTCTCTTTTTCTTCATCAATATCGATGGTTTTCTTTTTTGTCTTCTTATCTTGAGATTTCTTTATATCTTTTTTCTGAGTTTCCTCAGAAATGTTTGCGGATGTATCTTCTTCAAGCACCTCAGATGGTGCTTCTGCTTCTCCACCCATATCATGCCCACTTGCCGCCAATTCTTGCTGTAACCCGTCTAAAATGGCGTCTCTGGCCAACTCACAATATAGCGAAATAGCGCGCATTGCATCGTCGTTTCCAGGGATAGGAAAATCTATACCTAATGGGCTTGCATTGCTGTCAACCACAGCAACAACTGGTATTCCAAGTTTATTAGCTTCAGCAACTGCTATATCTTCTTTATTGGTATCAAGGATGAACAACATATCAGGCAGCCCTCCCATGTCTTTGATACCACCTAACGTTAACTCGAGCTTATCGCGTTCTCGAGTTAATTGAAGTATCTCTTTTTTTGTAAGTTGTTGTATTTCTTCACTTTCTAACTGTTTCTCCAAATCTCTTAAACGTCTTATTGACTGGGTTACAGTTGACCAGTTTGTTAACATACCTCCAAGCCATCTGTGATTTACAAAATATTGACCACATTCTCTTGCAGTTTCAGCTATTTTTTCGGAGGCTACTCTTTTAGTTCCGACAAACAACACTCTACCACCTTTTGAAGTGGTATCACGAAGGGCCTTAATCGCTTGATGTAATAATGGCACAGTTTGTTGCAAATCTAAGATATGAACATTATTACGTTCACCAAATATAAATGGTCCCATTCTTGGATCCCATCTCCGCGTATGATGTCCAAAATGCACACCTGCTTCAAGTAGCTGTCTCATTGTAAATGTGGGGAGAGCCATAACAAACCTCCTGTTCTCCGGTTAAACCTCCATGAAGTGTGAAAGAGAAATACCCTCACCGGATAGCCTTTAGAGTTGGAATTTGCCAAAAGGCGACCTTCATGTGTGTACTAAAAATTGATTTCTTCCTACCCTTATTATAAAAAAAATGCAAATAAAATTAATTGATTGCCCTATGCATTCTCCAAAATATCTTCAATTTTTATTATGCCAGGAACTGATTTTAATTTTTTTCTACAATTTCCGGATAGTTGAAAGCAATTGGGTAGTATCATCTTTATCTGACTAGCAGCATCTTTAATATTTATCTCGACTGGTGCCTTCCCTTCCCCATCTTCACTTAGAATCAATTTTATATCTTCTAAGCAATCAGCGTTTTCTAGCCAAATACCTAATCCACTGTGGGCCAATGCTATTTTATCTTCAAGTGGCATTATTCTCTGTGCAAGCAATCGAACCAAACCATTTTCAATTTTTGCCTCTAAATAAATAATCAAAATATTACCTGGTTGAAGGCTATCTCGATTGCTAATCAACAAGTCTGAAAAACATGTGACTTCAAATCCTCCGGTCTTATCTGTAAACTGAAGAAATGCGAACCTGTTTCCTTTTTGAGACACACGTTCTTGAACCGATGTCAATTGCCCAACCATTTTTATTCTTTGACCTGTCCCTTGTCCATCTAACTCATACAAAGAATTAGAAGGCTTAATATTCATTTTTTTTAGTTGATACTCATATTGGTCAAGTGGGTGTGCGCTCAAATACAGGCCAAGAACTTCAAACTCTCTTGCTATTTTTTCTGGTTGGCTCCATTCAGGACAATCTAAAAATCGAACAGCTGCGTATTCAGGCTCAATATTGGAACCAGCAAATAGCGAAACTTGCTTTGAATTATTTTCTTTTCTAACTAAATTCGATGTGCTTAAAATTTTGTCTATTGAACTGAAAAGTTGATTTCTATTTGAATGTAAATTGTCAAAAACACCAGCCTGAATAAGACTTTCTAATTGTCTTTTGTTAGATACCTCCTGTGGCAAGTGATGAGCAAATTCTTCAATAGAATTAAATTTACTAAGTGAATCTCGTACTTTACACAAAGTTCTCATAGCTTCTTCACCAACATTTTTTATTGCGCCAAGACCATAACGAATGGCCAAACAGCTATTAGCGCTCTTTTCGACTGAAAAAGTTGCTTGTGAAAAATTTATGTCTGGCGGCTTTATTTCAATTTTTTTCCTCATGCAATCTTGCTTAAATATGGACAGTTTATCCACATTACCTGAATCTAAAGCCATTAAAGCAGCCATAAACTGAACTGGGTAATTTGCTTTTAAATAAGCTGTTTGATAAGCAATCAAAGCATAGGCGGCAGCATGTGATTTATTAAACCCATACCCTGCAAATGCAGAAATTTGGTCAAAAATCTGGGATGCTAATTCATTATCGATATTATTTTTAAGTGCACCCTCAACAAATTTTGTGCGTTGTGAATCCATTTCCGATTGTATTTTTTTTCCCATTGCACGTCTAAGTATATCTGCACTTCCGAGAGTATAACCTGCCAAATCACGAGCCGCTTGTTGGACCTGTTCTTGATAAATCATAATTCCGTATGTTTCAGATAATATAGTCTCAAGCTTTTCATGCATGTAAATAACGGTTTCTCTACCATGTTTCCTATTTATATATGCAGGAATATTATCCATTGGACCTGGACGATAAAGCGCTACAACAGCGATGATATCTTCAAATCTGTCTGGTTTAAGACCTCGGAGAACATCTCTCATTCCCGATGATTCCAATTGAAAAACACCTACAGTATCACCCTCAGCTAGCATTTCATATGTAGTTTTATCATCAAGAGATAAATTTTCTAGATTAATTGAGCTTCCACTTTGTTCAATTAGTTCAATGGCTTTCTCTATTACGGTCAAAGTTTTTAGGCCCAAAAAATCGAATTTGACCAAACCCACTTTCTCAACATATTTCATGTTAAATTGAGTTACCGGAATTTCAGAACGTGGATCCCTATAAATTGGCACTAATTCTGGTAGCGATCTATCACCAATAACTAGGCCTGCAGCATGTGTGGATGCATGTCTGTACAAACCCTCGAGCTTCATTGCGGTTTGCAATAGAAATTTAGCTGACTCATCTTCCTCACAAAGTTTTGCTAACTCGTCCCGGTTTTCTAATGCTTGAGCAATTGTTGTTGGAGCTGCCGGATTATTTGGAATCATTTTTGCTATTTTATCAACTTGCGAATATGGCATATCAAGCACACGCCCAACATCTCTTAATGCTGCACGCGCCTGTAATTTTCCAAATGTAATAATTTGTGCAACCCTATCTTTACCATATCTTTTCTGTACATATTGGATAACCTCATCTCTTCTATCCTGGCAAAAATCGATATCGAAGTCAGGCATAGATATACGTTCTGGATTTAAAAACCTCTCAAAAAGTAATCCCCATTTTATTGGATCTAAATCGGTGATTCTTAAAGCCCAAGCAACTAAAGAGCCAGCTCCTGAGCCTCTTCCAGGTCCAACAGCTATATTATTATCCTTTGCCCAATTTATAAAATCAGAAACAATTAAAAAATATCCTGTAAATCCCATTTTCATGATAATTGATAATTCGTATCTCAATCGTTCAAAATATTTATCTTCGCTTAACTCTAAAGTTCTAGCGATTTTTAGCGCCTCTAAGCGCTTTTTCAAACCGTTTTCAGCATCTGAACAAAGTACCTGCCCCGGAGAACGTCCTTCTAGGTTATAAAATTCAGGCAAAATAGGTTGTCTATCCTGTATCATAAAAGAACATCTTTTTGCCACAGTAAGACTATTTAAAACTGCCTCTGGAATATCATGAAACAAATCAAACATCTCTTTCGCTGTCTTAAAACGATGATGTTCTGTTTGATAATAGCTACTCATGCTAGCTAGTCTCTGATTTGTGGCAATACAGGTAAGTATTTTCTGGGGCACATGCATCTCTATATTATCAAAATGACAATCATTTGTCGCGACAAGAGGTAAGTCTAAAATATTGGCAAACTCTATTAACTTTTCTTCAATATCATTTTCTAGTTTTAGTTTGTGCCTTTGCAACTCTACATAAATACGGCCTTCCATTTGCTTAGATAGCAATCGTAATCTAGCTTGAGCTAATTTTGGGGAAATAACTACTAAACAGGGAATAAACCCATCTTTTGCTCCTCCTGTAAGTAGGATTAGTCCCTCCGAAGAATGAATAAGTTCATTAACATCTATAAGCGGTCTATCTGATCCATCACTCTTTATCCACGCATCTGATAACAACTTACTAAGATTTTTATAACCAGTTTCATTCTGTGCTAGCAATACAACTTCACCTTCACCATACTCGTCTTTGATAAAAACAGAAGAACCAATTATAGGTTGTATGCCAGACTCTGACATTATTTTGGAAAATTCATAAGCACCAAAAAGATTTTGACTATCTGTAATGGCCATAGCTGGCTGATAGTCATCTTGAGCTAGCTTAGCTAAATCAGAAATTCGAAGTGTAGACTCGGATAGTGAATAAACTGTATGTACACGCAGATGGACAAATTTATTTTTCATTAACCCATTACTTTTACAATAGTGCCATTTCTCATTTCTAACATTTCGTCCATATTAGCAGCAAGCTTCATATTGTGAGTCACTATTAAAGCAGCGGTATTAGTTGCATAAATAATTTGTTTTAAATATGCAAAAACATCTGCTGCAGTTGCTGGATCTAAATTACCGGTGGGTTCATCTGCAAGCAGTACAGTTGGTGCATTAGATAGTGCACGTGCTATAGAAATACGTTGTTGCTCTCCACCAGATAACTGGCCTGGCCTATGCAATTTCCTGTTTTCAAGATTCACCATATTTAGAAGCTGAATAGCTCTTTTCTCAGCAGCGCTTTTGATTAAACCATTGATCATTTGAGGAATCACTATATTTTCTAACGCATTAAATTCAGGAAGCAAACGATGGACCTGAAACACGAAGCCTATATTTTTTCTTCTAAAAATAGTTCGGTGACATTCTGGTAAATTTGAAACATTTTTTCCATTGACCCATACCTCACCATTATTAGGTCTCTCTAACAACCCAGCTATGTTCAATAGTGTTGTCTTACCAGAGCCAGATGGGCCAACAAGTGCAGTAAGTTTACCTGGCGTTAGTGATAAACTTATAGAGTCAAGAACATTAAGATAGTCCTCACCTTGCTTAAAACGTCGATTTATTCTGAAAAGTTCTAGCGGAGACTTATTCATAGCGAAGCGCTTCTGCTGGAGCAACAAAAGAGGCCCTCCAAGCTGGATAAATGGATGCTAGGAGACTAAGTATCAAGGCCATACCCATAACCACCGCTACCTCTTTTGGTTCTACGACTGCGGGAAGTTTTGACAAGAAATAAATTTCTGCTGAGAACAATTCTGAACCAGTGATATTTTCAATAGCTACTTTAATTCCATCTATATTCCAACAAAATAAAAGTCCAATTAAACCTCCAAAAATTGTACCAATAATACCTATGGAAGTACCTGTAAGAAGAAATATTTTAAGCAAGCTCAACCTGCTTAAACCCATCGTTCTAAGAACAGCTATATCTCCATGTTTTGAACGAACAAGCATAATCATCGACGATATAATATTAAAAGCAGCGACCAATATTATTAGCGTAAGGATAAGAAACATGACGTTTCTTTCCACTTGTAATGCATTTAAAAAATTTTTATTCCTATCCATCCAATCGAAAATAGCTAAATGATCTTCTAAATTCTTACTAAGTTCTTCTTTTATAACGCGAGCCTTGCTTGGGGTTTTTACATATAATTCCACACCACTTACTTTATTTGGCATGGCAAAGAAATCCTGTGCTGAGGCAAGAGGCATAAAGACGAAACTTGAGTCATATTCATGCATTCCAACATCAAATATACCACCAATTTTAAAAACCTTTCTAGATGGCAAGGTTCCAAATGCAGTGTTTTTTCCTTTTGGAGAAAGCAGAGCAAGGCTATCACCTTCAGTTAGATTAAGATTACGGGCCATAGTTTTTCCAATTAGAATGACTTCTTTTTCTCGAAAACGAGTAATAACGTCACTACTAAGACTATCCCATAATGGAGTTCTAACAGCTAAATCAGACCATATTACTCCACGAACAATACCACCAAAGGTATTATTATTTGTAGACACTAAAACTTGTGATTCTATTTGAGGGACTGCTGCCAATATATTTGGATTTTCTGCCACCGCTGCAGTAAGAGAGTCAAAATCAGAGATCTCATTTCCATAAATACTAGAAATTCCAAGGTGACCATTCAGCCCAAGAATACGATTTACCAATTCTGCTCTAAATCCATTCATCACAGACATTACTATTATTAGAGTTGATACCCCTAAAGTAATACCTGCAAATGAAAACCAAGCGATTACTGAAATAAATCCCTCAGATCTCCTTGAACGCAGATATCTAAATGCCAGAAGCCTCTCAAGCGGGGAAAACATTATATCTTTGTTCCTTTTAAAAAACTAGTGTCTGGCATAATAAATTTTCCTTGTTTTGAAATAAACTCAACTGCCATTTCTGGAGAGATTTCTACAACTCTTCCTGATTTACGATGTTTCAATTCAATGATATTTTGCTTGAGTCCTCTTGGTCCAACAACTAATTGCCAAGGGATACCGATAAGATCCATTACAGCTAATTTTGTTCCAGCACTTTCATCGCTATCATCATATAAACAATCATGTTTATTTAATAATCCTGTTTGGTAGAGAGTCTCACTCATATTATCAACTGTCTTGTTACCTGGTTTAAGGTTAATTATAGCTATGTCAAAAGGCGAAATTGCTTCTGGCCATATAATTCCTTTATCATCATGGCTGGCCTCAATAATAGCACCCACTAACCTAGAAACCCCTATACCGTATGAGCCCATATGTAATTCTAAAGAATTACCATCTGGACCAGAAACAGTAGCCCCCATTGTTTTAGAATACTTTGTCCCAAAATAGAATATATGCCCCACTTCAACACCCCGTTTTTCAACAAGGTCCTCTTTTTTTACTGGGCAATCATTTGGATTGTGCTTTTCTTCAGTTCTGGCATAAATTTTTGTAAATTTGTTGATAATAGGCTCTAAATCTGCGAGGTAATCCACATCGGTTATTAAATCTGTTTCTAACCAATCTTTATGGAAACACACACCCGATTCTCCTGTATCGGCTAAAATAATAAATTCATGGCTCATATCTCCACCAATTGGTCCAGTATCTGCTTCCATCGGAATTGCTGTTAATTCCATCCTTGCAAATGTTTTAAGATAAGAAACGAACATTTTATTATATGCAACTTTTGCGTCCTCTGCGGATAAATCAAAGGAGTATGCGTCCTTCATTAAAAATTCACGCCCCCTCATTACTCCGAACCTCGGCCTTACCTCATCCCTAAATTTCCATTGAATATGATATAAATTCAATGGTAACGCACGATAACTTTTAATATGAGAGCGGCAAATATCTGTAACTTGTTCTTCATTTGTTGGGCCATACAACATATCTCTGTTATGTCTGTCTTTAATACGCAGCATTTCCAAACCATATACATCATAACGTCCAGACTCTTTCCAAATTTCAACTGGTTGTATTGTAGGCATCTTAATTTCTAACGCACCTGCTTTATCCTGCTCTTCACGAACTATTTGCTCTATTTTGTTAAGCACTTTTAAACCAAGTGGTAACCACGAATAAATACCCGCACTTGATTGTTGTATCATTCCTGCGCGAAGCATCAGTCTGTGAGATACAATTTGTGCTTCTTTTGGGTTTTCTTTAAGAACAGGTAAAAAATAATTCGAAAGTTTCATTTTATTCTCTTAGGGTTTCTGCCTCTGCAAATAGTTTATAAACAGCAAATATTTTTATTTCATATCATACAAACTTAAAGATGGGTCAAATTTAAAAATATTTTCTAACTCATTTTCAGTTATAAATTCTATCTTATCTGGAGACCAGATTGGGGAATGGTCTTTATCGATCAGCACAGCCCTAACGCCCTCTGAAAAATCATCTCTGCGCATCATTTTACATGCGATTTGAAAGTCCATATGCAAAGCTTCAGATAAAGAATTTGATGGTGGCAATACAGAAAGTAAGTGATGAATAACATGTATAGAGGTTGGGCAGCGTGTCGATAATGCTTTGTACCATCCTTTTACATATTCATTAACACCCAGAGATTGTTTAACATTTTTAACAATTTGTATCACGGACCCCTGAAATAATCTACTTATTAAATCTTCTTGTTTTGCAAGAATAGTCTCGGGTGGTGAAATCTCAAATTTAGCAATCACATTTTCTAGTGAAGTGAGTTCACTTCTACTGAAACATAATTCTTTCTTCATTTTATTAAACGATTTGAAAGGGACACATCTATCAGCTATTTGCCAATGAATTGCGTCCCCTGCGCCAATGACTTGACCTGTCATTCCAAGCATCAAACCAATAGAAACACCCGGTAAACGTAAAAATAAGCTTGCTCCCACGTCTGGAAATAGACCAATTGCTGTTTCCGGCATAGCACATTTAATTGTCTCACTTACAACTGTTATGGAACCATTACGACATAGCCCCAATCCACCGCCCATCACAACTCCATTAACAAGTGATATGATTGGTTTAGAATATGTTGCTATAATAACATCGAGACTATATTCTGCTCTAAAGTATGGCTCTGCAGAAAGTCCTTCAGGATCTTTTTTGATAAAAGAAACGGCTTGCCTAACATCCCCTCCAGAACAGAATGCTTTATCACTACTAGAGCATATAATCACATGACCAACCGTCTCATCTTTCTGCCACAGCCTAAGATGCTCCGCCATAAGCTCTACCATTTCAATATTAAGAGCATTAAGAGCATCTGGTCTATCTAGTTCTATAATCCCAGCATTACCAATTCTCAAAAATTGAACAAGTTTTAACATCTTGTATCCATTGCCTCTTCTAATTTTTGGAAAGTCTATATCACATAATCATGTGAATGTCTTATATACAAAAGCGTTTTATAATGGTCATTAGCTACAAAAATAAATTTAAAATAGCTTTTTTGCTTCTAATTAGCGATTTGCAACCCTATTTTTAATTTTGTATGATTAAATTCAAATTTAATGAGTATTTAAATGATAAAAAGACAATTTCCTTTAACTAGATTGAGAAGACTGCGTCGAACAGAATCTATTCGTTCTGTTATTTCTGAGACTAATCTTTTGATATCAGATCTCATTTGGCCGTTATTTGTAATCGAAGGTAAAAATCAAAAACAACCAATTAATTCAATGCCAGGAGTTGAACGCTATTCAATAGATCAAATCCTTCAAAAATGTGAAATAGCGTCACTGCTTGGCATCTCTATGATAGCTCTGTTCCCAAAATTAGAGGAAGATAAAAAGGATAGATTTGGCAGTGACGCATATAACAGTGATAATTTAATTTGTCGTTGCGTCAGGGAGATAAAAAAACATTTCCCTGACCTAATTATTATTTGCGACGTAGCCTTAGACCCATATACTGACCATGGTCATGACGGGATTATCGAGAATAATATAATATTAAAT
>JAAXKA010000041.1 GCA_012269555.1 Alphaproteobacteria bacterium
CAGCTACTAAGGAGAATCCTCAGGAAAATAAAAAAGATTTGGATAAATCGTTTCAAGAAGATCCATACAAGAAGCAAGATACCGAAAGTAAGATAACCATCGAAAATCAGTTTGAGACAGGAGAAGGTTACATTCCAAGATCGACTGTGGCAAAAGCAGATAGCGACTTTGACACCGTAAACCTAATAAGAGCCTACGACAAATCCTTGTACAGTCATTGCTTGGAATTTGTAAGCACGCTAAAAATTAGCTCAGCAGAGCGAATAATTGCCCTCAAATTGATAGATGAATTAGAACCCACTGGTTGGATATCACAAGATCTATCATTGATCGCTGAAGACCTTAATTGTGACTTGGATTTGGTAACCGCTGTACTCCACAAATTACAGGAAATTGAACCAGCGGGTCTATTTTCGAGGAATCTTAAAGAGTGTTTAACCCTTCAGGCTAAAGAAGCTGACGTATTTAACTCCAACTTGGCTGCGGTGCTAGATAATCTGCATCTCATCGCAAACGGAAAATTTGATTTACTGAAGCGCAGGAGTGGATGTGCGGATGCAGAGATATCAGAAATATTTAAAATAATTAAATCATTTAATCCAAAACCTGGATTAAAATTCGAAATGGACGATATACCCATTCGCGAACCAGACTTAAGCGTCAAGGCTACCGAGGATGGATGGATAGTCGAATTAAACAACTCAACACTACCGTCCGTAAAGATAGAAAAAGAATACGCACAGGTAGTAAGAAAAAAAGTTGTAGAAAAAAAAGATAGAGAGTTTATCCAAGAAAAAATTTCAGAGGCAAAATGGTTAGCAAAGGCCATTGAAAAGAGAAATGACACAATGATCAAAGTTGGGTCAGAAATAGTCAAGCGCCAACAGGCATTCCTAGAAAGAGGACTAAGTTATATAAAACCTATGGTTCTAAAAGACATTGCAGAGGCTGTTGATATGCATGAAAGTACGATCAGTCGTGTTACCACAGGCTCTCTTATGCAAACCCCACAAGGCACTCTGGAATTAAAGGCCTTTTTTAGTGTCGGATTGCACCAAGAAGATCAGGAGAGTGCCTCTGCCACCTCAATAAAATATAAAATCAAGAAACTTATCGAAGCTGAAGACGCTTCCAACCCAGTCAGCGATGATGCAATAGTTGAGATTTTATCAAAAGAAGGCGTGTCACTCGCAAGACGAACGGTTGCAAAATACAGAAAAATTGAAAATATCCCGTCGTCCTTCGCACGGAAGAGACGTAATGTGATCGCTGGCGCAGTGTAAAGTTCTGAATCTTTATAAAATTTTAAAATTAATTTTCGGTGGCAGAGTCATTGTTGACTATCACTTTATGAATTACTGCTGACTTTTTGATCGCATTTGCTTCATACCGAATTTTATTTTTTGGATCAATTTTCTTTACGATTGCACTGACGTCATTTTCATTTGTAGATGCTATCGTCATATAATGCGACTTACCGGCAAATAGGGTAAACGAGCGCATTATATTATCTTGTGATGCATATACGAACCTAGACAAGATTAAATATACGATAGCAAAGAGATAAATATTGATAAAAAATGTTACTAGATATGAAGCTACTATAGCAGCGAGCGGTGGATACAATCTGTATTTCAAACACCAGAGACTCGGGAGAATGAACGCAAGCGGATCTTTTTCCAAACTTAAGATATCGCAAATACCATCACGATCACGAAATATTTCATAATTCTGATAGCTGGAAAATTCACCATAAACATGAGTGCTAAACTGTTCCATGGCCCATTCCGTTTCCTGCTCAGTTGCGAGTCCAAACTCACTTTGAATGGGCGAATTAATTAAAATATCAAAAAGTTCTCCATCTCTCCAAAAGGTTAATAACCATTTTGGCTCGTCCCCAGCCTCCATAAGAAATCTGTCGCGTAGCTTTTGGGGTCCGTCAGTATAAACCTCTCCATCAACTGCGACCAAAATATCGCTTTCCTTAAGACGCTTAACGTAATCGAGAATTGCTATACCATTCGTAGCAATTTTCAAAAGAAGCCCATTCTGCTCAAAATCAACAATTTCTGGACCAGCAAAACCTACGCTTTCTTCTGCGGTATTGGCGTCCTGATCTTGGCTTAATTCTTCTTCACTCATGGGAACTTCAACGGGTTAACTGGTGGTTTTTTTACAACTTTAGCTGGTGCAGCAGCCTTTTTCTTCTGCGCCTCGACTTGTCGTATTCTGTTCATTTCCATCATATTGGCTGCAAGCTCTTTCTGTAAAACAATAATTTGATCCACCTTATTTTCTAAAGCCTGAAATTGTTTATATGTTACAATATTGTCACCTGGATCAACTTCACCCGTGTCATCTTCCACTTCAGGAGTAAAAAACTTCTGAATACCCTGTATTTGTTCCGAAAGCTGCATCTGAGTAGCATTTGATTGCATCTTCAGGTCCTCAAGCGTAGTTTCAGCAAAGTCTTTAATAACTTTTTCTGTATCCCGAACGCTAAGTTTTATTGCTTGGTTGTATTTTGTCTCAGCAGATGAGATATCTTTAGAAGCTTTCTCAGCAGCGGAACGAATATCATTCAGCGTGTCTTTAATAATCTCTTGATTTTCTGTATTTGTTTCCACAGTCTTAATTGATTTATCTAAAGAACTTACGTTTTCTGTGAATATCGCTAAGGACTCGATAGCCATATTTGAATTTGTTCGTAATGACCCTAATGCCTTGTAATACATTAATAATCCAGCACCTATTGAAATTATAGCTGCAACTATTGCACTGATAAATATTATCAATACAGATTGATAAATTCGCTTGGCTTGAATGTTAACGACTTCGAATTGTTCACGGACATTATTGAACTCTTCGGTAACGCCTGAAGCAGTATCAGCGGCATCTAAGGCCACCTTGATTCCATTTTCCAGGTCTTTATCAGCTGCGCGTGTTGCCATTTTCAAAATTCTCTCGCTGCGTTATTCGAACTTTTTTCAATGTATAGTAAGCACATTCCATGCCAGTTGCATTTTTAACGGCCTGGTTTGGTAAAACATGGGATTTAAATCCAAATCTTTTACAACCCCATGGCCGAGTTGGATCATGGGTAACAAAGTAGTATTCACACTTGGCACAACTTATTGTCATTTTTTTTTCGTAAATTTGTTTACAAAAGATTGAATTTGAAAACGAAATGTCGCAATCAAAGCCAAAAAGCTTCCACTGAAAATAAATATCGATTTAGTTAATTGCCCAATTTTATAATAATCTATTGCCTCATAAGCCAACCAAATAGACATTACAAAAAATACTATCGTGGATATTAACTGCCCTAATGATGACTTGCGTCTTCTCAAAATACTATTCCTTAGATGGTTTTCCAAATTCGTCAAACATGAAATCCGATGGGATCTCAGGATCTTGCAATACTGCGTCGACCCCACGTTCCAGCTGGTAAACATAGGCCAAAATAGATGCTACAGCTGAATAGAGCTGCTCCGAAATAGCACTTCCTATAGCACTGGTGTAAAATAGTGCTCGCGCAAGTAATGGTGATTGTACCACTGAAACGGAGTTCGTTTCTGCTTGCTCAATGATCCGAAGTGCCATTGGACCCTTACCTAAAGCCAGAACTATTGGAACATCATTTTCTTCCGGTTCATACTTCAATGCCACAGCAAAGTGCGTCGGGTTTGTGATTACAACCGTTGCATCTTTTACGTCATTGATAGCTTGAGCCTGCTCTGCAGCCCTCTGGCTTGCTTCCATTTGCAGCCTTCTCATTCTGGCTCTAACTTCAGGGGAACCTTCGCTTTCTTTAGACTCATCTTTCAAATCTTGGCGCGACATTCTCAATTTTTCCATCCAAGTATGTCTACTCCAGAAATAGTCACCGAGTCCGATAATAAATAATAATAATACAAGAGTAAAAATAAACATTAATAGAGATCGGTAAAGTATTTCTAAACTCTGGTTTAACAGACCCGCACTCAAGTAAATTAGGTTTGGAAGAGCGAACCACATAAAACCGATAACAACACCAGTTAAAAAGACAACTTTGGCTATTGATTTAAGTAATTCTACTAAACCTTTGGTTGAAAAAATACGACCTAAACCTTTAATTGGATCAAGCTTATTCCATTTAAATCCAAGCGCTTTCGCACTGAAACTTAAGCCGCCTCCCACGACGGTTTGAATCAGTAAAACTCCAATGAAACATGGGATCGCAAATACAGCAGCTCCAAGGATAATCAATCTAAAGCCCTGCCACGAATTGTAAGATTTAGCTTTAAACAATTCCTCAGGATGCGAAAACTCAAATAAAGATCCCCATGTAGTAAGTAAATTGTTAGCAAAAAACCCCAGTACTGTAAGAACCAACAAACCTACCGCGCTGGTTGCGAATACAAACATTTCTTTAGACGATAGTATATCGCCGTCCTCCCTCGCTTTTTCCAATCTTCTTTGCGTAGTTTCCTGGGTTTTTTGTTGGGTTTGATCGTTCTCAGCCATTATCAATACCCCCTAAGACTGCTTTTACGATACGCAACGCCTCGTCGATTAATTCGCTAAATACAAATTGAAGAGCATCAACTGAAAAATACAGTGCGAAAAAGGTACCCAGAATTGTCATTGGAAAACCGAACGAAAAAAGATTCAGTTGTGGCGCTGATTTCGTGATAAATCCAATGCCTATGTTCATAAAAAATAAGATGCTGACTATTGGTAAGACGATCATTACCGCCGTCCTGAATAAAAATCCAGCGGAAGTTAGTGCTTGTTCAATCATATTTTTGTATTCTATGGCACTACCAATGGGTAATCCTTTATAGCTTGCAAACAAAAGTTCAAAAATCACTAAGTGTCCGTTTAACGAAAAGAAAAGTACAAGTAAAAAGAGAGAAAAAATTTGGCTAATAACTGGTGATTGAGCACCGCTAGTTGGGTCAACTTGAGACGCAAAAGCCAGACCAGAGGTTGCTGCTATTTTCTCTCCAGCCAATATGACAGCTCCGAAGCATATCGATAAAGTAAGTCCGCAAGTAAGCCCAATGAAAATTTCTTGTAAAACTATGGGGAGCAGATCTACCCCAACTAAAATCTCCCACTTTGGTAGTTTTACGTTGTTCAATACCCAGACACCAATTCCAAAAGAGAAAACAATGCGTACCGGTAAAGGTACCATACGAGATCCAAAAAATGGAGAGGACAGTAGAAATGCTCCTATTCTCAAAGTTGAGAGCAAGAGAAGCAGCAGATAAATGGGAACACTTTGTAAACTTATCCCAGGATAACTGGTAAGCTGTTCCAATCTATATCCCTTTCAAAGCTATTTCTTCAAAAATAAACATGAAATAGTCAGTCATAGTAGACAATGTATATGTGGCAAACAAAGCCATGGCTCCAAGAACAACAAAAAGTTTTGGAACAAAACTTAGGGTCATTTCTTGAATTGATGTTGCAGCTTGTATTAAACCAATTAGAAGCCCAATACCTAAGGCAATCGCCAAAATTGGACCTGCAGTCATAATTATCTGCCAAAATGCAAGACTTAAATATTGCACGTTCTGATCATATGCCATTGATACTACCCAACTAAAAAAGTTGCAGACAATGAGCCAACTGTCATTGACCAACCGTCAACTAAAACAAAAAGTAAGAGTTTGAACGGGAGAGAAATTAACATTGGAGATAACATCATCATTCCCAGAGACATTAAAATGGAGGCAATAACCATATCGATTACCAGGAAGGGCAAAAATATTAGGAATCCTATTTCAAAAGCAGTCTTTAATTCAGAAGTGATAAACGCAGGTAACACAATGGAAATCGGAATTGATTGTTTATCCTCGAATGGATCAGCATTCGATAAGTCTGAAAACATATTTAAAGTTTCAACTCTTGTATTTGAAACCATAAATTCTTTCAAAACCGATAACCCCTGGTTCATCGCAATCTCCATGGGCAGATTTCCATCAAGGTAAGGATTTATCGTTTCAATGTAGAGCACCTCAAAAATTGGGCTCATAATAAAAAAGCTGAGGAACAACGCTATAGCGATCAATACCTGATTGGGAGGCGTTTGTTGCGTTCCCAGCGCTTGCCTAAGAATTGATAATACAATGATAATACGTGTAAACGCTGTCATTCCGAGAACCAATGACGGGAGAACCGTCAACGCTGTCATTAGTAACAAAATTTGAAGGGATAATGAATAAGTAGTCTCGCCATTTGATGCCGTTGCAGTCGTAAGCGCTGGCAGTCCTAATGCACTTAAATCCTGAGCCAAAAGAGGATTGGAAAAACCAATCAGAAAAAATCCTAACAAATAAAAAATTGAAAGACTATTAAACTTCATTTATCTGCCTTCCAGAATTATCAGAGCTGTTTAGAGAATTTAAAGTCATTACGGTGGCGGGCGCATTTCTTGATGACACAATTAAAAATGTATCTGACCCGGCGCTTACAATATTAAGCTGAGAAGTTTTAGATAAAGTTAATCTTGAATGAACTCTTAATCCATTAAGAAACTGGTCCGATTTAGGCTTGGATTTATAACGTTTGTATAAAAATAATTGAACTGCAAATAAAACAGCTAGAAAAAGAACTACCAATGCAATCTTTTCATACAACATTTCAAATCCCTCATTAGTAAGAGAATTGCAATGTGTGTACCAATTATAATTATATCATAAAAATCAATAGGTTATTAATATTTTTTCAAATATTCAAATATATGACACTACAGACTTTCCATTCTTTTTTCTGGATCTACGATCTCGCCAAACCGAACGCCAAACCGCTCCCCAATCATAACAACCTCACCCTTGGCAATTTTTGTGTTGTTAATTAGAATATCCAGAGGATCGCCGGCAAGTCGCTCCAACTCAACCACAGAACCTTCATTCAAACGTAAAAGATCTCGAATAGTTATTTCCGTTCGACCAACTTCAACGGTGAGTTCAACGTCAATATTTTCAAGAACCTTTAGATTTTCAATACCATCTGGTTTGCTGTCTGTTTGATTTTCTTCAGCCATTGTCTTCCTCACTTTGTGAAATTCTTCTCTTCATAGAAATAGCAGCATTAGGACCCACTTTTCCAATATCTGCAAAAAAAACACTCTCTCCAGCAACCTTTACAAGAACGTGTTCCGGAAGAGACATACCAAAAACATCGCCCTCAGCAGATTTGAGCAGTTTCCCTATTGAAGTTTTTGGATTACCCAGCTCTGCTGTAAGCGTTAGTGGAATTGATAGTACAGCATTTTGCAACCGTTCCTTCCAAGTCCTATCATCCTGTGCAAATTCATTTTGAACCCGTGAACGCAGTTGTGAGGATATTGGTTTTAAAGTCTGTAATGGATAGACGACATCAAAACTAACTGGATCATGGTTGGGCATTTGTACCATGAATGCGCAAACAATAACAGTATCAGCACCATCAACAAAGGAAACAAATTGAATATTTTCCTCTCTTGATTGGACCTCAAATTTTGTTTGAAGCATATCTTTCCAGGCCGTCTCCATAGCAGTATTCATACCCTCGGT
>JAAXKA010000110.1:0-24744 GCA_012269555.1 Alphaproteobacteria bacterium
GTGGTCATGATCATTATTTATTCCTTGCTCCGATTTTATGGATTTGGCGACTACATTATATTCAGAATTAAGCAGCGTTTGAGGGACATCAAAGTTAGCATACTCGTTTAGCTGGTCTAGGATATTCTTTTTTACTAATTGGCGAAGCGCAGGCTGATGTTGTGCACTAAGTTGTCCACGCACTGCTTCCTCAAGGGCAGTCAATTTATCAAAGCCCAATTTTTCAGCGAGCGCATCATCTAATACTGGCTTACCCTTTATTAGGACTTCATTTATACTGACAGCAAAAACAGCTTGTTTGCCAGCAAGGTGCGAGGCTTGATAATTCTCTGGAAACGGCACATCAACATTTCTTTTATCACCGGCTTTCGAACCTAAAAGACCCTCTTCGAAACCTGGTATAAATGAGTTGCTTCCAAGCTCTAATGAATGCGACTTAGCTGCGCCACCTTCGAATGGAACTCCATCAATTGACCCTTCAAAATCAATTATAACAACATCCCCTAAAACAGCTTTGTGCCCTTTTTTTGCTTTTTCTGTTGGACTGTTTTCCTGTGCAAGTCGCTGCATCGTGTCAGTAACTTCTTTTTCGTCTAGAGGCAACGTAGGTCTTTCAATTGACATTTCTGATATGTTTGGCAAATCAATCTCAGGGAGAACTTCACATTTTAACTTTGCCTCAAGATTTTTTCCATTTTCATATGAGGTAATATCAAGGGATGGTTGACTTGCAAGACTCAAATCATTTGTATCTATGGCCTCTCTCGCTGCCTCATCAAGCATTGCCTGTATAACCTCGCCCTTTGATTGGTCGCCAAAACGTGTTTTGACTACAGATAAAGGCACTTTTCCTGGCCGAAAACCTGGCATTTTTGCAGTTCTAGAAATTTCTGTCAATTTTTCTACTGTACGCTTTTCAATTTCGCCGGCATCTATTGCGATTTCAAATTCACGAGAAAGTCCTTTATTTAATGACAATTTTATCTGCATTCTGTGTATTTCCTAATCTTTTCATCTGCCTTTATAAACCAACATAGCGAATATATGACTTCTTGTAATTTTTACCTTTAAAGCAGTTTGTTAAATTGGTGCGGGCGGAGGGACTTGAACCCCCACATCGCTAGATACCAGAACCTAAATCTGGCGCGTCTACCAATTTCGCCACGCCCGCAAAGTAAATTGTTTATTATCGCTACAAAAATAAGATGATTGCGTCAACATCAATAACGGTCTAGCACTGTATTTATTTTGTAAATATTCATTAAACCGCTTTTTTGAAGAACCTCAAATGAAAGCACAATAAAAACAAATCATTTTTAATTTTGCCAAGAAAATCTAAATCTATCTGTTAACAATTAATTTTGCTTAGCGTATTTTTTGGGGCGAGTGACCGGATTCGAACCGGCGACATCCAGTACCACAAACTGGCGCTCTAACCAACTGAGCTACACCCGCCATAATAACCTAATGAATTTAAACACAACCCATCAAAAGTTTATTACAACAAGAGGATTTTTGTTGCAACACCATAACAACATAGACCATAAAGTTTCTAATTATAAAGAAACATCAAATATGAAAAAATTGTATTCGACCTCGATCCCTTTAGGTTAGCTGAAATAAGAAACTAAAGTGCATAGGAAGTCTCATGCTAAATGAAAATCTTTGTAAACTTGGAACTGAAACTGCCTTTAGTGTTTTAGCTAAAGCTAGTGAACTGCAAAAATATGGAAAAACCATTATTAATCTAGGAATAGGTCAACCAGATTTTAGTACACCGAAGCACATAGTTGAGGCCGGAGTAAAAGCGTTGCGTGATGGGCAACATGGTTATACTCCATCACTCGGTTTAATTCCTTTACGAGAAGCAGTAAAAGAGGATTTATCGGTGCGCTATGGATTTTGCCCACCTATCTCACAAATTCAGATTACCCCTGGGGGAAAACCGGTAATTTTTATGGCGGCGATGATATATGGTGGAAAAGGTAAAGAAATTTTAATGCCAAATCCAAGTTTCCCAATTTATGAGTCTGCAGTCTCATATTCTGGTGCAACACCAATATTTTATGAGCTTGATGAACGAAAGGGGTTTTCATTTGATGCAGATGAGATATTGAGCAAAATAACCAAGCAAACAACATTAATTATGATTAACACGCCCCACAACCCATCTGGGGGTATTACACCTCCTTCAGAGATAAAAAAGTTAGTCAGCGGTTTAGAAAATTATCCAAACATAACTCTCTTTTCTGACGAAATTTATGATCGTTTAGTATTTAACACTTCACCCCACTCTCTTCTATCTTATCCAGAAATTAATGATAGATTAATCATACTAAATGGCTGGTCAAAAACTTTTGCCATGACGGGTTGGAGAATTGGCTATGGCATCTGGCCTGCAAAAGTTATTGAGTATGCAGATAAAATTGGTGTTAATTATCATTCTTGTGTAAATACTCCAACGCAATTTGCAGCATTAGCCGCAACAACAGGTGAACAGGATTGTGTTGATAATATGAAAGAAGCCTTTAAGAGAAGAGCTGAACTCATAACAGAAAATTTGAATAACATAACGGGAATATCTTGCCAAATGCCGGGGGGCGCTTTTTATGCCTTCCCCAATATTAGTCAACTTGGTGTTTCATCCGAATTAATTCAAAATCAATTACTTGAAGAATATGGCGTTGCTGTTTTAGCCGGAACTGCTTTTGGATGTTATGGCGAGGGTCACCTCAGATTTTCCTCCGCAAACTCAGATGCTCTCATAAATGAAGCGTGTAGTAAGCTCAAGCAACTAACTCTTAAATATGTCTAAAAACTGCACAATTTTTATGCAATAATTATAAATTTTATTTATCGCTGACTAGTCTGTTGCAAGTGTAATCTGCTCTCGCTATCCCTTCTAAGGTAATTTTTTATGTTTGCAGTGTTATCAACGATGAATTTTTTTAAAAACAACACTTTAAATGTGTTCCCCTAATTGATTATAAAAACCGGGTGAAAAAATTACAGTAAATCATAAACATGGTTCAACAGACCATTTATTTTTTAAGATAGCGAGAACCAAATCATGAAGAAAATTGAAGCTATTATAAAGCCATTTAAGTTAGATGAGGTCAAAGAAGCTCTACATGAGGTAGGCATCCAAGGTATAACTGTGATTGAGGCAAAAGGTTTTGGACGCCAAAAGGGTCACACGGAACTTTACCGAGGTGCGGAGTATGTAGTTGATTTTTTGCCGAAAGTTAAAATCGAAGTCGTGATAGAGGATGGCATGCTTGATGCTGTGTTAGAAGCCGTTCAAGCAGCTGCGAAAACAGGGCGAATTGGTGATGGAAAAATTTTTATATCATCAATTGATGAAGCTATCCGAATCAGAACAGGGGAAAAAGGTGCTGAAGCAGTTTGAATAAATTTCAGCCTGTATGCTTACCCAAAATTTTGTCAACAGCTTTTTAATAATTTGCAACAGAAATTGGCATGAAAGGATTAACAATGTCAGATGTAAAAAAAATCATGGAAATGATAAAAGAAAATGATGTCACCTATGTAGATGTGCGTTTTACAGACCCGAGAGGTAAAATGCAGCATTTATCCCAGCACGTAGATACTATAAATGAAGAAACCCTTGAAGAAGGATTCATGTTTGATGGATCTTCAATTGCTGGATGGAAAGCAATTAATGAATCTGACATGCTACTCAAACCAGATTTATACAGAGCTTATATGGACCCATTTTTTGCCCAGCCAACACTCGCTCTATTTTGTGATGTACTAGAACCATCTTCAGGACAACCATACTCCAGAGACCCTCGCTCTACTGCTAAGGCAGCAATAGCTCATATGGCTTCTACGGGAGTTGCAGATACTGCTTTTTTTGGACCAGAGGCTGAATTTTTTCTTTTCGAAGATGTAAAAATGGACGTTTCTATGAATCGTGGCTACTACGAAGTCGACTCATCAGAAGGCCCATATAATAGTGCTAAAAATTATGATGAAGGTAATCTAGGACATAGACCAGGCATCAAAGGGGGATATTTCCCTGTGCCACCAGTTGATTCGGGTCAAGATGTAAGGAGTGAAATGTTATCTGTTATGGCAGATATGGGAGTTCCCGTAGAAAAACATCATCATGAAGTTGCTCCGTCTCAGCACGAACTGGGAATGAAGTTTGGAGAGCTAATTGAAACAGCAGATAATCTCCAACTTTATAAATATTCAGTGCAGCAAGTGGCTAATGCCTATGGACTATCTGCTACCTTTATGCCTAAGCCTATTGCTGGTGATAACGGCTCAGGTATGCATGTTCATCAGTCATTATGGAATGGTGGAAAACCCTTATTCGCTGGAAATTCATATGCAGATCTATCAGAGAGTGCCTTATTTTACATTGGAGGTATAATCAAACATGCAAAAGCGTTAAACGCGTTCACGAACCCTTCTACTAACTCTTATAAAAGGTTGATACCAGGATATGAAGCACCAGTTCTCCTCGCGTATTCAGCAAGAAACCGCTCTGCATCATGCAGGATACCGTTTGTATCGAGTCCTAATGGGAAACGTGTTGAGGTTCGATTCCCGGATGCTATGGCTAACCCATATCTCGCTTTCTCAGCCATGCTTATGGCAGGACTAGATGGAATTAAGAATAAAATTCATCCAGGCGATGCAATGGATAAAGACTTGTATGATCTTCCTGCAGAGGAATTAGAACAAATCCCAACTGTGTGCGGTTCTCTCAGAGAGGCTCTTGAAAACTTAGACACAGATAGGGCTTTTCTCAAAGACGGAAACGTATTTACGGATGACCAAATAGACGGTTACATTGACCTAAAAATGGAGGAAGTGATTAATCTAGAACACACCCCATCTCCAATTGAATTTAAAATGTACTACTCTTCATAATTTGGTATAGAAATACACAAAATAAAAAACCTCAAAAAATGCTTTTGGGGTTTTTTATTTGTCTGCAATAAATCTATATGTTGTGTTACGAAGTATTGCATTTATACTACACCCAGTGCATCACCATTAATTCATTTTAGATTTATGGAGCTATCAAAACATGCCAGATTTATTCGAAGGTTCGATTTCGGGTCAAAATTATAATGCACAGCAAATAGAAGTGCTTGAGGGGCTTGATCCAGTAAGACATAGGCCCGGAATGTACATCGGTGGTACAGATGATCGGGCCATGCACCACTTAGTAGCTGAAATACTTGATAATTCCATGGATGAAGCCGTGGCAGGGCATGCTAACTGGATTGAAATCAATTTAATAGATGGAAATACGGTTAAAATAAGTGATAATGGAAGGGGAATCCCTGTAGACCCTCATCCAAAATTTCCAAATAAATCGGCGTTAGAAGTGATATTAACCACGCTGCATGCTGGCGGTAAATTCTCTGATAAAGTATATGAAACATCGGGCGGTCTTCACGGGGTCGGAGCCTCTGTTGTAAATGCCCTTAGCATAAAGCTTGATGTAGAAATTGCTAGAAACAGAAAGCTTTATAAGCAATCTTTTTCCAAAGGAAAGCCGGTAACTCCCATGACATCTGATGGTTCTGCTCATAATAGACGAGGAACTTGCATTAAATTCTCACCCGACCCAGACATATTTGGAACTGAGTGCCAATTTAAACCCTCTATTTTATACAAAATGGCAAAATCAAAGGCTTATCTATTTGCTGGTGTAGAAATCCGATGGAAATGTTCACCAAACCTTAACTTAAGTACTACTGTTTTAATTCCTGAAAATGAGACGATTTGCTATCCAGATGGCTTGGCTGATTATCTAAAAGATGCAACAAATGGTCGAAATCTTATGCTATCCTCAGCTTTTACAGATAAAACTGAATTAGACGGGCAAAAGTTTGAATGGGCACTCACATGGTTAGGGCCAGGCGAAGATAGTTTTTTTCACTCTTATTGCAATACTGTGCCAACCCCATCAGGTGGAACACACGAAAATGGTTTTCGACAAGCCATTACGAAAGGAATGCGTGTTTATGGAGAATTGAAAGGACAGAAAAAAGTATCTGAACTTACTGCAGAGGATGTATTAGCTGGTTCAGCTGGAATGCTCTCTGTTTTCTTAAAGGACCCACAATTTCAAGGTCAAACAAAAGATAAACTTGTCTCAAACGATGCCACAAAACAGACTGAGATGGCTGTAAAAGACCGTTTTGAAATCTGGCTCTCCACTGAACCTGAGCGTGCCAATGACCTACTTGAGGCTGCCCTTGAGCGCATGGAGGAACGGAAACGCCGGCGTAAAGAAAAAGAGGTGGCACGGAAATCTGCAACCCGAAAATTACGATTACCTGGAAAACTTGCAGACTGTTCAGCTCGAGATACCAATGAAACGGAAATTTTTATTGTTGAGGGTGACTCAGCCGGTGGTTCCGCAAAATCAGCACGAAATCGATCTACTCAAGCTATACTTCCAATGCGAGGAAAAATCCTAAATGTTGCAAGTGCTTCATCAGACAAGCTTTCTCAAAATCAGGAATTAAGTGACCTACTTCAAGCACTAGGTGTAAAAGCAAAAAATCAATTTGATTTAGCTGACCTTCGATACGGTAAAGTGATAATTATGACTGATGCAGATGTTGATGGCGCTCATATAGCCGCTCTTCTCATGACTTTCTTTTATCAGGAAATGCCACAGTTAATAGAGGCGGGAAGACTATTTCTAGCACAACCCCCACTTTACAGAATGATGCAAGGAAGTAAGACATTTTACGCACAAGATGATAAGCATAGAGAGCACCTTTTATTGACCGAATTTAATCAGGGTACAAAAGTTGAAATAAGCAGGTTTAAAGGACTTGGTGAAATGCCACCATCGCAGTTAAAAGAGACTACTATGAACCCAAGCACCCGCAGATTATTGCGGGTTAACCTTCCAAAGAGAGACCTAGATGGTGCAGATAAGAGACGAGAGGCTGATAGACTAGTCACAACGCTAATGGGTAAAAAACCAGAACTTAGGTTTGGCTACATAAGAGAACATTCAGAGGATGTTTTATCGCAATTAGATATCTAAAAACCCTATTTAAATCAACTAAACTGAACTGACAAGTTTTCTTAAAACATCGGTTACTTGGTCTGGCGCTTCCATTGATGTTAAATGTCCGATATGAGGTAATATTGTTAAATTAGAATGACTAAACAAGCTAGCTAACTCTTCTGAAAGATAAGTTGGTGTTAATTGATCTTCATCTCCAACCAGTATCTCTACTGGTATTTTTGCATACTGTGCAAAAGGCCTAAAATCTGGCCTTCCCATTATTGCCTCTTGTTGTAGCATAAAGTTTGCTTGACCAACATCAGCAGCCATTTCAATAACATTTTGGACGAGGCTGTCATTTTTTAATGCTTTTGTGGATAACAAACTTGGCAACAGACGCGGAGTTACACCTTTGAATTTTCCTAATTTGGATAATTCAATGAGCGCTCTTCTTTGCTTTTTTTTTTCTTCTGTGTCCGCTCTTCCACTTGTAGAAAGCAAGCCCATCGCAATTACTTTTTCAGGTGCCAGATGTGCAACCATTTGGGCGACATACCCTCCCATTGACAAACCGCAAATTACAAATTTTGACGACTGATTTCTGACAATGTTTTGTGCCATATCCAAAATAGAACTCATGCCCAGCGTGTTAGCGATTTCAATATCACAGATATTTTCTAATGCATGAATCTGGTCTTTAAAAAGCTCCCTTGTACAAAGTAACCCTGGAACCAAAATTAGTTTTATCATAGTTTAATTCCTAAAGAAAAAATTATTGCAAAAATTTCTCACTTTATAAAAAATCAGACACTTGACCAGCATACCAGAATTAGAGTATTCCTTTTTGAAATTTTTTCGTTGTATTATTTAACATAGATATTTCTAGGGAAAAACAAATTTCCATTTCATTTAGAGAACTCGGTCTAAGCGCAAAATTATGTAATGCTGTTTCTGCACTTGGATATAAACAACCAACTCCAATTCAAGAAAAAGCAATACCCATTGTTTTAATGGGACGAGATGTAATTGGCTCTGCCCAGACAGGTACGGGAAAAACAGCTTCATTCACATTACCAATGATTGATATTTTAGATGCCGGCATTGCAAAAGCAAGAATGCCGCGCTCCTTAATACTGGCCCCCACTCGTGAACTAGCTGCACAAGTCGCAGAATCCTTTGAAAATTTTTCTGCAAACCATGAACTCTCTAAGGCATTACTCATAGGTGGGGTAAGTTTTTCAGATCAAGAAACAGCGTTAGAAAAAGGCGTAGACGTTTTGATTGCAACACCAGGAAGGTTGCTTGACCATTTTGAAAGAGGAAAGGTTCTTCTCCAAGACGTAAAAGTTCTTGTCATAGATGAAACAGATAGAATGCTTGATATGGGTTTTATCCCTGATGTTGAACGAATTGTTTCATTGCTTCCTAAAATTCGTCAGACTTTATTTTTTTCTGCTACTCTTTCCAATGAAATACAAAAAATTGGAGAGCAGTTTGTATTAAATCCTAAAATAATTGAAGTGGCAAAGGCTGCACAAACAGCTCCCACCATTTCCCAGCATATTTGCAAGACCACACCAAAACTTAAACAAGAGCATTTGCGAGAATTACTTCAGAATGAACACATTAACAATGCAGTTATTTTTTGTAATCGTAAAAAAGATATTGCTTCATTAGTCAAGTACCTTAAAAATTATGGATTTAATGTGGCTGCCTTACACGGTGATATGACACAATCTATGAGGCTTTCAGCGTTAAAAGCTTTTAAGGATGAAAAAACTAAATACCTTATTGCATCTGATGTTGCGGCGCGGGGCCTTGATATTCCTTCTGTTAGCCACGTCTTTAATTACGATGTACCTTCAAATGCTGAGGACTATGTCCACCGCATCGGCAGAACCGGCCGAGCAGGTAGAACTGGACAGTCTTTCACTTTCATTGCAGATAGTGATGATGAAAAACTTTTATTGGCAATTGAACAACTAATTTCAATTTCCATACCAGAACATACCACAACATTTAATAATACGAATTTAAGCAAAAAAAATAATTCACACAGCAGGGATTTAAAAAATAAGAGCATATCAAAAAAAGCCGGGGAACACGAAAAAACTTTTATAAACGATTCTCAAAAACCAATAAAAACACGACGCGCTAGTGAAAAACGACCACCAGCTTGGACGGGTGGTAATGGGTTTTGTGATTTAGAGAGCGCTCCCGATTTTTTGCTTTAAATAGACCTTCCAAAAATTTTTCTATTACAGAGATAAGTGATTAATTATCTGAGGATCCTAAAGATTTTTTTACTACCTCTGATAAATCAGACGAAAGATTGTTCTCATTTAATTTTTTTAAGATGTTGAGCATTAATCCCTTTCTTTCAGAAGAAAAATTAGCAAATCGGGTTAATGGCAAAGCTAACTTTGCAGAAATCTGAGAATTCTTTTTATCTATTTTCAATAATTGTTCTGCCAAAAATTCGTAACCACTGCAGTCATTAGCATGAAAATGAACCGGGTTTCCATTTGCAAAACTGCCAATTACAGCACGAAGTTTATTTGGATTATTTGCATCAAAGGAAGGATGTTTCATAAGTTCTCTGCATTTTTTTACTGTTCCTTTAACTACAGAAGATGACTGCCACATAAACCAATTTTCCATTACAAGCGAGTTGGTTTTCCAATTATCATGAAAACGTTCCAAAGCAATTTCACGACTGGGAACATCAATATGGTTCAAAGCGCTAATAGAACCCTTAACAAGGGTCATATTGAATGAAGAAACTTGTTTCAATGCTAATGTTTGTGCAATTTCCATCCCCCCTAACATACCCCACGCTAATAATTGATTATGCAGACTTCTGCCAGATGAATCCATTGTATCAAAATATGAAATTTTTATATCGAGTTTTTTTTGAAGATATTTTTGAATATTTAAACTCATTCGTCTTAAAACATTTTGTTTTGCCAAAAATATTCTTGGAGGATCTGGCTCAACAACTTTTGTCAATAAAACTGACTGACTTGGAGGAAGTAATAGAAGTGCCTTCAAGGCATTATTTAATTTTTGATTTTTTAATGATTTTAAAAGAGCGTTAGATAACCGTAGCTCAAGATTGATATTTTTATCGTCCTTATAATCCTCTATAATAACTTTGCTATATAATAATTGCATAGAATCCCAGATTACAAATGGGTCACTATCAGACGATATTAGATGAATATAATCATCAATAGTTCGATCATCACAAAGATTAACCGGCGCAGAAAATCCCCTTAAATAAGAAGGTGTCGCATCTAATAAATCATTAGTTCTTGATTTATCGGCAGACCTTATAGAGAGTACTGTTTCTTCTTCATTTATAATAATAAGAGGCTCTGCACCCATTTTTTTTCCATTTATGATAAGAGAGAGAGCGTTACCTGTTTTATCATTTAAAGAAAACCTAAATGGTATCATCATAGCTTGATAATGTTTTCCACCATTCTCAGGCTTTTTTTGAACTATCATCATTTCTATTTCTGAAGCTCTTTTATTTCTTATTATTTGAAGAGAAGGCGTTCCTAGTTGCTGATACCAATAGGAAAATTTGGACAAATCAAAATGATTGGCATCTTCCATGGCCTTCAGAAAATCGTCGCATGTTACGGCTTGTCCATCATGTCTTTTAAAATAAAGAGCAACCCCTTTTCTAAAGCCATCTTTACCAAATATGCTCGCTAACATTCTGATTACCTCAGCACCTTTTTCATAGATGGTAGGTGTATAGAAATTATTTATCTCGGAATAACTCTCGGGCCTAATAGGGTGTGCCATTGGACCAGCATCCTCTGGAAACTGCACAGAGCGCAATAAACTCACGTCTTCAATACGTTTAACGAATTCATCATGTAAATCGGCGGTAAAACATTGGTCACGATATACTGTGAGTCCCTCTTTAAGAGTCAATTGAAACCAATCACGACAAGTAACTCTATTGCCAGACCAATTATGAAAATATTCATGTGCTATTATAGACTCAACTCTTAATAAATCAGAATCACTAGCTGTTTTTTCGTCTGCAAGGACAAATTTGCTATTAAAAATGTTAAGGCCTTTATTCTCCATTGCACCCATATTAAAATGACTTACTGCAACAATTTGAAATAAATCTAGATCATATTCTAGCCCATAAGTTTCTTCGTCCCATTTCATTGATTTTTTGAGTGACTCCATGGCATGAGAAGTCAGATGCGAATTGCCATGTTCAACATAAATATTCAATTTTACTCTTCGCCCAGAGGCAGTGATAAATGTATCCTCAACTTTCTCCAGGTCACCAGCGACAAGTGCAAACAAATAACTCGGTTTTGGGAATGGATCATTCCAGACAGCAAAATGTCTTTCATGCCCAATCTTTCCAGATGCAATCAAATTCCCATTACTAAGTAGATTTTTGTAACTGATATCTGCTTCAATTCGAGTGGTAAATACACTCATCATGTCAGGTCTATCAGGATAATAACAAATACGTCTAAAACCCTCTGGTTCACACTGGGTGCAGATCATATCACCAGATTTATATAGTCCTTCTAGTGTAGTGTTTTCAAAAGGGTTACATGAGGTAACTATTTCGATTTCGTTAGAAGCACAAGATAAGTTAAATATTAATGAATCCTTATTTTTTTGTATATCGTTAATTTGTTGGGTTACATTGTTAATGACCACTTTTTCTAAATCCAGGTTTTGTCCATGTAGAAATAACGGTGGCAAACTATCTGAATTTGAAGCTTCAATATTCATTTTTACAGTTGTTCTAGCAAAATTAGAATATATTTGAACTGTCAAATACGTGGATATGATATCCCAGCCAGTAGGAGTATACTCATCGCGTTTCACCAACAATTGGCTCATATTCAATTGTTTTCACGAGTATTCGTATAAGCTAAAACACAATGTTCATAACAATATGGCTTTCCAGGTTCTATTGGCTCTCCACAGAAGGAAAAGTCTGTTGTTTTGGGGTCTCCAGACGGCCATACACATTTAGAACGAGACCAGTTGATTTTTCTAAGCGCAAGACGCAAAGGTAAATCAGAGGTTATTTCTTCTGTCTTCTTTGATTTGGTGCGGGCTACAGAGCCAGACGCAGAAATAGGAGATTGTCTTTTTGGAAGACCAAGTCTATGAGCTTTTCCCGCAACAGCGTTTCTAGTAACACCAAGCTTTTCTCCTATTTGAGAAATTGAAAGTCCCTCTTTCCAAAGATTTTTAAGCGTTTCAAGGCGCTCTTCTGTCCATCCCTTTTCATCCGTCATTTCATCACTATCTTTCTTAAGCAAATTTCTAGTTCAATCTAAAAATTTTTATGCAAAACCAACTATTACAGTATTATGGTTAATTCAAGTCTTAAATGCACCTATAAAATCTGCTATAAATGAAATCTGATAATCCAACATATGTTTACCATAATGAACTTTAATACCGGATCGCTTTGCGGCGCTAAGTAGTTTAGTTTCCTCAGGTTTCATAATAATGTCACAAACAACACAGTCTGGCCTTAAAGATATGATTGGAAAAGGAAGAGGGTCATCTGATTTCATTCCTAGAGAAGTAGCATTTATTACAAAATCATACTCTGCATATTCAATATGTTCTTTTTCTACAGCATTGATTTTATCAGTTTGTCTTACTGACTTCACAGTCTGTACAACTTTTTTCGCTTTTTCAAAACTCCTATTTGTAATATTCAAGGACTTTATTGGCTCACTAATAAGTTCTACTGCAAGCGCTCGGCTTGCGCCACCTGCTCCAACTATCAATATCTTTTTATCTTTCAATAAATGCCCATAGTCCTTTAAACCAGCAACAAATCCAATGCCATCGAAGTTATCACCATGAAGAATACCGTCCTCTTCAAATCGTATTGCATTAACTGCTCCAGTAGCTTTACCACCTGTACCTAACTTGTCACATAATTTAGCAATTTCCACTTTATGGGGAATTGTAACAACTCCTCCACGCAAATTTTTAATACCACGCATAGAATTCACGCAGTCCTTCAAATGAGAAGGCGGTACATCAATAGGTATCATCACACTATCTATCCTTAACTCTTCAAATTTTTTATTAAAGAGGGTAGGTGCACGCACTTGCTTCGCTGGGTGCGCAAAAATAACAAAAAGTTTAGTAGTGCCTGATATAGACATAATATTGTTTTGTTCGCTCATCATTTCTATTTAAATTCATCATATTTCTTCATCTGGTTGAAAATTTAGAGACGCTGAATTGATACAATATCTCAATCCGGTTGGAAGAGGCCCGTCAGGGAAAACATGACCTAGGTGGGCATCACATCTTTCGCAATGGACTTCCGTCCTTTGCATCATCAAGCTTAAATCTTCTTTTTCTGCCACAAGCTCTGAATTTGGTTTTGTAAAACTTGGCCATCCAGTTCCTGATTCAAACTTATCACGACTGTGAAATAAAGGAGCTCCGCAACAAATACAATGGTAACCACCATTCGCATGATTGTCCCAATATTTCCCTGTAAATGCCCTTTCAGTTCCCTCTTGGCGTGCGACATAATAGCTTTCAGGCGATAGCAACGATTTCCATTCTTCATCTGATTTGACAACTTTATCACTCATCTAAATCACCTCTTTTTTTATACTTTTCCATATTTTAGTTGATGTCACAGGCATATCAATATGCGCCAATGACAATGCATCACAAATCGCTGATATTATCGCTGGTGGTGCTCCAATAGTGCCCGCCTCTCCAACTCCCTTTACACCAAGATAATTATTCTTACATTTGGTATTTTTTAAGTAGTGAGTAATCATCGTAAAATGATCTGCACGAGGCAAGGTATAATCCATTAAAGACCCCGATAAGCACTGACCTGTTTTATCATATACCAGATTTTCGTATAAAGCCTGACCTACCCCTTGTGCAATACCTCCATGTATTTGACCTAATAGTGTATCGGGATTGATAACTTCACCTACATCATCAGTAACAGTATATTTTTTAATCACAGTAACTAGCGTTTTTTTGTCAATTTCTGCCTCAACAACATGGCACCCATAAGGAAAACTTGGCCCCTGAGTTGTGTAAAAATGTTTAAGATTAAATGGATGAACCTCGCCATTATTGAAAAGATTTTTAGAGAGATACTCTATTGAAACAGTTTTATTTGTATTAACACGCCTAAATATTCCCTCCTCAAAGTCAATCTCATTTAAACCACATTCAAGAAACTCAGCTGCAAAAGGCTTAGCTTTTTTTAATATTTTTTCTGCTGCCTCTGCTGTTGCAGAACCTTGAATTACAGTCATTCTCGCGCCTCCTGTATTTCCAGATGGAGAAATTCGAGAGTCGCCTTGAATAACTCTAATTTTTCCTGCGTCGTATCCTAATCTATCAGAAAAAATTTGTGTAAGCGTTGTTTGATGACCTTGCCCATTTTCCATTTGCGCTGCATAGATAATCACATCTCCATCTTTGTTGAAACGAATATCAACGCCCCCATCTTTTCCATTTCCGCAAGACTCCAGATAAAGTGCGATTCCCAGTCCCCTAAAAAAACCATTCTTTTGGCTATTTTCGTATCTTTCTCTAAATCCTTCTACATCAGCATTTCTAAGTGCGTCGTCAAATAATGCTGGCATATTTCCTGAGTCAATAGTACCACTACAAACAGTTTTATAGGGTATTTGCTCTGGTTGAATTAAATTCACTTTTCTGACCTCCACTCTGTCAATTTGAAGATCAAAAGCAATTTTATCCATCAAGCGTTCCATAATATAATTTGCTTCTGGGCGCCCTGCTCCTCTGTAGGCATCTATCGCGGGAGTATTTGTGACAACTCCAATAACTTCTAAACTCACATTCTGAATATCATACAGTGTCGTCAATGTACGACTAGTAGATTTAGTTGGCACATAAACACCAAAATTAGATAACCAACTCCCAAGATTTGCTTGATTTTTAAATTGAATGGCTTTAATTTTTCCACTTTTTGTCACTAAAGCTTTTGCATAGCTTTTTATATCACGACCTTGCAAGTCACTAATAAAGCCTTCTGTGCGATCTTGCCGCCATCGGACTGCTCTGTTAAGTTTTTTAACTGCCCAACAAACACATAACTGTTCTGGATGCAAAAAAATCTTGTATCCAAAGCCTCCTCCAACATTACCTGAACGCAAATGAACTTTTCTACTATCTAAATTCAAAGCTTCCGCAATTTGTTTTGAAAGGCTCACTGTTCCTTGTGTTCCACACCAAATTAATAATTCATCTGTTTCATCTGATTCTGGATGTGGCATTGCTATTATCTGCCTCATTTCCATTGCATTTGGAGCAATCCTGTTATTTACAACAGATAATTCAACTATTCTGTCCGTTTTTAAATCTGCTGTATTAAACTCGTGCAAGGCCTCTTCATGATTACCAACTCTCCAATGAAAAACCTTGTTGCCTGGATAATCAGGGTAAAGTTGTGGCGCATCCGCTTCTAATGCACTATCCACATCAGTTATTGCAGGCAATGGTTCGTAATTCACCTCTATCAATTCAGCTGCGTTGATAGCCTGTTCTTTAGTAGTTGCCACAACCATTGCAATAATGTCACCTACAGATCTTACTATACCTCGTGCCATTGGCGATCTTGTGGTTGGCACAATATCGCTGCCATCTACGTTTTTTACCAAATCAAGACATTTAATCTCACCAACCTTTTCATGGTCTAATTCAAATTGGGTAGCAATGAGATGTACCCCTGGCAGTTTTGACGCTGTTTCAAAGTCAATTGAACTTACAATTGCATGAGCATGTGTAGAGCGAAGGAAATGCGCTGATAATCCCTCACCGACATCAATATCATCCGTAAATTTTCCTGTGCCGGTGATAAGCACCTTATCCTCAACTCGTTTTACCGCTTGTCCAATTCCAAATTTCAAATTTTAACTCCATATTAACTTTACTTAGTAGTCTGTTTTTTACCTAGTTATATAAAATAACGCTTTTATCATTTTAATGAAAAATCTCGCCAACCAGAATAAATTCTAAATATTGTTGTGCACCAGCATAAGCAACCAAAGAAAATTCCAATAGAGAAAAATAAAGATGGAAACAATAATATTAAAACAATAAAAAATATTGTTTCACTACCCTCAATTAGCCCACTTAAATAATAAAAGCTTTTTTCACCGGTTGGTTTCTTGTCTATTTTTGAAACTTTCTCCTGTAAAATTCCATAAGCAAGAAAACTAGTTCCAGTTCCAACAAAACTAAAAATTATAAAACAAGCAACAAAACTGTTTTTATCATTGAAGACAGCAAACGCAAAAGGAATTGAGCTATAGATTATGAAATCAAAAACGATGTCCAAGAATGCTCCACGATGAGTAGGTATTTTTACTCTTGCAATAGCTCCATCTAAACCGTCCAGTATACGATTTAAACTAAAAAATAAAAGCGCAAGTAAAAAATGTCCATATCCAACAAGGAAAGCGGCTACAATTCCAGTTATAAATCCTAATATGCTCACAGCGTCAGCAGAAACGCCAATTTTTACGGCATAAATAGCCATTTTAGACAGTAATGGCTTTGCAAACGGTGAAAGTGTTTTATCAAACATTTTTATATGACCAATGCACAATCATTATTACTTCGCGAGTAATGTTTTGCCGGCAATGCAGAATTCACCCAAAGTTACCGTTAACTCATAATCAGCTGGCAACAAGATGTCTAACTCACCATATAGCAATGAGATAGCAATTGGCGTTCCCGCTTTAACTATTCTTCCCTCTGATATAGGACTAGACAAATAACGCGCTAATGGACCACCCCATGCAATAATACATACCTCATTTTGAACATTCGAAGAGAACGAATTGATGTCTTGTTTAATGGTTATTTCCCTTCTTGCATTCAAGGTATGTGCATTGGAAATCTCAAAAGGTAGAAACAAGCCATCAACGAACATATTTATATCAATTTTACCATTACATGGCATAAGAATAAGCCTATTAGTATGAATTTTTTGAGAAATTCTTATTCTTTTTTTACCAGAATAAGTGTCTACAAGCGTAACCAATCCGTCCATCGGTGCTAAAATATCTCCAGTCTCAATCTCCATAATATTGGTGTTTGGATGTTTTGTGACATAGACAATCCAAAGCAAACCTAAAAGACCAATCAACCCAAGTGGAAGCCATATAAACCCAAATAATATTACAATCATTCCAGTAATAATTCGAATGGGCATACTTGGTGATTGTGAGTCTAATGACTCTTTAAAATATTCAGTTAGCGTATTCATTTAAATCTGACCAATAAAATGTTTCAATTAACACCTTCTTTTAAATTTAATCGGGTATAGCAAATATTTGATTAGGATAAATTAGGTCCGGGTTATTTATACGATTATTATTGCGTTTAAATATATCGACATAGCGAACACCCTGTCCATAGGCTCTATAAGCAATACGCCATAAGGCATCTCCTTTATGAATAACCAACATATCACTCCCGTCACTACCAATTTCAAGCGACTCAGCACTTATTTCAATCTCGGTTACTTGCACAACTGATTCATCTTCACCCAATAATTCAGCGCGCAGGTTATATGGTTTGTCAGGTTGCATTAACGCCCTTGTAACCATGCTCCACCGATGTACTTTATCGTCTCTCTCAGAAACATTCCACTTGATTGAAGCAATAAATTGATTGTCAAAATATGCGCGCATAGAATTTCCTCCCCCAGCAAACCCGGACAACCTTAATTTTGATTTATCCTCCCAAGATAAACTTCTAATTTGAATAAATTCGTTTTCATTAGACAAACTAGAAATTTTATCTGCTTTATCGAGTACTGAAGCTACAGAACGCAACCTTCCTATATCTGAGTCATCTGAGGAAGTAATGGTTTCCTTTTTATCAGCCATAACATCTGGTGATTGCACCACTACCGGTATCGATGAATCTGATTTCGGAACAAATACCACAAACGGTTTTTCTTCCTTATTTTCTTCGATATCAATAACCACAGCTAAATCTGAAATCATTGTATCTAATATTTTGGAAGAATCACCCATATTTGTAGTTTCTGGTGTCAATGGCAGATTCTCAGTATTATCTGCCTCCTTCAAACCACTCTCAGCTTTTTCAGATATCACTCTTAGTGACAGCCTTTCAGTTTCACTTTCACCATGTTCGGGCTTAATTCCTAGTTGGATAAAATGAGAACCCGACTCAAATTGTTTTTCTGGAATAGCAACCCAATCACCATTTTTATTGATTGTGGTTTCAGCAATAATAATATCACCATTAAACAAAATTACGGTTTTACCAGGTGGCCCAATACCACCAAATACACTAGAGCCGTCAGGGCTTACTTGTGCCATGGTAACTTGCAACCCAACCTTTAACTCGTCTGAGGTATTTAGCTTTTCTTCAACTCTTTCAATTTCACCAATATTTTCGCGCGCTTCCTCTTGGTCAATTTTTTTGCCAGTTTCTGCAGTTTCGTTTAGGTTAAATACGAAAAATGCTGCGACAATACCTGCTACCAACAACCCTATGAGTCCAATTTTTGAATTTTTCATTAATTAGCTCCTAGCTAACAATACTAAAGTAATGATAGGATACATGTCTAATTATGGCAAAATTATAAATTTTTTATCTAGGATCAAAATGAAAACGATATGTATATTTGCTGGTGCAGCTAATGGTCTGTCACCACAGTTTTCGAAAGAAGCATTTCGCCTGGGTCAAATGATTGGAGCAAGAGGTTACAAGATTGTCTACGGCGGTGGTCGAACAGGTCTAATGGGCGCATTTGCGGACGGTGCTATATCAAGTGGTGGACTTATAACAGGAATTATGCCGCAGTTTTTAGAATCTCAGGAAATTGGGCACAAAGAAATAACAGAATTAATAATTACAAAATCGATGCACGAACGAAAAAGTTTAATGTATAAAAACACAACAGATTTCGTTCTACTTCCAGGGGGTCTTGGTTCTCTTGATGAGACAATGGAGGTTCTCACTTGGTGCCAACTTAAGATATTGAATGCCAAGTTTCATGTTTTCGACCTTGATGAGTTTTGGCAACCGATGAAATTGCTACTAACTCATATAGCCGAGAGTGGATTCATGCATAATACAAATTTAGAGTTTGTGTCATGGTCAAAGACTGCAGATGAATTAGTAGATAATCTTTGAGAAAGTCACAATATAAAAAACGCTTAATTTAGTATATTTAAACAATGTGTTATTGTTGTATTTTATAAATAGATTGTCTATTGTTCGACTAGTTTCAATACAGTTTTTTTAAATTCTTAAAGCAACAAAGCTTAAATTAGCAATAAAATGACATTTTTTATTTTTGGGGGTCGTTCATGACAAAAATTAAGGTCTTAAATCCTATTGTAGAAATGGATGGAGATGAAATGACCAGAATCATCTGGCAGAAAATTAAAGATAAATTAATCCATCCTTATTTAGATGTAGATTTAAAATACTATGACCTTGGAATTGAGGCTAGGGACAAAACAGATGATCAAATAACAATAGATGCTGCCGAAGCTATCAAAAAATATAGAGTTGGAGTTAAGTGCGCAACTATAACACCTGATGAACAAAGAGTTGAAGAATTTAGTCTCAAAAAAATGTATAAATCACCTAACGGAACAATAAGAAATATTCTTGGGGGAACGGTATTTAGGCAGCCGATTATCGCAAATAATGTTCCAAGATTAGTACCAGGTTGGACAAAACCAATTGTTATTGGAAGGCACGCATTCGGTGACCAATATCGAGCAACTGATATGGTAATTAAGGGACCTGGAAAGCTCACGATGACATTCCAACCTGCTAATGGGGGTGACGCTATCAGTCACGAGGTTTACGATTTTCCTGATGGTGGAGTTGCGATGGCTATGTATAACTTGGACGAGTCAATCAAAGGCTTTGCAAGAGCGTGCATGAATTACGGCCTTGACTTAGGTTGGCCGGTTTATATGTCAACAAAAAATACTATCATGAAGGCATATGATGGGCGCTTCAAAGACTTGTTTGAAGAGGTATATCAAAACGAATTTAAAGTTAAATTTGAACAGGCTGGGCTTACATATGAGCATAGACTGATTGATGATATGGTCGCTTGTGCTATGAAATGGAATGGAGGCTATGTGTGGGCATGCAAAAATTATGACGGAGATGTGCAATCGGATACGGTGGCCCAAGGATATGGCTCTCTCGGATTGATGACATCCGTATTGATGACACCAGATGGAGAAACAATAGAAGCAGAAGCGGCACATGGAACAGTAACAAGACATTACCGTCAACATCAAAAAGGTGAACAAACATCAACAAACCCAATAGCTTCGATCTTTGCCTGGACGAGAGGACTCAGTTATCGAGGAAAGTTTGATAATACCCCAGAAGTCATTGATTTTGCAGAAACACTTGAAAAGGTTTGTATTAAAACTATCGAAAGCGGTAAAATGACCAAGGATTTAGCTATTTTGATAAGTTCTAGTCAGACGTTCCAGACGACTGACCAATTTTTAGATACTCTCGATATTAATTTACAAAAAGCAATGGCATAGTTTGGGCTAATAAACAAAGAAACGAATAGTTTTAAGATTCGTTTCTTTGTTTTGAAGAGACTAATTCAGTTTTAACAGCTTCTAACGCCTTAAATGCATCCTTTGGGTTGTTACCACCAGCTTGGGCCATATCAAATCTGCCACCCCCCCCTTTTCCACCTACAGCCTCAGAAGCAATGCGAACCAATGAAACAGCATCTAGCTTTCCTTCGCAATCTGGCGACAAGCACACAACTATTGATAATTTGTCATCTTGAACAGAGATTAGACATATAACAGTAGTAACAGCATTTAAGCGAAATTTATCAGCAAGCGGCTTTAATTCTTTTGTTGGTAAATCTTGGAGTATTTTGCCAATAAAGTTATAAGGACCAACTTTTTCAGAACTACCTAAATCCCCAGTACCATTTCCAGTAGCATTTTTTTGTCTTAATTGAGCAACTTGAGTCTCAAGCTTTTTCTTTTCGCTTAACAAGGCTGAGACCCTATCAGGAATAAGTTCAACTTTGGATTTTAACAAAGTTGCTGTTTTATTTAAGATTTCCTCTCTAGCCTCAAACCATTGTCTAGCTGAATTATGACTTACAGCTTCAATTCTTCTAATCCCACCAGCAACTGCAGTCTCAGAAATTATTTTTATTTGACCAATATCGCCAGTTCTTTTTACGTGTGTTCCTCCACAAAGCTCTATCGACCAAGCTGATTTTCCTCCCGATTTATCCGGGTCTCCCATAGTAACAACTCGCACTTCTTCACCATATTTTTCTCCGAATAAAGCTAAAGCACCTTCAGAGATGGCTGCTTTTGGAGTCATAATACGAGTTTGGACAGGTGTATTCATTTGAACCTGATGATTAACGATATCTTCAATAACCCCCAATTGCTCTGAACTAACAGGTGCGTTGTGCGAAAAATCAAACCTTAATTTATCAGGAGCTACAAGAGAACCTTTCTGGACCACATGCTGTCCTAATGTAAGCCGCAGTGCTTCATGCAATAAATGCGTTGAACTATGATTAGAGCGTAATTTATCTCTCCTATCCGCATCTACATTCATTTGTATTGGCTGACCAACTGAAAGTGAGCCTTTAGAAATCTTGCAATGATGCAAAAATAAAGAAGATATTTTTGTAGTATTTTCGACATTGGCAAACCCTTCTGACCAAGAAAAGTAGCCAGTATCTCCCAATTGCCCCCCAGACTCTGCATAAAAGGGTGTTTGATTAGTAATGACAATCACTTTTTCATCTTTTGAAGAGATATTTGTCTCGTCATTATCTAAAATTATATTTGTTACTATACCCTGAGATGATACCTGACCGTATCCTAAAAACTCAGTACTTCCATTTCTATCCGCCAGTTCTAAAAATAATCTACTTTCTGTCTTGGATCCCGAGCCCGTCCATGCTGCACGGGCCGCGTTTTTTTGCGCCAACATGGCCTTTTCAAAACCGTCTAGATCTACCTGCCAATCATGCCCCCTCAAATAATCTTGCGTAAGGTCTAACGGGAAACCATACGTATCATAAAGTTTAAATGCAGTTGAACCTGATAAAATATTATTCTTACTCAAGTCCTCCATTTCTTCCTGGAGAATTTTTAAACCACGTGACAATGTATCTTTAAAACGAGTTTCCTCTGACTCGATTGTTTGAGAAATCAATGACTCAGCCAGATGTAGCTCAGGATAATGTCCACCCATCTCTTGTACCAAACTACTGACCAACCTGTGCATAACTGGCTTCTCACATCCCAACTGATGCAAATGTCTCATAGCACGCCTCATAATTCTGCGTAACACGTAACCTCTTCCCTCATTAGAAGGCAAAACGCCGTCTGCAATTAAAAAACCCACAGAACGAATATGATCAGCAACAACGCGGTGTGAAACAGAATGTTTGCCGTCAATATCAGTATTGGAAATTTGAGCAGATGCCTCAACAAGAGCACGCATTAGATCAATGTCGTAATTATCGTGTTTACCTTGCAACACAGCAGCTATTCGCTCGAGCCCCATACCTGTATCTATGGAGGGCTTAGGAAGATTTATTCTTCCTTTTTCAGTTTGTTCATATTGCATGAAAACAAGATTCCATATTTCAATGAACCTATCTCCATCCTCATCTTTAGAACCAGGAGGACCTCCATTTATATGTTCTCCATGATCATAAAAAATCTCTGAGCATGGCCCACAAGGACCGAGGTCCCCCATAGACCAGAAATTATCTAATGTACTAATACGAATAATCTTATTATCACTAAGACCTGCAATTTTTTTCCATAATGAAATTGCTTCTTCATCCTCATGATAAACTGTTACCAAAAGTCTTTCTGGATTAAGTTCATATTCTTTTGTGATAAGATTCCATGCAAGTTCTATTGCATTATCTTTAAAATAATCACCAAATGAGAAGTTTCCCAACATCTCAAAAAAGGTATGATGCCGCGCGGTATAACCAACATTTTCGAGGTCATTATGTTTGCCTCCTGCCCGCACACATTTTTGAGAAGTAACAGCACGTTTATAATCAAGCTGTTCTATTCCAGTAAATACGTTTTTAAACTGAACCATACCAGCATTTGTAAACATTAATGTAGGATCATTCTGAGGTACGAGTGAGCTAGAGCTAACTTCATGATGACCATTTTTTAAGAAATAGGATAAAAATGTAGACCTAATATCATTTACATTCGACATAGAAAATTCTTACTCTCATTTCTACCACAAATAAAAAAGCAGAAGCGAAAAATTTTCGCTTTATGCTTTTTACGGTAAATAATATAAATATGTCTAGGATATAATCCAAACATTCAAAACTTATATATTAAATATAAGGTATCTTGTATCAAAAAAAATCGAAAAATAAGGAACCCTTTAAAATATATTTATGATTTTTTAAGTTAAATCACACGATATTTTAATTATACTTTCTATTCATTTTCAACTATTGTTTCATCAAGCATTTGACTTTGAACTAAACCTGCATTTTGGCGTATAGCAAGTTCTAACTTGTCAGCAACTGACTGATTTTCTGCCAAATATATTTTAGCATTTTCTCGACCTTGACCAATTCGCTGAGAATCATAAGAATACCAAGAACCTGATTTTTCTACCAACCCTGCTGCAACACCTAAATCAATTAATTCTCCAGTTTTTGAAATACCTTCTCCATACATAATATCAAATTCCACCTGCCTAAAAGGTGCTGCTACTTTGTTTTTCACTACCTTTACACGGGTCTGATTTCCAACAACTTCATCCTTGTCTTTAATGGAACCAATTCTTCTGATATCTAATCTAACAGAGGCATAAAATTTTAGTGCATTCCCACCAGTTGTTGTCTCAGGACTCCCAAACATAACTCCAATTTTTAACCTTATTTGATTTATAAAAATCACCAAACAATTTGACTTAGCTATAGAAGATGTCAATTTGCGTAAAGCTTGGCTCATTAAACGAGCTTGCAGACCAACGTGTGTGTCTCCCATCTCACCTTCAAGCTCAGCTCTTGGCACGAGAGCTGCAACAGAGTCAACAACAAGCACATCTACTGCACCAGAACGAACCAATGTGTCAGCAATTTCTAAGGCTTGTTCACCAGCATCTGGTTGAGATATTAACAAATTATCTAAATCCACCCCAAGTTTCTTAGCATAAACCGGATCTAAAGCATGTTCCGCATCAACAAATGCACAATTTCCACTTTCTTTTTGTGCTTGTGCAACTGCATGTAGAGCCAATGTAGTTTTGCCAGAAGACTCCGGCCCATATATCTCTATAATTCTGCCCTTTGGAAGTCCGCCAATACCAAGTGCAATATCTAAACCAAGTGACCCAGTTGAAATAGCTTGGACATCATCCACTGAGTCGTTCTGACCGAGACGCATAACAGAACCTTTACCAAAAGCTTTTTCGATTTGACCAATCGCTGCCTCTAGAGCTCTTGATTTATCATCACTTACCATTTTCATTTCCACTACATTGTTACTCAAAATTTCCTCCATAATGCATAGCTTAACGTTATTGTCTAGAACTGAATTTTATCACTATTATAATAAAACAAACTGTACCTTAATTTGTTTGTGCTTGTTTTGTTCCAGGTATTTGTACTTGTTTTGTTCTTTTTT
>JAAXKA010000110.1:24754-25576 GCA_012269555.1 Alphaproteobacteria bacterium
GCTTAACGTTATTGTCTAGAACTGAATTTTTTTAACAATTATTTAAAAAAACAAATTTTTATTTGTTTGTACTTGTTTTGTTCTTTGTTTTTGTACCTGTTTTGTTCTTTAATTGCAAGAAATTTTTGATAATAAAGATATTTCGCCAAAAAACGTTAATTTTTGGACTAAATTAATCATCTAATCAAAAAAATATTAATTTATTTATGTTTAATCGTCTCTATGCACACGTTCCATACGTTCATGTAATTCTTGTGCATGCAAGCTTAAAGAAGCAATAGGTCTTGCTTCTAATCGTGAAAGACTAATGGGCTCCCCTGTATCTTCACAGTATCCATAACTTCCATCTTCAATTCGTCTCATGGCCGAATCAATTTTTTGTAATAATTTACGCTCCCTATCTCTTGTTCTTAGGTCAAGTGCTGCATTACTTTCTATCTGAGCACGGTCCATTTGGTCAGGCCGATGAAGATTTTCTGTAGATAAATTAGCAATTGTTTGATTTGCGTCATCCAATAATTCTGCCCGCCAACGCACTAATTTCTGACGAAAATACTCTATTTGCCTAGGATTCATAAATTCTTCGTCAGCGCTAGGTTTGTAACCAACCGGCAATTGAACGTCCGACTTGTTTTCGTTAGTTATTTTTGAAGCCCCATTGCTTTTCTTTGTTTCAAGAGATGATACTTCCATCATTATTTCCCCCCAAAAATAATAAATCGTTAAAATATTTTTTTAAATATTTTCATCTCGATTAGCGATCTTATTCTCAAAAATCAAGTGATAAATAAGTAACCTTTCGGTTTTTCTCTCCTAATGGAC
>JAAXKA010000002.1 GCA_012269555.1 Alphaproteobacteria bacterium
CCAGATACTGTGACAGATAAAAATGTAAAACTTGGAAATTTTGTGGAAGTTAAAAAATCTAGTATTGGCAAGGGAACCAAAATCAGCCACCTTAGCTATATTGGGGATACACTCATTGGAGAAAATGCAAATATAGGTGCCGGAACTATAACTTGTAATTTTGATGGTTATAAAAAATATAAAACCAAAATTGGCTCAGGCTCATTCATTGGTTCAAACTCCTCTTTAGTAGCACCATTAAACATTGGGAAAAACACAATTATAGGGGCTGGTTCCACAATTACCGAAAACACTCCCAACGACAGCTTAAGCCTATCAAGAGCGAGACAGGAAATAAGGGTGGATGGAGCTAAAAAGTTTCAAAGAAAACAAAAACAAACAAAATATTAAATTACTAAAAATTAAAAATCTCAGTTCACTTTGCTATTTCTGCATATTCGTCAGAAATCTGAAGTTCAAATTCTCTAAGACGTTTATATACGCTTAATAATTCAATAATAGTGGGCCAGGCCCTTAAAAGATATTGCATCGAGCCCTCGACTCTCCCAAAGGCTCTGATGATTTGCTGCATCACTCCTAGCGTTACAACTCCAGCAACTATGGCCGGGGCTAAGAAAATATAGGCAGATAATACATTGGCCTGCAGATAAGCCACACGACCAATGTTAAAATAGAGGTATCTTAAATAAGACAAAAAATGAATAGACCTCACATCTAAAAATATTTCTTCTATTGTTTTTGGCCTGACGTTCTGAGCGTCATCATCTTCTGCTATTACAAGAATTTTTCTATATGCTGCTTCTTTTTTTTGAAGATCATATTCAATCCCAACTAGTCTAAGTAACCATCCTAATACAATAAGAAATATAGTTCCACCTATACTCCATAAAAGAGCGCCTGTAACTAGTCCAAATTCCCAATCACCAAAAAAGAATATTGGAATTCCTATTGAAAGTCCCAGCAATATAGGAACAAATTGCACCAGCACCATTATTGCTTCTATAAAGCTAGTCCCCAAACCCTCCATAATCCTTGTGAATTTTATAGTATCCTCTTGAACACGCTGGGAAGCACCCTCAATTTTTCTGGCCCTATGATAAACTGAGTGATACCACTCAACCATCGATGTTCTCCACCTAAACAAGAAATGAGCTGTAAAATAACTTACTAATACCGAAATCGCTACGTAGATAGCCGCTAGAGACATAAAACTAAAAAGACTACTCCAATACTCCTCTATTGTAATGGAATTAGGCTCACCGAGCGCTTTTTGGATCAGATCATAAAATTCTCCAAACCATTCATTTATCTCAACATCGATCTGTACTTGAACCCATAGAGAAGATAAAATCGCAACTGAACCCAACCAAGACCAAAAAAACCATTTTCTTGTTGTGAAAAACCTAAACATGAGTCTCCCTTTCAGGATTTATTTAAAATTTAATATCTTACAGGTACTTTAGCAACTATCAACTAATTTCAAGGTCTTCTTTTTCACGATTTAGTGATAAATTAATAGAAATTCCCAAAATAACAAAAACGGTAAGCATTGCTGTACCACCATACGATAATAGCGGTAATGGTGCACCAACCACTGGTAAAACACCTGTTACCATGGCAACATTGATAAACACATATAAAAAAACAATCATACCAAGTCCACTTGCAACAAGCCTGGTAAATCTATTTTTTGCTTTCAAACCAATGCTAGTAATAGAAAGAATAATCATAAAATAAATCAGAATAATAGTAATACTGCCAACAAAACCAAATTCTTCTCCAATTAAGGTAAATACAAAATCTGTTTGTTTTTCTGGTAAATAGTCAAGTTGCGACTGTGAGCCTTGCAAAAATCCTTTTCCAAAAAGACTGCCAGATCCTAGAGCAATCTTTGATTGCGTAATCTGCCAGCCTGCACCCAAAATATCCTTTTCTGGGTTAAGGAAAGTTAATAATCGTGCTTTTTGGTAATCATATAACTGTCCCCAGATAATAGGAATAGAAGCTCCAACTGTTCCCAGCCCCAGAAAAACATATTTTTTTGGCAGTCCACTAACAAATATCACTGCTAATCCTCCAACTAAAATCATCAAACCAGTACCTAAATCTGGCTGTCTAAGTACTAGCGCAGAGGGAATACCTATTATAAATAATGCAGGTATATAAATTGCAAATTTATCAATTTGATCAAATGTTCTGAGGGATAAATATCTTGCTAATAGCAGGATAACAGCTATTTTGGTTGGCTCAGAGGGTTGAAAATTCATAACGCCTAAATCAATCCATCTAGTTGCTCCAGCACCCACACCAATAAATGGCAAAAGCATTAAAACAAAGACAAAAGCAAACCATACCAGGAAACTGGTTCTAAACAACCAATTAATCGGAAGAAAAGCGATAAAGAAGGCTATTAAAAAACCTATTGCTGAACGTATCAAATGTTGTTTAACAGACATCGTCCACACACCATCGGATGCGGAATATAACGCCAATGTTCCTATGATAACAAGCATAAACATGCATATTATCATCAGCCATGGAATTAAGAATAATTTTGAGGTCCAATTCATACAAGATGTCTCTCAAGTGCGAATTGAAGTATATCACGAGCTATTGGTGCTGCCATAGATGAACCGCTTCCTCCATGTTCTACAATTACACTGATAGCATATTTAGGTTTATCATATGGTGCATAACCTACAAACAAAGCGTGGTCTCTGTCTTTCCAACGTCTGTCAATGTTATCAATGATACCCTCTTCTCTCTCTGCTTTTGTGATTCTTTTTACTTGGACAGTGCCTGTTTTACCTGCTAGTCCATACCCATTTAATTCATATTTACGTGCCGTACCCCTGCCACTAGAAATCACACTTCTCATAGAACGTTGAATTTCTCTCAATACTGAACTGTTTATATTTAACGGCAGGAAATCATCGGAGTTTTTTGTTGCTTCAGATAATAACTTTGCTTTAACTGCTTTTTTTCCATTTGCTAGCCGAGCCGTCATTACAGAAAGTTGAATAGGAGTTGTTAAAACAAATCCCTGACCAATCCCAGCAATCACTGTCTCGCCGGGTGTCCATACCGTTCCACGTGTGTTTTTTTTCCATTCACGATTTGGCATTATCCCAACTTTTTCATCAGGTATACCAACATTTGTAATTTCCCCAAGTCCCATTCGTTTTGCCATATTGTGAATACGTTCTATACCTGTTTTAAGGGCGATTTGATAAAAATAAACGTCACATGACTGTGCTATAGCCTGTCTTCCATTCACGACACCGTGGCCTTTTTCTTGCCAACAATAAAAATCACGATCACCAAATTCAAAAAACCCCTTGCAATTATAAGATGAGTCGGATGAAATAACGCCAGCTTCCAGAGCAGCAGCATATACAACCATTTTGAAAGTAGAGCCAGGCGAATATAACCCTGCTATAACTCTGTTTAACAAGGGTACTCTTGGATGTTCATTAAGATTATTCCAAGCTCTATTTGAAATCCGACCTGCAAATAGATTTGGATCGTAAGCAGGTGAAGACACCATTGCAATAACTCCACCTGTATGAATGTCCATCAAAACAACAGCTCCTGCTTCGGGAGGTACATATCGTGAATTCGCATCTTTTAATATCATTGTTTCGCCGATATTAATGTGCGCTTTTAGCTCATCATTGTTGTTAATAGCTTCTTGAACAGAACTTTGAGCCATTTCAACCTGCTCGGAATTCCCCAACTTCAACCTATTTACTGCATAGGATTGAATATCCATGTCAATTGTAAGCTTATGATCCCTCCCCTGTTTAGGCACACTATCAGAAATAAATCTGACTGGCTTACCACGTGAATTTACTTCAATACGCTCTTTACCAGCTATTCCTCGAAGAGAATCATCTAAGGTCTTTTCAAGACCAGATTTACCGGTTTTCAATCCAACCAATCTCTGTAATTTTCTATCTTTTTCAACCTCTCTAGCGGTAATTCCTGAGACATAGCCAGTGACATGCGAAAGTAACTTACCCTGCGGATAAATTCGATTAAAATTCTTTTGAAATAATACCCCCTCCAAAACAGCACTTCTAATTGCAAGGTGGGATAATTCTCGCTGGGTCAAGTCAGATTTTATTGAAATTTCTATGAAATCTGGTTGATTTTTGGCTATTACTAATATGTCTTTAATTTCTTCCTTGGATAGTCCTACAATATTGTCAATTTCTATCAAAAGCAGTTCTAAATTCTTAGTTCTTGCAGGTATAACAACCAACTCGAAAACCTCTGAATTGCCAGCAAGTAAACGATTCTTGGAGTCGAGCAATCTTCCTCTAGGCGCGATCACTAAGCGATGATCAAATTGATTCTTATCTGATAACTTTAAGTAGGAGTCGCTATGTAAAATCTGCAATTGGTATAATCTTCCAATCAGAATTAACCCAAAACCTATTTGCAGGCTTCCAACCAAAAACATTCTTTTAGAAATTTGGTTCGCAACTTCCTGTATTTCTTTTCGTTTTTTAGCCATAATATCTTTTAAGTCCCAATCTTAATCAATTTGTTTAATATGAGATTCAGCCATACTTAAAAGAATAGTAGTACTTACAAAAAATACTGGAAATAATACAATACTAACACCGATTTGAAATGCCAGCATAGATATATTTGGCATAGTAAAATAAAGAACTATAAATACCAGCAATCTAAACAAAACGACTCCAATACAAATCAAACTAAAATTAGCCCAATATGAAATAAAATCATCATGCTCATTTGATACCAAACGTGTAGTCACAAGAAGTGCGACTATATAAAAAGTGGTCACCCTTACTCCAAGCATATCTCCACCCATTACCTCAAAAAGTAATGATGGTAAAATTATTGTTATCGGGGATATAAATTGGGGACATAACAATAAAAGTGTGAATATATAGCAAAGGCTTAACATTGGAGCTGACCCAAAAAAAAGAGACCACTTAGCCAGAGCAATTTCAAAAAATACAATTAACACACTAATTCCAAAAATTAGAAATTTTTTTGAAAAGTCGGCATGATTCTTGTAAGAATCTGATTTATTTTGGTTTTTTATCATTGAAGGATCTCTTTGACATTTAAACCTTCAAATAAACGTACTTTTTTTTGATCTATCAAAGGGGAGTAAAAATTATCACTCTGTTCTGGATCTGAAAAAAATTCAGGGGCTGTTTTTCGTGAGAGAATAGTCACAAACGATAGTTTTCTCAGCTCGACTGAAGGTGTCATTAAAACTTGCTTTTTAGTTATGGAGGATACTCTGCCAATAGGTATACCGGCAGGAAGTAAACCACCATGCCCTGATGTAACAACTGTCTCGTTAAGAGATGGTTCAGATTCTGCAGGAAGAAAATCCAATTCTAATATGAGACCATTTTTCCCAACAGCAAGTCCTGGCCAAGAAGAGTCGCTAAGAATAACAGGGATTCTAGAATTCACATCACTCAAAAGAAGAATTCGTGAAAAGTATTTTCCACTGGAAATAATGTAACCAACTAAGCCTTCTGCAGTAACAACTGCGCTACCTCTTGCTATGACTTTATTGGCTCCATGTTCAACAATCATACTATGTGTAAAATTTCCTCCAGGCACTGCAATAACGCGAGCGGTAATAGCGTCCCATTCCTGTGGAATAACAGCCCCAAGAACTGTGCGTAATTGTCTATTTTCGACCTCCAGCGATTCAGCTATTCTTTGTAATTTTTTCAATCTCGCATTTTCAAGTTCAAGTCTATTTGCCTTTGTTCTTAAAGATGCGACTGTCTGGAGCCCCTCAAATAAACTTTCTATGCTATTAACTGGAACTGTAACGATGGAATAAAAAGGTGCGATTACTTCAACTACTCCGCCTTGCATATATCGTACCGCAGTTAAATCTGCTTTACCAACCAGAATTAATAAGAATCCAAATGAGATAATTAATATTTGAGGAAAACGAGAATTAGATTGTTTCCTTTTAATCTGTTTTAACCAGACCATTCTTTACCAATTATGCTCCTATAAGAACATGACGAAGTGTTTTTAACTCTTCAAGGCATCTTCCAGTTCCGACAACAACACACGATAATGGTTCCTCTGCTATTGATATAGGAAGTCCAGTTGCTTCTCTTAAAACAGTATCAACCTCTCTTAATAAAGCACCACCGCCAGTTAGCACAATCCCTTTTTCAACAATATCCGCGGCAAGTTCAGGAGGAGCCTGTTCTAGTGCCATTTTAACACCATCAACTATCTGTTTAATAGGATCAGAAAGCGCGTCGGCTATCTGTGCCTCAGAAATTTGAATTTCCTTTGGCACTCCATTTACAAGGTCCCTTCCCCGAACTTCTACTTTTACGCCAGTGGATTTTTCAGGGCGACGCGCAATACCTATAGATTTTTTTATTCGTTCTGCCGTAGCCTCTCCTATTAATAGATTATGCGTTCGTCGCATGTAAGCTATTATGCTCTCATCCAGTTTATCCCCACCCACTCTAACAGAATGCGCATAAACAATATTTCCAAGAGATAAAATTGCAACCTCAGTGGTGCCGCCACCAATATCTACTACCATAGAACCAGATGGTTCTGTAACAGGAAGGTTTGCCCCAATAGCTGCCGCCATTGGTTCTTCTATCAAAAATACACGCCTTGCACCCGCAGCTTCCGCAGACTCTTGAATAGCTCTTCTCTCAACAGCAGTTGAACCGGAAGGAACGCAAATTATCATTTGAGGTCTAGCTATTGAATAAGAACGATGCACTTTCCGGATAAAGTGCTTGATCATTTCCTCGGCGATTTCGAAATCTGCAATCACCCCGTCCGCCATAGGCCTAATAGCCTGGATATTCCCTGGTGTTTTTCCAAGCATGACCTTAGCTTCTTCTCCAACTGATAAAACTTGACTCTTACCACGGACAACTGCCATAGCCACTACAGAAGGCTCATCAAGAACAATACCACGACCCTTAACATATACGAGTGTATTAGCAGTACCAAGGTCAATACCAATGTCTGCTGACATAAAGCCAAAAAGGGAACCAATCATGTGTATATGTCCTTTTTTAAATAAATTTTATTAGCAAGATTACAACGACATGATAATCTACAAGTTAACTAAAAAAAATAGTTTTACTATATTTTTGGTCATATAATATAAAAATAAGCAAATTTTACTTCAGGATTATCATTTTTAATTAACTTTGCTGTCATAATTAATTAATTTTTATTTTTATCAACCAAACGATTTGCACCAATCCATGGCATCATTGCTCGAAGACGCTCCCCAACTTGTTCTATGGCATGCT
>JAAXKA010000209.1 GCA_012269555.1 Alphaproteobacteria bacterium
ACTCATCAATCCATTTTTTTTGATTTGCAGCCACATTTTCAGAATTAAAAAGAAGGGTTTTAGAGGGTTTAGCAACCGCTTCAAAACCCTCTGGTATTTCTGCATTATAAGCTGGATACATCCAATTTGTTGTGGGTATAATATTTTGAAATGAAGGCGTTGCCATGAATTCTAAAAAATGGGCTGCTAGCTCGGGCTTAGAAGAACTTTTCAATATACCAGCTACCTCGATTTGCAGATAGTTTCCCTCTTCAAAAATAGTAGCTTCAAAGCTTTCGTTTTCTTCTGCGATTAAATGATAAGCAGGTGAAGTGGTGTAAGATAGTACCATATCTGCTTCTCCATCTAAGAAAAGAGCATAAGCTTCTGACCACCCTTTCGTAACAGTAAGAATTTTTGGTTGCAACTTTCTCCAATAGTCAATTGCATTATCACCGTAAATGGATTTTATCCAAAGCAATAATCCCAAACCAGGTGTTGAAGTTCTTGGATCTTGGATAACAACTTTTACATCATCGGACATTTTGGATAGGTCTTCAAAAGATTTCGGAGGATTTTTCAAAATATCTTTTTTATAAACAAAACCGAACCAACCCCAATCAAATGGCATGAACATATTATCATCATATTCAATAGGTAATGAACTATTCTTAATATAATTATTTTTTACTTTGGTTGGTAATTCAGAAAAATATCCTGTTTCTTTTGCTAGATGAACTAAATTAGTATCAAGTCCAAGCGCGATATCTGCTTTTGTGTCAGGTCCCTCAAGCTTAATTCTACCTAAAATCCCAATGGAGCTATCCAATCCCACAAATTGCAAGTCACATTCGCATGTCTCTTCAAATTTTGTCTCAATAACAGGCCCCGGACCCCAATCGGAAGTAAAGGAATCATATGTGTAGACCGTAAGTACAGGCTTATCTGCATGAGCAGAGAATCCGCAAAGGATAAACACAATTACAAGGTTAATTATTTTAATATTTTTCATATCCATTTTTCTCATACGTTAAATTCAATACAGATATCACTGAGATACAGAAAGAGAAAAAAATGGATCAAATATTGTTTCAACAACCACTCTTTCCTACGCCAGCATTATCTGGTTCAGGTTCATGGGTATGTCTCAGCCTTTAAATTGTAAATAAAGGCACCCCAAGAGATTTAGCTAACCATAACAATTAAGAACAGCGATGTAAATATCCGTTTTTAGTAAGAAAGTATTTGCTTGAAAATTGTATTACACATCAAGATATGTTACTCGAGCTAATAACAAGAATACGCGAAAAGTTTTTGAATAGGGTAATATTTGTGACTAAAGTTTTGCATAATTTTGTATTCTTGTCCCTCATAATTTTTCTTATAACTCCAAATTTTGTTCAAGCTGAGGAGAGTGCACAATCAATTGGTTTTTTTGTTACAAATGAAAGCTGTTGTGGCGAGGACTCAGATCCACACGCCGTCCATGGAATTGAGGTCCCTGGTGAGGGCATTGTTTTGGCAGGTAAATTTTCAGACTTGGGTAATTCAAATGATGGTTTTGTTATAAAATTTCCGATGATTATGGAGGCGGGGAGAGAGAATGTATGGTTGCTTCCAGACGAAGATTTATCTTATGACTGGGTTTTTTCGTTTGGATCAAAGGGTGTTGAGGATGTTGCTAATGCTGCGGTATTTCTAAACGATTTTGTCTTTGTGGCTGGATTACTGTCTTCAAAGGAAGGAACTCTAGATAGATACCTTGCAAAAATAGAATTTTCTACCGGAGAACTCCTATGGCAAAAGACCTTTCGGTCAGAAGATAAAAACAAAGATAGTGCCTTTGAGTCAGCATTAATTACAGATAAAAACGGGTTAATATTAACAGGTGTAACAAATGCTGAAAGACACAGTATAGAAGGATTTAAATCATACGGAAACCCCACTGATGGGAATGTTTTTGTAATGTATTTTGAAGAAGAACAATTATTAGCAAAAACCCCTCCTAAAAAACCGGTTTGGGAAAAAAATATTAAAGATTCATTAACTGGAAAAACAATCATACAAAATGTAGAAGAACAAACTTTTATCATAGCGTCGTCTACGAGAGAGGAACCAGCTATCGCCAAAATAATTAAAATTGACCAAAATGGAAATTTAGTTTGGTCTACTGATTATCCTCATCATGGAGAAGTCACTGACATTAGTATATCTAGTAAAAATGGAAATATAGACGGATATTTTATGTCTGGTCATAAAAGCATGAATGATAATGGCATAGACGGGTCCATAACCAAAATATCAACGAATGGAGATATTATTTGGACTAATACATACGGGAATCCGGCTTGGGAAAAAAACAATTTGAGCAACTTAGGGAAGGGCAGCAAAAAGTTTATTTATGATGAGTGTTGGGGAATTGAATCTTTAAATGATGGTGGCGCTATTATGGGATGCGGAACTGGGACCCATTGTGAAGAGTTTGAAGAAAATAGAGAATTTTATGCCCAATGTATTAGAGATCCTCGTGAAACTTGGCGGAGCCTACTCATAAGAGTGGATGAATACGGCAAACTAATTTGGCAAAGTGTTGACTCCTTTGTGGAAGAGAATGAGGTTATCACAACGGCCTCAGAATACGTTATAATGAGCCAGGAAGGAAAAATAATTTCTGTCTTAGACCTAGCTTTTGGGTTTGGCCTACAACTCTATGAATTACAATAAGAATATTAATTTTTTGTTAATGTACTTTTCATAAAATTTGAGGGAAAGAACTTAACTATATAAAACAAAAATGTCGCATAATATATATTATGTAATAAATACTATTAATTTTCAAATCTCTATTACTAAACCATCATAACCTGGCTCCACATTTGGAGGGCAAATATTTAATAAACTTTCATAATCAGACTCAAGTCCAAGATGTGTAAGATAACATTTAGCTGGTTTTACCTTTTGAATCCAAGAAAACGTTAGGTCAAAGTGGGCATGAGCCGAATGTGGTGTTTCTCTTAGAGTTTCTACAATCCATATAGGAATATTAGATATAGAACTTAAGTATTCATCATCTAGTTCGCTAACATCAGTGGAATATGCAAACTTTTCATTAAAAACAAAGCCAAGAGAAAATCCACTTCCATGTTTTTGAAATTGAGTTCTTATAGTTACATCACCAATTTTAAAGAGCTCATCGGTTTTGATAGAATTCCACTCAAAAGGTGGAATAAAATAGCTAGGTGAAGATAAATTTTTTTGAAATAAATAAGGGAATCTGCATAGAACATCTTTCCCATGTTCTTCAGACCCAAATAGTTTAATTTTGTTTTGGTCAGGCCAATAGAATACTCGTAAGTCATCCATGCCTGCAACGTGGTCAGAATGTGTGTGAGTGATAAGAACAGCATCTAACTTACTGATGTTCATAGGTAATAATTGGTTTCTAATGTCAGGACCCGCATCAATCAATATAGTCGTACTTTTTGTTTGAATAAGAATTGCGCAACGCTGCCTTCTATTTTTAGGATTTTGTGGGTCACAAGTACCCCACCCTGCCCGACCTAACGCAGGAATGCCAACAGAAGTACCACAACCTAGCATTGTGATTTTCATTTATACTCTCCTATTTTGGAGAATAACTTTAAGGTATTCTGAAAAGTTTGTTTAGCCATCTCATCAAAAGGTTTTCCTATCGCTTCACTCAGTGTTTTAAGTGTATATACGGTATAGGCTGGTTCATTAGTTTTGCCTCTAAAAGGCACTGGCGCCAAAAATGGCGCATCAGTCTCAACTAGAATACGGTCACATGGTACTTTGGAGGCAATTTCTCGCAATTCTGTGGATTTAGGAAAAGTTAAAATACCTGAAAAGCTAATGTAAAATCCTTTATTAATTGCTCTTTTTGCTAGGTCCTTTCCAGAACTAAAACAATGCAAAACACCCTTGAAAGGAGATTTTTCATATTCTTCTTCAATTATCGATGCCATATCTTCATCAGCATCACGAGAATGAATGATTATGGGCAAATCTAATTCTCTTGCAGCCTGTATTTGTACCCTGAAACTATCTTGCTGTGCTTCTTGAGGGGAATGGTCATAAAAATAATCAAGTCCCGCTTCTCCTATTGCCACGCATTTAGGGTGAGATGCTGCTTGAATTATTGCTTCTAAATTACAAGCGTCTGGTTCTGAAGATGCTTCATGAGGATGTATTCCAGCCGAAAAGAATATATCCTCATACTTCTCAGATATCGCTTGTACATTTTTAGATTTACTCAATTTAACACCAATAGAAATTATTTTTTTCACACCCGCTTCATTTGCTCTTTTAATAACATCATCCAATTGTTCAATTATTTTTGGATAATCAAGATGCGCATGCGAATCAATAATAGGTAAGTTTGATTGCATTTACGCATCCTCTGATTTTAGATAGCGAGGAAAAACACCTTCAGGTTTTTCTATTATTCGTCCTGATAAAGAATTAATATCTGTTAGTGAGCTAAAAAGCCTTTCTTCTGGAGATACTTTAATTTGATCTAATAGTTTTTCACTAGCATCCGGCATAAAGGGCTGTAATATCAAACAAACACCTCTCAAAACTTCAACTAAAACACCTAGGACCTCTGACATTCTATTAAAATCAGTTTTTTTCAATGACCATGGGGCTTGCTTGTCAACATATCTGTTTGCTTCGGCTATGACATGCCAGATTATTCTTAGTGCTTCATGGAATGATTGTTCGTTTATTAGAACACGCACATTGTTTGGAAGTTCTTTCAGCTTATTAAGTAAAAAGTAGTCTTCTTTTTGAAGGTCTTCTGGTATTGAAGGAATTTTACTGTCTAAATTTTTGAAGATAATGGATAAAACACGCTGAGCAAGATTACCAAGGTCGTTTGCAAGATCGCTGTTAATTCGATTGATTAATGCTGTTTTTGAAAAATCCCCATCTCTTCCAAATGGTACTTCACGCATCATAAAATATCTTATTTGATCAAGACCGTATTCTTCAATCAATGCTATTGGATTTATTACATTTCCTAAAGATTTTGATATCTTTTGCCCTTCATTTGTCCACCATCCGTGAGCAAATACTCGTTTAGGCAAGGGTAATTCAGCTGCCATTAAAAATGCAGGCCAATATACTGCATGAAATCTTAAAATATCTTTTCCTACCATGTGTAAATCAGCAGGCCACCATTTATCGAATTGATTTTGTTCCTTGTTGTTCCAGTTGGTTGCCGTGATATAGTTTGTCAGAGCGTCTAACCAGACATACATTACGTGTTCCTGATCATTTGGGACAGGCACACCCCAATCAAAGGTAGTTCTAGAAATTGATAAATCATTTAACCCACCTTCTACAAATCTCTTGATTTCATTAAATCTACTTTCAGGCGCTACAAAATCGGGGTGTGTCTCATAAAAATCAAGCAAAGGTTGCTGCCATTTTGAAAGATTAAAAAAATATGATGGTTCTTCCACCCACTCAACGGGTGCTCCTGTAGGTGCAACGCCATTAACTAATTCATTTTCCGCAAAAAAAGCTTCATCTCGTACTGAATACCAACCAGAGTATGATGATAAAGTTATATTTCCTCTATCCATGAGCCTACGCCATATTTTTTGACACGATTCATAATGCCTTGCTTCTGTTGTTCTAATGAAACAATCATGGGAGAATCCCATTTTGCTTGCTAGGTATTCAAAGTTTTTAGAGACTTTATCAGTAAAATCTTTTGGAGATATTCCAGCTTTCTCTGCAGCCATTTGTACTTTCTGACCATGTTCGTCTGTTCCTGTTAGAAACATAACATCGTAATCGTCTAATCGTTTAAACCGAGCCAACACATCACATGCCAATGTTGTATAAGCGTGACCAATATGAGGATTATCATTAACGTAATATATTGGCGTAGTTATATAAAACTTTTGACGCATATAGATACCTTTTCACATGCAGCTAAACTTATGTTATGTTATTCCAATTTTTACATAGCCTATCTAAAGTGCATTTGGCTATATAATTTGTAAAATGTTTGTTGCATAAAAATTCCCATATCAAGATAGTTGGCTTGATTAAACTGAAATTCTTTTTGCCAATCCATATGTATATTTGCTAGTTCGTTAGATGTGAATGTTTCCGCTAGTATGTCTGCTAATTTTGAAATAGAAAAATAAGATTGTTGGTTAGAAGAAAAGTTGTTTTTGATATTAAGTGCGCGAAGAGCAGATTCTGAGAATAATTTATCAAAAATAAATTGAGTTGCCAGAGATAGTTCGGGTTTTTTAGAGATATTATTACCCCAGTTAAAAGCGAGCTTCAAAATTTCATCTAGTTCTAATTTTTCTCTAATTACCTTAGCTAATTCGTCCATATATTTGTCTATGTCTGATTCATAAATTAATAGAGCCATTCCAGGTGAACCCTCGCAAAGTAAGGCTAGATTTTTTGTCTGCTCATCTTCTAAATCTCTTATTTGCTCCTTCAGAATTAAGCAGGTATCTTCAATTGACAAAGCATTTAATTTAATCTGCTGGCATCTGGATCTAATTGTGGGGATAACATTAGAAGAATTATGGGCAATCAGAAAAAAAATTGTTTTATAAGGAGGTTCCTCCAAAATCTTTAGAATAGCGTTAGCTCCATTGCGGTTAGTTTTATCGAGGCTGTCAATTATAATGACCCTCCACCCGCCTCTTCCCGACTGATGGTTAGTAATATTTGCAATTGATTTGATATCTTCAATTTTAATCAGACCAGATTTATTTTGATCAGACTTACTAGCAGAAAGATAGGTCATGTCTGGGTGTGAGTGATAAAATACTTGTCTCCAAACAGAGTTATCTTCATCCAAACTCAGAACATACTCAACCTCATCTAATATAGAGGAATTGTCTAATAAGGTTTTTTTATTATTATCATTAAGTAAATAGACTGCCAGTTGCCTCGACAGAAGGGATTTTCCTATTCCAATATTTCCAGAAATTAAATAAGCATGGTGAAGCTCACCATTTTGCTTTGAAATACAGAATTGACTTAAAAAGTCTTTATGACCATAAAGTCGATTTTTAATTGCTTGTTTGTTTTTCAAGCTCATTTAATTAAACTACTTCGGAGGATTGGAGAAACAAGTTGAAAAATTTGATCTGAAATTTTTTCGATTGTTTGAGAGCCATCTATGATTTTGATACGGTCTGGATCAGAAGAAGCAACCTTAAGATAACCATCCCTAATTTTTTTATGAAAAAGCTTTCCTTTTCTTTCAAACCTTTGGTTATTCTCGTTTCTATCTAACGCTCTTTTTATACC
>JAAXKA010000202.1 GCA_012269555.1 Alphaproteobacteria bacterium
GACCACGACCACGACCATGATCATGACTCTGAGCATATTCATTCAGAAAAAAATAATGCAGATGAAGGACTCGACGATGATACTAAAAAGGAAGCATTAGAGATTGCCACAAGAAGAGTTAGATTAGGATTGATGTTAACAGAAATTGGAAGATCCAATGAGATAAAAGTATCGGAGGAAGATACAAAGCGGGCTATATTTGAGCAGGCAAAAAAATATCCGGGACAAGAAAAACAGGTTATTGAATACTATCAGAAAAACGCAGAAGCTACGCAACAGCTTGCTGGTCCATTATTTGAAGATAAAGTAATTGATTACGTCTTGGAGCTTGCCAAAGTAACTGATGTTGAAACTAATATTAGTGCATTATATGAACCTCAGGAGCGTTTTGGCAAAGAAGCTCTTAAAAAACCAGCTAAGAAAAAAACGAAAGTAAAACCCAAAAGCGAGTCAGGTAAATCTGGCAGTTCTACTGAAAAAAAGAAACAAGTAAAAAAGAAAGCTACCAATAAATCTAATGTTTCTCTAAAGAATGAGAAATCAGCTACAAAAAAAGTAACTAATAAATTGGCCACAAAAAAATCAGCAAAGAAAAAGGCTTCCAAAAAATAGTTCAATCAATAAATATGCATAACTTCTTGGCACTTAGTTAATTTCGCTATACTTTTGTTAGGAAAATATTACTTGGTCACTACATAAACCAAAAAGTTGCCCACTTCTTTCGATAGTTACATAAAGGAAAAGTTAGTAATGATAAATACTGTGCTACCTGAAACCTCTGCGTTAATTCCAATGGTCGTTGAGCAAACCAACAGGGGTGAGCGATCCTACGACATTTATTCACGACTTTTGAAAGAGCGTATCATATTTTTGAATGGTCCAGTAGAAGATATGATGGCATCTGTCATTTGTGCCCAATTATTATTTCTTGAATCAGAAAACCCTTCAAAAGATATATTTATGTATATTAATTCACCTGGTGGGGTAGTTACTTCGGGTATGGCAATTTACGACACAATGGAATATATTCGTCCTGATGTTTCTACAGTTTGTATTGGACAAGCGGCATCAATGGGCTCTTTGCTTTTAACAGCAGGGGCGGCTGGGAAAAGACACTGCCTTCCAAATTCCCGCATAATGACCCATCAGCCATCTGGTGGTTTTCAAGGTCAAGCTACTGATATTGAAATTCACGCGAAAGAAATAATTAGTCTGAGAAGTAGGCTTAATAAAATTTATGAGAAGCATTCAGGAAAATCACTTAAGCAAATTGAAAAAATTATGGAACGTGACACATTCATGTCCCCAGATGAAGCAAAGGAAATGGGATTGATTGACGAAGTGGTATCAAAGCGTCCTGCCCCTGAGAAAGATTAGTTTATTATATATGTAAAAAATGTGGGCGAATAAAAAAATAAATTTTAGTTAAGTTTTAATGACAAGAGGTTTTAATCTGATAACATGATGATATTAAGTAGCCTAATTGGAATTTAAAAAGGATTAATTGGTAATGGCAAAATCTGAGGATAATACCAAATCAACTTTGTTTTGTTCTTTTTGTGGGAAGAGTCAGCATGAGGTAAAAAAACTCATAGCAGGTCCGACAGTTTTTATTTGTGATGAATGCGTGGAATTATGCATGGATATAATCCGCGAAGAGCATAAGGGTAGTTTTGTAAAAAGCGGCGAGGGGGTGCCTTCACCTTATGATATAAAAACAGTATTAGACGATTATGTTATTGGCCAAGAAAAAGCAAAACGAGTTTTATCTGTTGCAGTTCACAATCATTATAAACGACTGGCGAATGCGGGTAACGTTGGAGATCTTGAGATTTCAAAATCTAATATCATGCTCGTCGGGCCTACTGGTTCCGGAAAGACATTGCTTGCTCAGACACTCGCTCGCATACTTGATGTTCCTTTTACCATGGCGGATGCAACAACACTTACAGAGGCAGGTTATGTTGGAGAGGATGTAGAAAATATAATTTTGAAATTACTTCAAGCGGCTGATTACAACGTTGAGAAGGCTCAGCGAGGCATTGTTTATATCGATGAAGTTGATAAAATTAGCAGAAAGTCTGACAACCCATCAATCACCCGAGATGTATCAGGTGAGGGTGTCCAACAAGCATTATTAAAAATAATGGAGGGAACAGTTGCTTCGGTTCCGCCTCAGGGGGGAAGGAAGCATCCACAGCAGGAATTTTTGCAAGTTGACACTACCAACATTCTTTTTATTTGTGGAGGAGCTTTCGCAGGGCTTGAGCGACTAATTGCAGACAGAACAAATAGTACAGGCATTGGATTTGGCGCGACAGTTAGAGATAAGGACGAGCACAAGATAGGAGAAATACTTACCAAAATTGAACCTGAAGATCTCGTCAAATTTGGCTTAATTCCAGAATTTATTGGAAGATTACCAGTAATTGCGACATTAGAAGACTTAGATGAAGATGCACTGGTTCAAATTTTAGTCGAACCAAAAAACGCCCTTACAAAGCAGTATAAAGCACTTTTTGAAATGGATGACGTGGTTCTTGAATTTAGAGAGGATGCGCTAAAGGCTATAGCAAGACGGGCAATAGAGAGGAAAACAGGTGCAAGAGGACTTCGTTCTATTTTGGAGAGTATTTTGATGGATACAATGTTTGATATCCCCACAACAAATAATATCGATAGTGTTATAATTAACGAAGATGTTGTATTATCTAACGCTGCCCCATTACTTGTTCATAGTTCAGTCTCTAAGCAAGATTCGGGAGCATAACAATTCTAAAAAGAAAAAATAAATCTAATTGTTTGTTCTTGGCCTTCGATAATTTAGATAAAATATTCACAAAATCTTTTGCTATTGGTTCTCAGTCCGACCTAAAATAATTTATTAATAATGTGGATGGTTTGATAATTTTAATCCCCTCTAGCACGTTTTTGCTCTTGAAATCTGTGATTTTAATATCACATTAATGGGTATGAGTTAAATATGGCAACACACTAATGGATGATTTATTTTGGGTGTAACTGGTATTAACAAAAGTTTTTATTGATATTTTAAATACCTAAAGCCTGCTTGATGAGGATTTATTGATGTCTGAGAATGATAACAAACAAAACATACCAATACTTCCATTGAGAGATATTGTTGTTTTCCCTCATATGATAGTTCCTTTATTCGTTGGACGAGAGAAGTCAGTGCTAGCTCTTGAAACTGTGATGGCCGAGAACAAGCAAATACTCTTGCTAACACAAACGGATGCCAGTACTGAAGAACCGTCATCTGATGACTTATATCGTGTTGGTACGCTTGGAACAATTCTGCAATTATTAAAACTACCAGATGGAACCGTAAAAGTTTTAGTTGAAGGTGGAAGAAGAGCCCAGGTTAGTGAAATTAATGACTCCTCAGATTTTTTGTTAGGGACTGTTCAGGAAATATTTGAAGATAAAATTACAGACCCGGAGATAATCGCTCTTGGTCGAGCAGCGATCCATCATTTTGAGGACTATATTAAACTAAATAAAAAAATTGCATCTGAAGTTTTGTCTTCTGTTAATCAATTGGAGGATACCAATAAGATCGCAGATACATTGGCTTCGCATGTAGCGGTGAGCATAGAAGATAAGCAAGAGTTATTAGAAAAACTAGATGTACGCGCCCGTTTAGAACGATTGTATGAGCTTATGGATGGTGAAATTAGTGTTCTTCAGGTTGAGCGTCGAATAAGAAGCCGCGTTAAAAGACAAATGGAGAAAACTCAACGAGAATATTATTTAAATGAGCAAATGAAGGCTATCCAGAAAGAGCTTGGTGAGACCGAAGACGGCAAAAACGAAATTGATGAAATCGAAGAAAAGATAATCAAAGCAAAATTGCCTAAGGAAGCTAGAGATAAAGCTTTTAACGAAATAAAGAAACTCCGCAATATGGGGCCAATGAGTGCAGAGGCTACAGTTGTAAGAAATTATCTTGATTGGATGGTTGCGTTGCCCTGGAAGAAGGCTAGTAGGTTGAAAATTGACATACAGCAGGCAAGACAGATACTTGATGATGACCATCATGGTTTAGATAAGGTCAAAGAACGAATAATTGAATTTTTAGCGGTGCAAAAGAGAACTAAGAAAAACAAAGGCCCCATTTTATGTCTTGTTGGACCACCAGGAGTTGGTAAAACGTCACTTGGTAAAAGTATAGCAAGGGCGTCAGGTAGGCAATTTGTGAGAATGGCGCTTGGTGGAGTTAGGGATGAAGCTGAAATCAGGGGCCATCGAAGGACATATATTGGTTCAATGCCGGGGAAGATTCTTCATGGAATGAAGAAAGCAGAGAAAAATAACCCATTATTTCTTTTAGATGAAATAGATAAATTAGGTGCAGACTGGCGGGGAGACCCAAGTTCTGCTTTACTAGAAGTTCTGGATCCAGCGCAAAATAATACATTTCAGGACCATTACCTTGAGGTTGATTTTGATTTATCCAATGTCATGTTTATCACAACAGCTAATAGTTTAAATATGCCGGAACCTCTTCTAGATAGAATGGAAATAATACAGCTTTCAGGGTATACAGAGGATGAAAAGATAGAAATCGCAATAAATCATCTTTTGCCGAGGCAACTTAAGGAACATGGTATAAAAGAATCTGAAATAAAAATTTCTCAGGATTGTATAAGAGATGTAATCAGATACTATACCCGGGAGGCGGGAGTTCGTGCTTTGGAGCGTTCTTTAGCTCGTATTGTAAGGAAAGCTTTGACGCAAATTGTTATGGGTGAGACTACCAGTTTAGAAATAAATCAAGAAAATCTATCCGATTTTATGGGAGTTAAAAAATTTAAGTTTGGAGAGATTGACTCTGACGATCAGGTAGGCGTTGTCACAGGTCTTGCCTGGACAAAAGTTGGTGGCGAATTATTGCAAGTTGAATCAGTTCGTGTGCCTGGAAAAGGTAAAATTTCGTCCACAGGTAAATTGGGTGATGTTATGAAGGAGTCAATTCAAGCAGCAGAATTTTTTGTAAAATCGAAGGCGAAAGACTTTGGAATAGATTTAACAATTGCTGAAAAGTTCGATATTCATGTTCATGTACCTGAGGGAGCAACACCAAAGGACGGTCCATCTGCTGGAATTGCTATGGTTACGTCAATAATTTCGGCTCATCTGGGGCTCGCCGTTAAAAAAGATGTAGCCATGACTGGAGAGATAACACTAAGGGGTCAGGTTCTGCCAATAGGTGGTCTAAAAGAGAAGTTATTAGCTGCTTTGAGAGGTGGAATAAAAACTGTTATTATTCCAAAAGATAACGAAAAAGATTTAGAAGAAATTCCAGACAACGTAAAATCTGATTTAAAAATTATACCGGTTTCTATTGTTGATGAGGTTGTTAATCTTGCATTTGTAGAGAGCCCAAAACCTTTAGTTGAAAAAATTGCATCCACCATTACCCCTGAGTCTGGCTCTGTTTCGGATATAGTCGCTCATTAACTCAATTTTTACCTTTAAATTAGGGATAAATCGTTAAATTTTAATTGATTTGATAGTTTGTTGCGCATATTGTTTATGCTTACAACTTACTTTTAAGAAGGGATAAATCAATGAATAAAAACGATCTCGTCACATCTGTTGCAGAACATTCGTCACTAACTAAAGCGGATGCTGCCAGAGCAGTTGATGCTGTTTTCGCGTCTATAGAAGGCTCGCTAAAAAATGGTAATGAAGTTAGAATCGTTGGATTTGGTACTTTCTCTGTTGCTTCTCGCGCTGCAACTACAGGTCGTAACCCAAGAACTGGTGAAACAATTCAAATAGCAGCATCTAAGCAACCAAAATTTAAGGCTGGCGCTCCGTTGAAAGCTGCTGTCAATAATTAGATATTCAGCTTAACTTGTTGACGAAAAAATTAATAGTTAATCGGTCTAAGGGTGGTTAGCTCAGCTGGGAGAGCAATTCGTTTACACCGAATAGGTCGGGGGTTCGAACCCCTCACCACCCACCATAAAAAAAGCGGGACTATGTCTCGCTTTTTTATATTTTAGATAAGTAATTTATATAATTTGCTGAAGTTCCATCCTTAGTAATGGTATCTTAGTTTTAAAAAAGTTATTCTTAGAGATATTCAATGGATAATAATAAAAAAGATAGTCTCCATAAAACAAACCATATTTCTGTTCATAAAAATGTTGACGCTCAGGCACAACTGCTAAAAGAGTTAAAAGAATATGTTTCTAAATATTCGGATTATGAAACTCCATTTATAAAAAGTGATGGAGACATCATCATTGCTCTAAAAAAGTCTGTTAAGAAGAAGAGACAAACAACTCAAAGCCTTGCTGAGGCTGTAAAATTTATGATGAATGAGTCGCAAGCTGTTCGAGGAAAAAAATAATACGCAGCCACACGTTAGATTTACTTATTTAGGGCTGCACTTATAGCTTTTTCCAAGGCACGCAATTCTTTACATTGAGTTACACAAATATCATCAATCCGGGCTAAATTCGCCTTAGCCTTATCAATTTTTCCAAGCGTAATGAATAACTCACCCTGATATTCTAGAGCACCTAAATGTTTTGGATTAATATTCAAGGCCTTTTCGTAGTAGTGAGAACTTTTTACCAAGTCTCCCGTTTTACGAAATGAAAATCCTAAATAATTAAGGATATCAGCATCATCTGGATTTTCTGTTGCCAGAGTTTCTAATAAACTTATAGCGTCTTTAAAGTTATTAGCTTTAATAAATTTAACTGCTTTGTAATATTCTTTGGAATGAGTTGTGCTTGTTTTTTCCTCTTTCGAGGATACACTGCCGGCAGCAAAAGCACCATTGAATGAAAACATAAATGCTATAACAATAATTAACAATAAGTCCGCAATGAATGTATTTCCTTGTTTACTTGAAAATGAGACTGTTCTAATTGCTGCTTGAGTTTTGGTTATCGGTGTAAGCATTATTTTCCTCTCTGGTAATATTTATTTTTTTGATACGTTGTGAATAAACGTTTAGATTTAAACTTTTCAGAAAACTTTAAGTTAGAAACTCGCTTGACAGCCTACCATTGTTAGGCTAATTCAACTCTTTGAGTTTAATGGTATTTAAAAATCTAAAATGCCATTCCATATATGGGGGTGTAGCTCAGTTGGTTAGAGCGCTGGCCTGTCACGCCAGAGGCCGCGGGTTCGAGTCCCGTCACTCCCGCCA
>JAAXKA010000061.1:0-4078 GCA_012269555.1 Alphaproteobacteria bacterium
CTGCTACACTTCTACCATCCCTTAAAATTGTGATACGATCGCAAATTTTAAAAATTTCATCTAATCGGTGGCTAACATAGATTACGGACTTTCCACGTTTAACCAGCCTTTCGACCATTTCTAGAATTCGAATTGAGTCCGTCTCTCCCAAAGCAGCAGTAGGCTCATCTAATATCAAAAGCTGTGGGTCATGCGCAATCAACCTTGCAACCTCAACAAGATGCCTTTCACCAACAGATAACCTTTCAACAGAAGTTGCTGGGTCAATATAATCCAATCCTACCTCTGAGAGGAAAGGCTCAACCAATTTTATAAGCTGTCTTTTTGTTGCTATTTTAGGGACATTATCGCCAACTAATAATACGTTTTCCGCCACTGACATTGTTGGGATAAGCGACAATTCTTGCTGAGCAATTGCAATTCCTGCTCTCTCTGCCATGACTGGTCCGGAAAAACGTACCTGTTTATTAGCGAAGGTCAACTGACCAGTATACCCAGAGTCAAATCCTCCTATTATTTTAACAAGACTAGATTTTCCAGCACCATTTTCTCCAACCAAACCCATAACTTCACCAGGCATGACACCAAAAGATACTTCTTTCAAGGCATGAATAGCGCCAAATGACCTGGTTATTTTAGAAAGTGATAAAAGTTGTTCTTCCATCAATTATGTCCAATAAATTCATCCGTATAAAATGAATAAATAAGGGAAAGAGGGCTAGCATACCCTCTTCCCCAATGCTCTTGCAAGTTTAGTCTGCCCATGCACCTGAACATAATTCTTCTACTGTGTATAATTTACCATCAAAACCACGAAGTGCTGTTGTTTCGATTGTATCTTTTGTAACTGAAGGGTTAGGCGTGAAGTTAATGTAGTTTTCAAGCTTTCCTGTATTTAGATACTCCTCAACCATCTTGATAGCTAGCTGTCCCTCATGCAATGGAGACTGCAAGGTGGTACCGAACTGTTTTCCTTCTTCGATAAGTTGCTTATCTCCGTTACAAACAGTACCCACAGCAATCACATCTTCACCCATTTTATAGCCAGCTTCTTCAAGGGCTTTGATACCACCAGTGAGAATGGCGTCATCCATACCATACACAAAATGGATGCCTTGGTCTTTTAGCTTTGCAATCATTTTGGCAGCGCCTTTATATCCATTAGCTTGGCCAAAACCCTCATCAACATCACCAATAATTTTTAAATCAGAACCAGCAATTGCTTCTTTGAAAGCGTTTATTGACAAATCATAACCACCATATGAATGCGGATATGAGAGTGCCAAAACATTAAACCCCTCCCCGCCGGCCGCCTTTTTTGCCGCCGCTGCTTCGCGCATCATATAGCCTGCATTTCGTGCTCTTAGTCTATCGTCAGGACCGGCATAACCAAAGATGTACTGCTTATCTTGCTCATTTGGTAATTGATTAATTTTTAAAACAGGCACTCCTGTTTTAGCAAGCGCTCGAAGAGAGCCTAAACCGGCGACCGCATCTGATGGCCACCAAATAAATACATCAGGCAATTGACCAGCAGCTAAAACCTGCTGTACCTGTTGATCCTGTTCTGCCTGATTAAACTGATTTTCATATACCTTTATATCAAATCCTTTTAATTCAGCTGTTGCTTTTATGCCTTTAATAAAGCGACCAATATATGCTTCTCCTGCAGGACCATTAAATGAAACTATTGATCCCTTACTGTGAGAAGCTGAGTGCGCTGGCGAAAACGAAAATAAAGCGACCCCAGCGATAGCCACAAATTTTATAAATAATTTACCAATTGACATATGATACCTCCCGTATTTTGTCATCAAATCCTCATCAAAAAAGATAGGGCAATTATTCAAAATTGTGTTGTAAAGAAGTTTAACAAAGAATAGATAATATATCCATTTTGGATATATTATTATCATTATGGATATATTTTCAATTTAATCGATCAATCGCTTGCGTTTCAGTTAATAGAGAATTCTTAGATGGAGCATATTATGAATAAATCACGTTTAGCTGGAAAAAATATTTTAATCACGGGAGGCGCTCAGGGGATGGGGGCTGCGATTGGAGAGAATTATGCAGCCCAAGGAGCAAATGTTTGCTTAGGTGACGTGAATGAATCCGGTGCGCAAGAAGTTGCGAACAAGATTAATTCAGCGGGAAATGGCAAAGCAGTCGCCATAAAAATGGATGTCACCTCACGAGAAGACAACGCAGCTGCAGTGGCCTGCACGGTTAATGCCTTTGGCTCTATAAACGTCTCTGTATTAAATGCTGGCATAAACAAACCCCTAATGTTTTTGGACATAACAGAAGAAAACTGGGATATGATTATGAAAGTTAATGGCCTTGGCGTTCTTCTTGGCATGCAGGAAACTGCAAAACAAATGATAGCTCAAGGCAAAGAAAACGGACCCTACAAAATCATAAATGTGGGATCCATTGCCTCACACTTATCTTTTGACGATATCGTACCATACGCATCTTCAAAACATGCTGTTCTCGCAATGATAAGAGGAGGTTCGAAAGCTTTAGTAGAACATAACATCACAGTCAATGGATATGGTCCTGGCGTTGTAGCAACTGAATTATGGCATCAGCTAGATAAAGATCTGGTTGCAATTGGCAAGTTTGATGAGGAAGGTAAATCGATGGATGAGGTCACAAGGAAAATGATTCTAATGGGGCGTTATTCATACCCAGAAGATATTGTTGGAACAGCATCTTTCCTTGCAAGCGCTGACTCCGATTATATGAACGGGCAACTTATAATGATAGATGGTGGTATGTGTATAGATGGCGGTGGATGCATGCGTTAATGCACATCTTGTAGTTGCAATATAAGATAACTCCAAAAATGAAAGCAATATTATTTGCAGGAGGATGGGAAGGTCATTCACCAATAGCATTTAGCAATTGGTGTAAAGAGCTTCTCGAAAAAAACAAGTTTGAGGTCGAAGTATATGAGACGTTGGCACCTCTTGAAAACCCGGAAAAATTGGAAGATGTTGAGTTGATTGTGCCGATTTGGTCAAGTGCTCGTTCTTCTCATCAAGCTGAATTTGGTAATATGACTAAATTGCAAGAGGATGGCCTTATTAAGCTTATTGCTAATGGCTGTGGTCTGGCAGGGTGGCATGGACATATGGGTGACGCATTTAGGGATAGACCCACCTATCACTTTCTAATCGGCGGTCAATTTGTTGCCCATCCTCCAGGTTGGCCTGATAATCAAGATCCAACAGCTGATTTTGTGCATTATGATGTTACTATTTGCAAGCCAGATGATCCTATCACATACGGTATTAGAAGTTTTAAACTGCATAGTGAGCAATATTATATGCTAGTAGACCCATCAAACGAAGTACTGGCAACCACCACCTTCTCAGGAGAGCACCACTGGTGGATTGAAGGGACAGTAATGCCTATCGCTTGGAAACGCCGCTGGGATAAGGGACGCATTTTTTATTGCTCAATCGGACATTTATTAGACGATCTCAAACATCCTAGTGTTACTGAAATAATGAGGCGCGGTATGTTGTGGGCAGCGGGAGCAAATATCAATTATAAATGAGAGTTAAATCAGCCTTAGAACATGAAATCGTCAAAATTTATATCGCAATTTTTGCTACTTACATTAAATGTTATTGACATTTTAGCTATTTAAAAATTCATTGGCGTTCATCTAACATGATCAATTTTTTATTGCTTAAGCTAAAAATTTAGATAAGATTTTATATACATAATTCAATCATCTAATTTAAATTTGATATAATTTAGAACGGAATAGTAAAATGACAAATGCTTTAAGCCCACGCATTCTTCAGCCAAGCGACTCTAATCAAAATTGGAGTTGGGACAGACCAATACCTGCCCTTGGTCACACCGCTGTCGATTTTGAAAGACGTGTTGATCACGACCGTTTAAGAAGATACAGGCTGAGTAGAGCAAAAAATGCGCTTAAAAACTCTAATTGTGGTTCTATCCTTACGTTCGATGTTAATAATATACGTTATATTACTGGAACAAAAATTGGTGAATGGGAGCGAGACAAAATGTGTCGCTTTGCACTCCTAGCCGG
>JAAXKA010000061.1:4178-25110 GCA_012269555.1 Alphaproteobacteria bacterium
GAAGCCGGCCTGAATGTAGTAGATGGCCAACAAATTATGCTTGAAGCAAGAGAAATTAAAAACGTGGATGAAATTCAATTACTAAACCAAGCAGCCAGCATGGTTGATGGGGTATACCATATGATATGGGAGGAATTAAAACCAGGCGTCCGAGAAAATGACATTGTGGCTCTTGCTAATAAAATGCTCTATGAGATGGGCTCAGATGATGTTGAAGCAATTAATGCAATAGCTGGGGAAAGATGTAGTCCTCACCCTCACAATTTTACGGATAGATATTTCCGTCCTGGGGATCAGGCTTTTTTTGATATTTTACAGAGTTATCAGGGGTATCGTACTTGTTATTACCGAACATTTAATATTGGTCGTGCTACATCGGTGCAGAACGATGCTTACGTTAAAGCACGTGACTGGCTAAATGCAGCGATTGCTGAAATTAAACCAGGTGTTGGAACGGACAAAGTAGCCAGTGTTTGGCCTAAAGCTGAAGAGTATGGTTTTCCAAGTGAGCTCGCGGCCTTTGGGCTACAGTTCGGGCATGGACTTGGACTTGCTCTTCATGAACGGCCTATAATATCGCGTGCAGTGAGTCTCGAAAATCCCATGGAAATTAAAACTGGAATGGTTTTTGCGCTAGAGACATATTGCCCAGCTACAGATGGAATATCTGCTGCACGAATTGAAGAAGAAGTAGTTGTTACAGATAAAGGATGTCAAGTAATAAGCCTCTTTCCAGCTGAAGAACTTCCAATCGCTAACAGGTATTAAAGTTCTTTCTAAAATGAGATATGAATATTTTTCTTCATTAATTGAATATTCCAAAAAGTGGTGAACTATGTCGAATAAAAAAGATAATAAAAATAGCTATTTACAAATGTTCCGGCAAATGGTGCGAATTCGTGCCTTTGAAGAGCAGGCAAATCAGTTATATTTATCTGCAAAAATGCCAGGTCTTACACATATGTACGTTGGCCAAGAAGCTGTAGCAGTTGGGATTTGCGAAGCACTTACACCAAATGATAAAATAACATCAACGCACAGGGGCCATGGTCATTGTGTTGCTAAGGGAGCAGATTTTAAACAGATGTTTTGTGAACTTCTTGGTAAACAAGAAGGGTATTGCAGGGGTAAAGGTGGTTCCATGCATATTGCTGACCAAGCAAATGGTAACCTCGGTGCTAATGCAATCGTAGGTGGTTCAGCTGGTATTGCGACTGGGGCTGCATTAACTGCAAAAAGAATGGGAAAAAAAGAAGTATCTGTCTGTTTTTTTGGAGACGGTGCTCTTGGCCAAGGTCTTTTATATGAAACAATGAACATGGCTGCTTTGTGGAAACTTCCAGTAATATACGCATGCGAGAATAATCTTTACGGAGAATATACTAAGGTAGAGGAAATGGCCGCAGGCGACCTCATGGCTCGTGCAAAAGGATTTGGAATTGAGAGTTTTGAAGTGGACGGTCAAGATGTATTAGCAGTAAATAATTTAACACAAGAGCTTGTTGAGCGTGCTAGAAAAGGAGATGGACCCTTTTTTATCTTGTTAAATACCTATCGTTATCATGGACATCATGTTGGAGATATAAATCGTGAGTACTATAGAAGCAAAGAAGAAGAGCAACTTTGGCGTGAGGAAAGAGATCCTATCACTAACTTTAGTCAGCTTTTAGTGGATAAGAAAATCTCAACTTCAGAAGAACTAAAATCGATTGAGCTAGAAATAGAAAAAGATGCGGAAGAAGCCGTCAATTATGCTCTTAATGCTGCTTGGCCAGATGCATCGGAGGTAAATATGCATGTTTTCGCCTCGAATTAAGGTAAAACAATTTTAATTTAGGATGTAGAAAATGAGAGAAATTACCTTTGGGGCAGCTGTAAACGAAGCTATCGCAGAAGAAATGCGGTTGGATGAGAGTATAATCATCCTTGGAGAAGATGTTGCAGAAGCCGGAACACCATTTAAGGTTTTGTCCGGCCTAGTTGAAGAATTCGGAACAGAAAGAGTAATAGACACACCGATATCAGAGCCAGGCTTCACAGGAATAGCGGTTGGTGCTGCTATGACAGGATTAAGACCAATTGTCGACCTTATGTTTGGTGATTTCTTGTTTCTGATCATGGATCAGCTTTGTAATCAGGCTGCAAAAACACATTATATGTCAGGAGGCAAGCTATCGGTACCAATGGTATTGCGGACAAATATGGGTGCTACACGACGTTCAGCTGCTCAGCATAGCCAATCTCTGCAAGCTCTTGTTGCTCATATACCCGGCTTAAAGGTAGCCATGCCATCTTCTGCTTATGAAGCAAAGGGGTTGATGAAAACTGCTATCAGAGATAACAACCCAGTTGTTATTTTTGAGGATAAATTGATGTATAACGATAAAGCTGAAGTACCAGAAGAAGAATATTTGATTAACTTTGGAGAAGCAAATATTCTTCGTCCTGGAACAGACATCACTCTAATTGCTACATCCTCCATGGTTCAGCAAGCAGAGATGGCTGCTAATACTCTGGCTGATCAGAATATTTCAGCAGAAGTTATTGATCCCAGAACTATATCTCCACTTGATGAAACAACATTGATTAATTCTGTGAAGAAGACTTCCCATGCAATTGTGATAGATGAAGGGCATCAGAATTATGGAATAACAGCAGAAATTGCTGCGAGAATCTCTGAAAAAGCTTTCTATTATTTAGATGCTCCTGTACAGCGACTTGGCGCAATGGATGTTCCTGTCCCCTTCTCACCTGTACTAGAAGATTTAACGGTTCCTACAGCTCAGCAGATTCATGAGAGAGTTGTAATGGTTCTTGAAGGAAAAATTTAGAATGGCGCATGAAATCATCATGCCAGCCCTAGGGATGGCTCAGGAAACAGGAAGGTTGGTTGCTTGGCTTAAAAATGAGGGAGATGCTGTTAAAAAAGGTGACCCCCTCATGGAAGTGGAAACAGATAAGTCCACGATGGAGGTTGAAGCACAACACGATGGTTTCTTGGTAAATGTTTCGGCATTTGAAAATACAGATGTTCCCGTAGGTGAAGTAGTTGCCCTTATTGTCGAAAACTTAGAGACTGCGCCTCAAGAAAAGAAAAGGGCTAGTGAAAAAAATTACACTGACAATGAACAAAACCTTCCTAATGAGAAAAGCATTGAAAAAGAGACAAAACCAGAAGAAGATTTTCCTGCACCCTCAGCATCGACTGGCAGTTTAGATGAGCAAAAGATAGAAAGACCATCATTTACGAAAGAAAAAATTCTTGCATCTCCTAAATTACGCTCTCTTGCGGCAGCTGAAAATCTAAATTTGATTGAGCTCAAAAAAGCAGGTTTTACTGAACCTTTTAAAGCAGCTGACCTGTCCTCACTTAGGCAATTATCCAGCCAAGGGAAAATGCCTCTTCGCAACAATGCAACAAGCTTAGTTAGTAAATCCTCATTTTTGATATTTATGTCTGAAATAAACTCTGCCTCTGAAAAAAATATTTCTTCAGAATTAATCTTTGCATCATTCATTTCTGCAAGTCTAAGAGTAATAATTAACTCTGAAATTATTGGAATTAATTATAAATCTGGAGAGGAGCTAAATAGTGTCCTTTATCAAGACCCAGATAAGTTTCAGTTAGAAAACATCAGACCCTCCAACAATGATATAGCTATAACCGCAGAAGTTTGTGATTTAACGGCTACAGATTTTATTCAACTTTCTGGAGATATTACTTCAGATATAAATTTTACGATTTCAGATTTTTCAGAACAATATATGATTACTTTGGATTGGCAACCCAATAAAATATCTCAGCAAGATGCACTCTCATTACTTCGCGACTTAAGCGCGCGAATAAAATCACCTTTAAAACAATTACTTTAAGGCAAAATTTAATGGAATATACTGATCTATATATTAACGGCGTTTTTAAATCTGGGGCAGAAAACACTAGATTCGATGTAATTAATCCAGCAGATGAAAGTGTGCTTGCTTCCGTCGCTTCCGCTGAAATAGCGGATGCAGATGAAGCCTTAGATGCAGCACAAGATGCTTTTGCAGATTGGGCATCTAGAACACCAAGAGCTAGGTCCGAAATATTGCGTAAAGCTTATGAACTTATGATTGAAAGGCAGGAAGAATTTGCTCGTTTAATAACTTTAGAAAACGGCAAAGCTGGCAACGACGCCCGAGGTGAAGCGGCCTATGCTGCTGAATTCTTTCGCTGGTTTTCAGAAGAAGCGGTGCGTGTCGATGGTCTTATCACGCATGCGCCTGCAAGTGGAGCACGTATAGTTGTTCAGCATAAACCAGCAGGCATTGCAGTATTAGTTACACCTTGGAATTACCCAGCTGCGATGGGTACACGAAAAATTGCTCCAGCATTGGCAGCAGGCTGTCCAGTAATTATAAAACCCGCATCTGAAACGCCTTTGACCATGCTTGCTTTGATGCCGTTACTTGAGGAAGCTGGTGTTCCTAAAGGAGTTGTGAATGTTCTACCATCCAAAAAGACGGGACCATTAGTCGACAGGTTATTGCATGACCCCCGCGTTCGAGTTGTTTCATTTACTGGCTCTACAGAAATAGGCAGGGTATTATTGCGGTCTGCGGCAGATCAAGTATTAAAACCAGCCATGGAACTTGGAGGAAATGCCCCGTTAATTGTATTTGATGATGCAGATATCGATATAGCTGTAGAGGGTGCTATGCTTGCAAAAATGAGAAACCTTGGAGAGGCATGCACCGCTGCAAATAGATTTTATGTACATAAAAAAGTTTTTGATAACTTTGTTTCTAAATTTACTAATGCTATGGCAAATCTTAAAACTGGAAATGGACTTGACCCAGAAACCGATGTGGGTCCTCTTGTTAATCAATCTACAAAAGATAAAGTAGCCTTTTTTGTTAAAGATGCTGTTTCTAAAGGTGCTGAAATTAAGCTTGGCGGGGAAGATATCGAAGGTCCTGGGTTTTACTATCCACCTACTGTTCTTACTAATGTACCAGAAACAGCAGAGTGTGTTGCTGATGAGATTTTTGGGCCAGTCGCCGCTATACAGTCTTTTGAAGATACAGAAGACGTAATTAGACGAGCCAACGACACTGAATATGGTCTTGTAGCTTATGTTTTCACAGAGGATATGAAACGTGGGATGCACGTTTGTGAGCGCCTTGATTATGGGATGGTTGGGTTGAACCGGGGTTTGGTATCAGACCCTGCGGCACCGTTTGGTGGAAGCAAGCAATCTGGTCTAGGTCGTGAAGGTGGACATGAGGGCATGCACGAATTTATGGAAACACAATATATTTCAGCAAGCTGGTAGTATATCAAATATTAATTCACATAAACTTTCTGACATTTTTTACCTATTGAAGTTTTCACTCCTAATTCGTCAAAATTCGTTGACAGCTTTTAAATGCGGTGTTTTTCTAACAGATGACAGGTAATTTCCCGTTTTAAGGAAAACCTTAACCTTACTCCTTCATGGCCTTGCAAGTGACAAGATTTTCAGCATGGAATGTATTAAAAAATGGTTTCATTGGTCAATCTGGTTGGTCAAGACAGTGGCGTGACCCAGAACCAAAATCAAAGTATGATATTGTTATTGTGGGCGGGGGTCTTCATGGTCTTGCAACGGCATACTATCTGGCAAAAAACTTTAATTTAAAAAATATAGCTGTTGTTGAAAAAGGGTGGATTGGTGGAGGAAATGCTGGGCGAAATACAACAATAGTCCGCTCTAACTACATGCTTAAGGGCAATCGAGAATTTTATGAACATTCCCTAAAATTGTGGGAAAATCTTAGTCATGACTTGAATTATAATGTCATGTTCAGTCAACGGTCACATATAACGCTTTATCACACACCCAGTGCTTTAGACTCAGCTGCTAGAAGATATAATATAATGCGTCAAACCGGTTCTGATGCTGAAATATGGTCCCGTACAAAGCTAGAAAAGAAAATTCCTCATTTGAATTATGCAAGAAATGCCCGCTTCCCAATTTATGGTGGTCTCGTTCAAAAAAGAGCGGGAACAGCTCGACACGATGCAGTTGCTTGGGGATATGCCCGTGCGGCAGATAAACTTGGTGTTGATATAATTCAAAAATGTGAAGTCACTGCCATTGACCGAAAAAGTCAGAAAATAATTTCCCTTCAAACAAATAGAGGCAAAATATCAGCCAAAAAAATAGCGTTGGCAGTTGCTGGGAATACTTCTAGATTATGGGAGCTTGCCAATTTAGGGAACTTACCTATTGAAAGCCATAAACTACAGGCTTTTGTAACAGAACCGTTAAAACCTCTGCTAGACCAAGTAGTAGTTTTCGGCGTTGGAGGCGCACATTTTTATATATCTCAATCCGATAAAGGGGGCTTGGTATTTGGTGGTGACATCGATTGGTATAAATCCTATGCTCAAAGAGGAAATTTACCAATCGTGCAAGACGTAGCAGAATCTGCAATATCTCTTATGCCGTGCCTTGGAAGAGTTAAATTATTAAGACATTGGTCTGGAATAGTTGATATGTCTATGGATGGCTCATTCTTTATGTGTAAAACACCAATAGATAATTTATATTTGAATGCTGGATGGAATTATGGAGGATTCAAAGCAAGTCCTGCTTCTGGCTGGTATTTTGCAGATCTTATTGCGAATGATAGACCAAGTGAAATAATAAAGAATCACGATTTAGAACGCTTCAAGCGAGGTCATTATATTGATGAACGTGGCGCGGGACCCGACACAAAGTTGCATGGTTAGGCTTTAATACAATGATTCAAATAGAATGTCCATTTTGTGGAAAGCGCGACCAAAGTGAATTTAGTTATGGAAGGGAAGGTCAAATTACATTTCCTGCTTTGAACGCGGATGAGAATAGTTGGTATGATGCTGTTTTTCTGAGAAAAAATACCTATGGGAGGCAAATCGAGACTTGGCAACACACTCATGGCTGTCGTTCATGGTTGCTGGTTGAACGAGATACAGTAACCCATAAAATTTTCTCTGTTAACCTTGCTCATAGTGATTGGCAAAAACAAATAGAGAAAACTACATGAACCCTATTCGCAAAAAAAACCAATCTCGGACTGATGATGTAGAAGAGAATGTTATTTTTTTCTTTTGGAATAATAAAAAATTCTATGCCAAAAAAGGTGATAGCATTGCAGCCGGTTTATTAGCAAATAATCAACATGTGATTGGTAGAAGCTTTAAATACCATAGACCACGTGGAATCATGTCTGCTGGTGTAGAGGAAGCTGGAGCACTCGTTACTATTGGAAAAGGTGCTTACACTGAAGCAAATGTTAGAGCAACCACTACAGAATTAACACAAGGTCTCTCTGTTTATTCTCAGAATGCTTGGCCTTCAGTAAAATTTGATATTGGAAGTATTTTGAATGTATTAGGCAGATTTTTTGCAGCTGGTTTTTATTATAAAATGTTCATGGGCATACCTCCGTTCGAATGGGGACGCGGCACAAAAATATGGATGTTTTTTGAGCACTTTATTCGAAAGGCTGCAGGACTTGGAAAATCATCCAGGCTGCCAGATCCAGATTGCTATGAGCATAAGCATACTCATACAGATGTTTTGGTTATTGGAACTGGACCAGCTGGTCTTCAAGCAGCTATTTCTGCAGCAGAGGCAGGTAAAGATGTCTTAATTGTTGAACAAGATTATGCAATTGGTGGGAGCTATTTAAGTCAGCTAGATACATTAGAACTTGAGACAAAAATTGAAGCACTTAAAAAACTACAGGTTACAATTTTAACTCGTACAACTGCTTTTGGTTTATACGATGATAAAACAGTAGGACTTGTGCAAGTTATGCCAGCCAAAGAGCATAAAACTTCCTCAAAAAAGCCAAGACAACAATTTAATATTTGCAGAGCAGAACAAATAATATTGGCTACCGGTGCCATCGAGAGAAGTTATGCCTTCATTAATAATGATTTGCCTGGAATTATGAGCGTTAGTGCTGCTCGAACTTATCTTAACCGTTACAATTTATTATTAAGTAAAAAAATTGTTATAAGCACAAATAATGACTCAGCTTATGAAACAGCAATAGAGTTAGAAAATGCAGGGGCAACCATTACAATACTAGATGTTCGTGAACAGATAGGAAACGAACTCTTACAGAAGATTGCAGGTTTAAGAATAAACTTATTCTTAGGTTCTGGCGTTGTTAAAGCAGAAAAAGGGTTTAATACCTCATCTATTGGTAAAATAAAACTAGTTGAGTTCTCAAATAACAAATGGAGGTATGCTGGTAGTTTATCTTGTGATTGTCTTTTAATTTCTGCTGGTTGGTCTCCCGTGATACATCTTGCTTCGCATCAAGGCTATCCAATAAATTGGGATGAGGAAAATGCGTGTTTTATATCATCAGGAGATAACAAATCAATTTTTTTAATAGGTTCTGCTAGAGGAATTTGGACAAAAGCAGGATGCATTCAGTCTGCAAAAGAAATATTTCATTTTAATTCGAAGAAAAAACATAAACCCTCCACTGTAATAGGAGGATGGGAAACTCCTTTGGCTCCGTTATATGAAATTTGCTTGCATAATATAAAAGGAAAAGCCTTCGTAGACCCCCAACATGATGTGACCTCTTCTGATATACGTTTAGCATATCAAGAAGGTTTCATCTCAGTAGAGCATATGAAAAGATATACTACTCTGGGTATGGCAACAGACCAAGGGAAAATGGGAAATATTATTGGGCTTGCTCTGATGGCAGAGGCACTTAATTGTTCTATAAGCGAGGTTGGTGTTACCCGTTTTCGCCCTCCCTACACATCAATTTCACTTGGGGCATTGGCAGGAAGGAATAGACAGTCTCATTTTAAACCTATCAGGAGAACACCCTTTAATAATTTTTCTATCCAAAATAAGGGTGTGATGATTAATGCCGGATTATGGCATCGACCTTGGTATTACCCAATGGAATCTGAATCGCTAGAAGCGGCTTATATAAGGGAAGCAACTGTAACCAGAAGAAGTCTTGGCATCTGCGATGTCAGCAGCCTCGGCAAAATTATAATACAAGGTCCAGACTCAACTGAGTTTATTAATCGTGTTTATACAAACCCATTTGCTAAATTACCAGTTGGAAAAGCACGATATGGAATTATGCTCCGTGACGATGGCTTAGTATTTGATGATGGCACGACTTGGCGCCTGTCTGAAAACTGTTATTTAATGACAACAACCACCAACAATGCGTCTTCTGTGATGGTCCGGTTAGAGGAATTATTACAGGTTCGTTGGCCTGACTTAAGTGTGCAGGTAACTTCTGTTACTGACCAATGGGGTGGCTGTGCAATTGCAGGACCAAATTCAAGAAATTTATTAACAAAAATTGTAGATGATCCGAATGAAATTTCGAATGAGTCACTTCCTTTCATGGGCATAAAACAAGTTCTAATGCAAAATGTGCCATGCTATATAGCACGAATCAGCTTTTCTGGTGAACTTGCCTATGAGATATATATTCCTAGTGATTATGCACAATCAATGATGGAATTTATCTGGGAAAATGGTCAAAAATTCGAATGCTGTCTTTATGGACTTGAAGCGCTAGGAACTATGCGTATTGAGAAAGGTCATTTAACAAACGCTGAAATAGATGGAAGAGTTACTATTGAAGATATCGGACTTAGCAAAATGGCTTCCTCCAATAAGGATTATGTTGGAAAAGTTTTAAAAAATAGGGAAAAACTAACTGACCCTAATAGACCACAACTGGTTGGTATTTTCCCAAAAAACAAAAATAAAACATTCAAAGCTGGAGCGTTATTAAACGAAGCAGGCTATTCAAAAGGGCATCCACTTGGTTGGGTAACATCCGTTACCTTTTCTCCAGCACTAGGACATTGGATAGCGCTCGGTTTCATAACAGGAGGCCTTGCCCATGTTAAAGACAAAAATATTGTATTATCCGACGAATTGCGTTCAAATTTTCTTGATGTGGAGATCGTTTCTCCCCAAATGTATGATCCAGAGGGCCTAAGATTGCATGGTTAAATCACCTAAAATAGAGCGAGTTAATGCACTTGACTCATATTTTCCAAAAAACAAAAAATTAAATGGTGAAGCCAAAATTGATTTTGAACTTGTAAGAGACTTTAAACTAAATCAAATTGTAACCTGGCCTACTAAAATGAATAATTTAAAAAAATATTTTAAATCTCTGAGTATTAATAGTGATTATTTGAAACCAGGAATAGTATGTCAATATGGCAGTATTCACGTTGTTCGAGTGGAGCCCTATAAATGGTGGGTTTTAGATGACTATTCTAACGTTTTCGGGGGAATTGATCGGGACTTTGTTATGGATATTGATTTGTCACATAGCTTTGTCCAAATAAAGATAAGTGGAATATTTTCAAAAAGTTTCCTCACACATTTTGTGCCTGTTGATTTACGAGAAAAACAATTTCCAGTTGGTAAATTAATTACAACATCTATTCAGCAAGTAAGTGTAAAACTATGGCGAAATCAAAATCACTGGAAAATTTTTCTTCCAAGAAGTTATTCAGAGTCTATTTGGCAACTGATTTCAGAAACGGCTGCCCAATATGAATTTAAAAAAGAATGATACACTATTTTATTAAAATAAAGCTATTTTCTCTAAAAGTTCCAAATTTATTTTCCTTGGTGCATCTGAAAGACGATTCTTATGCCTCCTTTCCCCTGGGAGCCGCACACCCTCCCCAGGCAAACCACTTATCCGCTCAAAAAACGAATCACAGTGTTCTTGCCAATCATCTATTGCAATGATTTCAGGTGACATCGCCAAAAGAAATTGTCCTCCAATCGGAGGTCCTCCGTCTGCATTGTCTTGGGCCTTTGTTTCATCAGAGAAAGTCTCTCCTGTAAGGCCAGCAGTAAGCAATTCAACCATCATGGATAAACCAGAACCCTTATACCCGCCAAAAGGCAAAAGTACGCCTCCTTTGACAATAGCTGAGGGTTCTATGGTTGGCTGTCCATCACTATCAAGACCAGTTCCCTCTGGTACTTTCTTGCCATCACGTGCTGCGACTTGAACATCTCCCAATGCCATTGCTGCAGTTGCCATATCATACACTACAGGTGTTTTACCTGGACGTGGCCAAGCAAAAGCTATTGGATTTGTTCCAAAAAAGGCCTTATTAGCACCGGCAGGTGCCACTGATGGCATATAATTTGTGCAAGCAATAGCAGCAAGACCTTTTTCAGCAATCGCTTCAACTTCTGGCCATAACGCCGCCATATGAAAACATCTATGAATAGCTGCGATAGCTACACCAGTTTTCTGAGCTGCGGTAACAAGCGCTGGAACAGCAACATTATGAGCCGTTGGTGCTAATCCTTGTTTTCCATCCACACGAACAAAGGAAGGTGTAATCTCATTTATGGTTGCCCTAGCATTACCGTTTATTTTACCTGACTTGAGCCCAGTCAAATATGCTGGTAACCTAAATAAACCATGAGAATGGGAGCCATCTCTCTCTGCGTTTCTTAAAACAGTTGAGAGAATAGAAGCATTGTGCTCATCTGAACCAGCCTCCACCAACTTAGTAAATGCTAACTTATAAATCTCCTCTAATAACATCGCTTTAGTTTTAGCCATTAAATATCCTCTAATTTATCAAACTGGTTCAGTTTAACTTCGCACATATTTTTAATTAGCGTCAAATAATAGCGTATTCCCGAATATATCTATATATGATATTTTTAGAGCAAGCGAAGGTTATCAATTTAAGTTATCAGATTTTCAAAAAGGCATCTTAATGGGCTATAAAATTGATGGTTTGCAATATGCAAACTGGTCGGAAAAAATATTCACAGAAATGCTTGATGGTAGACTCGACTGTGTGCATGCAACAATCGCTTATCATGAAAATTTTAGAGAAACAATATTCAACTTAGAAGAATGGAATAAATGGTTTGAGCGTTATCCAGATAGGATAGTGCACGCTCATTATGCTGAAGATATACGCCTTGCTAAAAAAGAAGGGAAAACCGCCATTATCTTTGGTTTTCAAACACCTGCACCAATTGAGGATGATATCAGTCTTTTACAAATATGGCATCAATTAGGCATCCGAATTATGCAGCTTACTTATAATAATCAGTCTTTATTAGCAACCGGTTGTTATGAAGCTGAAGATAGTGGCATAACTCGTATGGGACGAGAGGTGATAAGGGAAATGAACCGCCTTGGAATCCTCATTGACATGAGTCATTCAGCAGAAAAATCTACCCTCCAAGCAATTGAAAAATCATCTAGACCCATAACCATTTCGCATGCAAATCCAATTTTTTGGTGTAAAGCAAAACGTAATAAGTCAGATACTGTTATAAAAGCTTTAGCTGATTCTGGCGGTATGCTAGGTTTCTCCACTTATCCGCACCATCTAAAAAATGGAAGTAACTGCACATTACAAGAGTTCTGTGAGATGATTGCTAAAACTGCTGATTTAATAGGAGGAACCTCCTCTCTTGGGATTGGCAGTGATCTATGTCAGGATCATCCTGACTCAATTGTTGAATGGATGCGAAATGGCCGTTGGACAAAAACGATTGACTACGGTGAAGGTTCTGCAGAAAAAGCTGGTTTTCCAATGCAGCCTTATTGGTTTAGAAAGAACTCAGATTTTCTCAATATAGAACAAGGATTGCAAGAAACTGGGTTCTCCAAACGAGAGATAGATGGCATATTAGGCGATAATTGGTACAAATTTTACGAGGAAGAATTTGGACGCTAAGTATGAGTAAACTAAAATTCAAAACATTAGAAAAATGTGAGCTAACAGAGAATTTTATAAATCAGCTAAGACCCCCAAGTCTTGTGATGAGATTGGAAAGGCTTGGTAGTTTTTTTCCAACACGTCTGTCATTTATGCGTGTTTTGATTCGCCAACTTTCAAAAGAAGGTTCATCTCTCAATATCACAAATTGGTCATTAAATGAGAAAGGCTTTGGAAAAGCTGTTTTAACTATTACTCTTAATGGACTACCTTATTCACTCATAGCTTACACACAACCACTATCTGATGAAGACCGAACCGACCGTGTAATTGCTGAAGCGTGGGATAGTACTTATGTTTTATTTGATGGCATTCCTTCCAAAGAAGACCTAGTTAGACTAGAAAATCAAGTGCCAAATCAAGAGGCAGGCAGATATTCAGAAAAAGAATTGGTTCTAAGTAGGGCCAATAAATCCGTTAGGCTATTTCAACATGTTGTTGATAATCTCGCAAAGGGAATTCAGCCAGAACAAAAGCTAGTTGAGTCAACTGGTTACCTAATGAGAACAACGGCTGTTTACGGAAATGGTAAGTTTGGAATTGCAGATAGAGAAAAAGTTATTAACAGAGGAAGTCTTTCTGGTCCTTTCCAGATTGAGATGCTAGCGGTATACCTCATAAGAGAATTTACTCATAAGCTTGTAGAACATATCGCTAAATGCAAATCTCCCAAAACTGCAATTGGGCTTTCAGCAGCAAATAAAAGATATCTGGGAATTGGTAATTCAACTGGTCTTGGTATGGCACCTTTTCTGGTTAGCCACCCTGTATTGATAAATAATTGGATTTTAGCCAGAGAGACAGCAATAGCTAAAATGCGAGGAAAACGTGTAATTACCAACCGTCAGAAAAAAAATTTGGTCAGTTTATTTGATAGGGCAAAGGCCCATTTAGAACAATGGCAAACGGCAGATGCTATTCAGGCTGAACGTATATCCATTCTTCAAAAGGAATGGAAAAATCTAAGAACCAAAATCAATCTTTATATTGATAATATTTATCCTATGAATAACCTTATCAATCAAACCAGCGAATTGTCGCTTGAAACACAGGAGCTTATGATTGCCCTTGTAATTGAAATTGGGGGTGATGAAATTGACGATTTATCACATTGTATGAATAGCGATACCGAACCTCGTCTTCGACCAGATATGCCATTAAAACAACTTAAAGAAATAATAAAGAAACAGTTTGATTGGGCACTTAAAATCGATTTCTCTAACCCCGATGAAGATTTTCATTTTTGGTATACATCTGAGGCTAAGCTTGAACCTAGACTAGGCATAAGACGAACAGAAGAAGGTGAGGAAAAAGAACAGCCTCTAGATATAGCAAAGAGAGTTCAAAAACTTGAAAAAGTATTAAGAGAACATGATGAAAATGAAATAACTGCTATTTTCATTATGAAACGTCCAGAATTTCGTTATATTGTTAGAAGAATACAAACCGCTTTATGGGCACCTTTTAGCGAGATACAAAATAATTTAATTGGTAAGAATTGCCGTCCAATTGACATGCTTAGATGCAAATTATCTTTTTTTGGTGCAGCAAAATTTGATCCAAAGTCAGACAGATGGACACGTATAACATTATATCAGGGTGCTCCAACAGCGTCTGAATTAGTCAACTCAAATGCTGATGATTGGTGGCTCCCAATACTTCATTAATTATGCATAGGTCATTCTCTGAAACAAAATTTTTATGCTATAAGGCGTGCATTGGCACAGGCATCGACGTCGGCCGTGCTGAAGATATAGCGTCTAGCGCCGTAAGAATTGGTGCATATCAAAGTGAAATTTTTGATTGTCTTCCAAATTTAATTCGAACAACTAAAACTCGGCCTCATACTCTAGACATATCACGTAAAGTTGCAGACTTTGAAAATGTTTCAGTTGTTAACGATGGTCCATTCTTTGCAGATTGTTTGCAATCAAATTTATATAGAAAGATCAATATCCGGCATATCGATAGCGTTTTACTTCTTGGTGGATTCTGCCTACATTTAGCCCCTGAATTAAGTTTATCATTAAGTCTCAAAAAAAAAGTAGTTGCGAGGTTTTTTAAATATTCATTAGCCGCCGATGATGAATTCCTTATTAGTAACAAAGCTGACTATGTAACATTAAAGATAACAGATAAAATTCATGATGACTTAGTTGAATTAGAACCATCTGGTTCCTTATTTATTAAGGATAAAAGTTGGAGAGAAATCGAAGACCTTGCAGCCAATACCTACGTCCAAGAAACAGAACAATCAAGATTAACGGGTGCAGGTGCTGGCCTTACAGACAACGATTAAATTAGACAGTTTGGCTAAATGAAAACGAATTGATTAGTAGAGAGAAAAATATGAAATTTGGGATATTAGGAGATGCAAAAATTTCAAGGAATCAGTTAATACCTGCTATGCAGGAGAATGGATTTTCTATTGTGCATCTCGGTACTCGCGATCCTAAAAGACCAAAAAGTCCGGAAAATTACGGCTTTTCAAAGATTGGACAATATGATGACGTACTCTCAAATCCAGAGGTGGAAGCTGTTTACATACCTCTCCCAAATCATTTACACGCTGAATGGAGCATAAAAGCTTTAAATGCAGGGAAACATGTTCTTTGCGAAAAACCGATGGCATTATCATTGTCAGAGATAGCCGCTGTGGAAAAAGCAGCTAATTTAAGCAATTGTTATTTTCAAGAGGCATTCATGGTACGTTCTCATCCTCAATGGGAGTGGCTAAAAAAAATTGAAATTGGAGATGCTTTACATATTTCAGCTATTTTTTCCTACCCGCCACGGCCAGACGGAGACATAAGAAACTTTGCGAAAATGGGTGGTGGGCCAGTATGGGACATTGCATGCTACACAGCACTCGCGGGAATTTTGATATTTGAAAGTAAGCCCCAACTACTATTTTGTAACCTACAAATGGATCCCAATCTTGATGTAGAAAAAGATATGAATGCGTTAATAGATTTTGGACATGGGAAAAGACTCTATATGCATGTTTCAAGCGCCATGGGTTTATCACAATGTGTTCATGTGACTGCTCAACATGGATGGGCAAGACTAGATGCGCCATTTAATCCAAGCGAAAGAGCAACAGCAAGTTGGTCATTAGGAAATATTGGAGAGGGAACAAAAAAAATATTCGAACCGTGTAACCAGTATGCACTTATGTTAAAAAATTTTAAAGAATCGTGTGATAATAAATCAAAACCTTGTTTTAAACAAAGCAAGCAAATAATTTCTCTTTTAAAACAAATTTTAGACTTTAGAAACTAAGTTATTTAAAGAACCAGTATTTTACTCTGCTGCTATTTTCTCTCCATCAACGAGCTCAAGTATATATTCTGGGGTAACAGGGTATTTTGCAATATAGGCATCAAACGGCGTTAAAGCGTCCTCAATAGCGTTAATCATAGCTCCAATAGCTGGTATAGTTCCTCCCTCTCCTGCACCCTTTAATCCCATTGGATTTGCTGGAGATGGTGTTTCAATATGCGCCACATGAATTTCCGGCATTTCAGATGCTAAGGGCAAAAGATAATCCCCATAATTAGTAGTCATCGGGTTACCAGAGTCATCATATACCATCTGCTCAAACATAGCATTGCCTATACCATGCACAACTCCACCAATAATCTGACCGTCCACGATCATTGGATTTAATATCCTACCACAATCATGAACTACATAATAATCAAGAATTTTAATTCCTCCAGTGACAACATCTACTTCTACTTTTGCGATATTGGCACCGCTAGAATGAGGCATGTAGTCAGTAGTTTGATATGAAACCGCCTCTAAACCAGCGGTTTCAAAACCCTCTGGAAGCTTGCCAGCGACTGCTGGTGATAATTGCAATGCCAAATCTGCAAGTGTGATAAATTGATTGGAATCAGAACGAGCTCTTACCGCACCATCTGATAACTCCAACTCATCCTCTGGCTTTTCAAGCAAAATCGATGCTAGCTTTAAAGCTTTGTTTTTAACCTGAAGCGCAGCATCATTTGCAGATATACCAACATTTACCCCGGTTCTACTTCCAATAGCTCCAATACCATGGGGAAATTTCCCAGTATCTCCTGCTTCAACACGTATTTTGCTAATATCTATATCAAGATTTTCAGCAATAACTTGTGCAATCACTGTCGCGTGCCCCTGACCTTGGCTAGTAGCACCAGTCGATGCGATGACATTTCCAGTTACATCAACGCGCACATTTACACCCTCGTAAGGCCCCATTCCAGTATCTTCAATAAAGCAAGCTAAACCAATCCCCAAATATTTACCTTTTGCTCTAGCCTCTTGTTGTTCTTTACGGAAGCCGTCATAATCTGCCATTTCTTTTACCATAGCTAACATTCCAGTATAGTCCCCGCTATCATAAGTCATCATAGAACCATTCCTATGTTTGGAACCTGGCTGATAAGGAAAATCCTCGTTTTTTACTAAATTTATTTGCCTCATTTCTGCAGGGTCAATGCTTAAATGACGAGCTACAGCATCTATTACGCGGTCCATGGCGTAAGCAGCATTTGGTCTTCCTGCTCCTCTTACAGGACTCGTAGAGACTGTATTAGTGTAAACAGCATCAAGAGTAACATGAACGTTTTTAATTTTATATGGACCTGGCAAAGGCATTAATGTGGTAGCCGAGAGCAATAAACCATAATTCAAAAAAGCACCACTATCATGAGTTACATGCCCCTTTAAAGCTGTTATTTCCCCATTTTTTTTAAAAGCGACCTCTAAATTCCAAATTTGGTCTCTTTGCTGATTAGTTGATATAAAATGTTCTCTTCTATCTTCTGTCCATTTGACAGGTTTTCTCAACTCTTTTGACGCAATTGCAATAAGCGCCTCCTCGGGATAGTATCCAGCTTTTGGACCAAAACCGCCTCCAACATCTGGCGCTATCACCCTTATGGAGCTTTCCGGACAACCCAACTGTCTCGAAACCATTCTTCGCACTAAATATGGACATTGAGTGGAAGAATATAAAGTTAATTCTCCCAATTGTTGTTGCCAATCACCAAGGACACCTCTGCACTCCATTGCATGACATCCCCCTCGGTGTTGTTTAAAGGTTAACTCTATTGAATCTTCGCATTCTTCAAATGCAGTTCCCACATCACCGAATTTTGTTTCTATAGATGCTGCAATATTGTCTTTCAATGAACTGTGCGTCAACTGACTATCTGATTTTGCTGCCTTTATTACGTCTACAACTGGCGTCAAGGGTGTATATTCTACTTGTATTAATTCACATGCATCCTCTGCTACATGACGCGTGTTTGCAATCACCATAGCGATAGCTTGTCCAACATGCGCTACCTCGTCGTTTGCTAGAAGTTCAGGACACATACTTTGTTTGATGATAGGAGCCGGATAAGTTTCAAGTTGTGTTTTACTTACAAGAGAAGACGGAAGGGTTTCATAAGTGAATACCGCTTGTACTCCATCTAGTTTCCGCGCAGCTTCTGTGTCTGTTACCGAAATTTTTGCGTGAGCCATTGATGAACGCAAAAATGCAGCATAACCCATATTAGGTAGCTGAATATCATCAAGGTATTTTCCCTCTCCACGAATTAAATTTTCATCCTCAACTCTTTGAACACGCGCTCCAATTTGTCTAACACCCATTTTTCTAATTCCTATCTTTAGCCATTTTTGCTGCTGCCTCTTTGGCAGCTAAGACAATACCTTGATAACCAGTGCATCGGCATATATTACCTGATATTGCTTCTCTAATTTCTTCTTCATTTCTTTCAGGATTTTCCGACAAGAATGCATATAGTGAGGTAATCATTCCAGCAGTACAGAAACCACATTGTAACGCATGATTATTACGGAAAGCCTCCTGCAGAGGATGCAAACTCCCATCCTCCTTAGCTATTCCTTCTATTGTTATAACTTCACAATTATCAGCTTGAACTGCCAGCATAAGACAAGACCGTACTGCATCTCCGTCAACGATCACCGTACAAGCACCACAAACACCATGCTCACATCCAAGATGTGTTCCGGTAAGTCCTGCTGCTTGACGAAGAAAATCTCCCAAATGAGTTCTTGTTTCCACTTTACCTGAGACTTGTTTGCCATTTACATGCATTCGAACATCTTGTTCTTGCATTTAACATCTCCCTATTTTTAAGAATTTGCTCTACTTGCTGCCTGCTCGATTGAACGTACAAGCAGTCCCTTAAGCAATTTTTGTCTATAAGAACCTGTAACAAGGCTGTCATCTAAATAATTTATTTGGTCTAGCGGGCCTGTTATTTGCTTTTTTACTTCTTCTATATCATATTTCAAACCACGCAATACATCCTCACATTCGATAAACCTTCGAGGTACATCTTCAACACCGCCTATAGATATTGCAATATCGCTGATCACGCCATCCTGGAGTTTTAAAAGACAACCTACCGCAGCAATAGCAAAATCACCGTGTCTTCGCGCAAATTCTTGAAAGCCATAACCATATGGCATACTCCAGGGCTTTATTAAGATTTTAGTAAGTAATTCTTCTGGTGCAATTGATGGCATCATGTAGGCAAGTGCCCATTCTTTGATTGGAATAACACGAGTTGTAGATTTCGATGCGACTTCTAATTCTGCGTCATACAACAAGGCTATCATCGGCAACTCTGCTGCAGGGTCTAAGTGACACAAACTACCACCAATTGTTCCTCGTGACTGGGTTTGAAAATGACCAACCCATTTTAATGCTTCCTGCATTATTGGCAAATGCTGTTTTATAATGGAGTCAGTGCCAAGCGTTTTTTGACGCGTTAAAGCACCAATCTCAACATGGTCTTTAAAAGAAATCGTTGCAAGCTCGTCAATTTCATTTACATCTATGACAGCCTCAGGCTGAACAAAGCGCATATTCAACATTGGCATTAAAGATTGTCCACCAGCAAGGATTTTTGCCTCCTCCTCGGTCTCAAGTAAACTTAGAGCGTCTTCAAGAGAAATTGGCTTATGATAACTGAATGCAGATGCCTTCATATTTTTCCCTAACACAAGATAATAATTAGTTTGAGCTATTATTTTTAACTTTATCGATAATTTTGTCTATATTTTTTTTATCTTCAACAATGTTCTTTTCAAAAAGGTACTTCACAAGATAATATGGTATCCTTGGATTTAAAAAGAACTACCCATTATTTTAGAAATGAAAAAAAATGACAGATGTAGCTAAAGGCATTTTGTTCTCAATATTAACCGTGTTATTTGGCGTATTAACCAGCATGCTAGTGAAAATACTTGCGCAAGATTTACACATAATAAGTATTTTAATTTTCCGTTTTTGGTTTGCTCTACCTATATTAGTTATATCTGCTTTTTTAATTCATAAATACAGATTATTCTATGTGCAAAATAGGGTTGCTATGGTTTTAAGAGTAATCTTAGGACTTAGCAGTATAACTTTTGTTTTTTTAGCTCTGCAAAACATTTCTCTTGGATTGGCAACAGCTCTCTTTCAGAGTTCAATTATTTTTGTGACTCTTTTTTCTCCATTATTTTTAGGTGAAAAAATTGGAATTTATAGATGGTCAGCTGTAATCATAGGGATGATTGGAGTACTTTTGATAACAAATCCATTTTCGAGCAAATTAAGTCTTGGAGTAATATATGGGGTTGCAGCCGCTTTAACAGGGGCTGCTCTATCTATAATTCTGCGGAAGCTTGGTAAAAGTGACTCTCCATTTACAGTAACATTGATACATAATTTTGCTGGTGCCTTCATAGTATCATTAGCTGGAGCAATAATTTTTCCATCAAAATTAGTTTTTTCTTACGACATAAACATTTGGCATTTATTAGTCATTCTAGGACTTCTTGCATCATTGCTTCAACTTTCTGTAACCTTTGCATATAAATATGCCGATGCTGTAGTTGTTACTACCCTTCGTTATCTACAACTGCCAGTCGCTGGTCTGGTTGGATTTTTATATTTTTCTGAATTACCAACATTTTTTGAGCTTTTAGGAGCATGTGCTATCTTCATAAGTAGTATGGTAATTGTGTGGCGAGAGTTTGTGAGACAAACAAAGAGAAATACCGAAGAAGAAAAATTATCAATTTGAATAAATAATTAAAAATATTCTAACAAAAGCTTCTACG
>JAAXKA010000126.1 GCA_012269555.1 Alphaproteobacteria bacterium
AGTTCAACACTTGCTTCAGTTCTCTGGCCTGATAACAGGACCACTACCGGTTTATTTTCTAATGTCGTAAACTCTCCGGATTTGGCTGTAAAAGTAATATGGTTTTTATTATCTCGTCTATCCTGTATAAAAACGTGACCAACCTTATTTTGTGAGTATTTTTCACCAATAAAAATAGTTAAATTTTTATCAATATCTATAAAAACATTATCTTGAATTAGCAGTTTTGGTATGGTGTTTCGGACATCGTTCTGTACATTTTTAAATTTGGAAAAACTATATGGGAGAATAACCAGAGAGTTAAAAAATAAAATGCCGGACAATAGTAAACTGAAAAAAATAGGTGAAACAGAAAGTTGCAAAGGACTTAACCCGACAGCATGCATTACAACAATTTCTCTGTCTGAGAGAAAACGATGAAGTGTCCATAAAATGGCGATGAATGCAGACAGGGGCATGATTACTACTAACCAGAGTGGTGCTGCTAAAAAAGAATAACGCAAAAAATCAACAAATGAAGCACCCTGAGTGATGACTATGTCTAAAATACGTAATGATTGATTTAACCAAATTACCGCCATCAAACTGCTCAGTATAATTAGCCATATTCCTAATATATGTTTCAAGAAATATTTGTTTATTTGGTTGTTCATGCAAATGCCAAGTATAGAATTGTTTTGTGTTTTAATCACATTTTTAAAAGTTTTGACATAACAATTTTAACATAATTTATTAGGTTAATCGATTTTTTCAAATCGATTTATATTGCAAATGTTATTTTCAAACTTCATATATCTATCGTAACTCAAAAAATACATAGCATGCCCAAGAATAATTAATAGGAAATAAAAAATGAGTTTTCTTTTTACAGCATCTTTTTCAGTTAAACCAAAGAGCAAAGCTACCGTCATTCATGTAAATAATGAGCTTAAAATTTTTCAAAGTTTAGAAAAAGATTTGGCTGATAAAATTTATGGATATATGAGCAGGGTATCTTTTGAGGCAAAAAATGGTAATTTCTTATCTTTTTTCCCAGATGATATAAATCTTCTTATTGGTGGAGTGGGAAAGGGCCTAGTTAATTTGGCTGAGGCTGAAAAATGGGGTAATGAGCTTTATAAATCAATGAGTAAAGCACCATTTCACACAATTACTTTCTCACCGGAAAAACTAGAAGATGAAATTTTAGAGGGTATTTTGTTAGGGGCGACACTAGCCTCCTATGAATTCAATAAATATTTTACTAAGAAAAAGACTATTTCACCAGAGGTGCATCTAGAAATTACTGGGATTGAAAAAAAACGGTTTGATGAAATTTGGAAAAGTGTAAAGGCAATGGCTAACGGAGTGCATTTAGCACGCGATCTATCTTCTGAGCCAGCAAACATTCTATACCCTGCAACTTTTGCTGAAAGATGCGAGCGGCTTAAAGATATGGGTTTGACAGTTTCTGTTTTAACAGAAGATGAAATGGAAGACTTAGGTATGGGTGCACTCCTTGGGGTTGGCCAAGGTAGCATTCGCGAATCTGCAGTCGTGACAATGGAGTGGAATGGAGGAGGGGAAGAGGCCCCTTTGGCGTTAGTGGGTAAAGGTGTGTGTTTCGATACGGGGGGTATTTCCATTAAATCTGCTAGAGGAATGGAAGATATGAAGTGGGATATGGGGGGTGCGGCTGCAGTAACTGGAGCTATGTGTGCTATTGCTGGGCGTAAGTTAAAGAAAAATGTGGTTGGTATAATCGGTCTTGTGGAAAATATGCCGGACGGAAATGCTCAACGGCCCGGAGATGTGGTGACATCTATGTCGGGACAGACTATAGAAGTTATTAATACTGATGCAGAAGGGCGTCTCGTGCTAGCTGATGTTCTTACATATGTTCAAAAAGAATATAATCCAGAGGCAATAATCGACCTTGCAACTTTGACTGGGGCTATTATTGTTTCTTTAGGCAAAGAATATGCTGGTTTATTTTCTAATAGCAACAAGCTAAGTGAGCAGATTATTCAGGCAGGTCAGAAAGTGTCTGAGAAAAGTTGGCGGATGCCAATGGAGGAAGCCTATAATAAACAACTTGTATCACATATTGCAGATATAAAAAATATTGGTGGTGCTTTTGGAGGTTCTATCACTGCTGCTTGTTTTTTGAATAGATTTATAAAAAATAATACACCTTGGGCTCATCTTGACATTGCTGGAAAGGCCTGGTCCGATAATCCGGTCACCAGTGTACCAAAAGGAGCAACAGGTTATGGAGTAAGATTGCTTAATCAAGTAATAGACGATTGGCAACCAATTAATGATGGTGAATAAGTGAGCGCAATCCTGCATCAATTTGATTTCTATAATTTAATAAATAGTGATTATTTCAGACCAGCAATGCAAATTGCAGAAAAAGTGCTAAAAAATTCTGATAAGTTATTAATCATAGCTCCTGAAAATGAGTTGCCTTATTGGAGTACTAAGTTATGGACCGATAAAAAAGATAGTTTTATTGCTCATGGTATGGGAGAGGATGATGTTTCAGATTTTGCTCCTATTTGGTTATCCTCTTCGGTTGAAGATAATCCAATAAATGCAGAATTTATAGTGTTAACGAATGGCCTAGGTTTAGAAAGTTTTAGTTCCTTCAAACGTGTGTTTTACTTATTTGACGGTTCTTCCAAAGCAGCATTAGCTCAAGCAAGAACTCAATGGCAAAATTGGTCCTCTAATCCTCAACATATATGTCGTTATTTCTGTCAGGATGAAAAAGGTAGATGGCAAGCTGGTAATTTTTAAATAAAATTAAAAGAGAATTTTAAATAAATTTCAAAAGGATATAAAAGGAGGTTTGTTTTTTGACCAATTTGCTGTAAACAAGCAGAAGAAATAAATTAATTAAAATAATTTCGTTAAAATTTGCTAAAATAAAGGTTACTTTTTGTAATATTTTTTGGGGATATTTCATGACTATGCAACGCACATTTTCAATTATTAAGCCGGACGCAACTAGACGCAATTTGACTGGAGCAATTAATTCAAAAATAGAGGCTAGTGGCTTACGCATAATTGCTCAGAAGCGAATACATATGTCTGATAGAGAGGCGAGAGAGTTCTACGCTGTTCATGCCGATAGGCCATTTTATAATGATTTAGTATCTTTTATGACTTCTGGCCCAGTTGTGGTGCAGGTGCTAGAGGGACAAAATGCGATTGCCGCATACAGAGAAGTGATGGGTTCGACTAACCCTTCTGATGCGGCGGATGGAACCATAAGGAAAGAATTTGCGGAGGGTATAGAGGCGAATTCAGTTCATGGTTCTGACAGTATTGAAAACGCGGCAATCGAAATTGCGTATTTTTTCACCAATGAAGAAATTGTGGGTTAAAATAACAGGTAGTTTTAGGTAACTAAATCATTCAGCGTAGAATTATATTTGGTGGCTGCCAATTGTTTTATTATTGTCAAAGAAGAAAAATAGCCATTAAGATTAAAATTGTAACAATACCTGCAATTACGATTTTTGATAATGAGAGAAAACTCTCATAAAAAGAGAGATGATTGTTAGCCTGCTTATCAAAATTGTCAGTTTTCATCGTATATATTTACCTCATAAAATAGATTGATATTATAGTGCCCTTAAAAAAAAATATACGCAATCAGTTTAATTATGATTTTTGATAAATAAATAAGGTTTGATTGATATATTTCTATTTTTAATTTCACTATCAAGGAATGGTGGAACGCTGTGCCAAGTTACTTTGTCTAACTTTATTTCAAGATATTCTTTTACAAGCGACTCTAATATTAATGGATACAAAATATGCTCTTCCTGAAGTATGCGGTATTCTAATGTTTCAACTGTATCATTAGCTAAAATTCTAATTTCGGACTGAGCTATAATGGGACCATCGTCAAGCTCATTGGTAACCACATGAACTGTTGTTCCATGTGTTTTGTTACCAGCTTTTAAAACTCTTGAGTGTGTGTTTAATCCTTTAAATTTTGGGAGTAAAGAAGGGTGTATATTTATAATTTTTCCTGCAAATTTCTCAACAAAATTGCTTGAGAGTATAGCCATATAGCCTGCTAGCAAAATCCAGTCAGGATTATGACTTTCAAGTTCTAAGATAAGTGCTAATTCATGATCGAATTTATTTTCATAGTCAAACTGGTTTATTAGCTTTGTTGGGATATTATTTTCTTTGGCGAGAGCAAGACCAGCGGATTTTTTATTTGCGATTACACATGCTACTTGACAATCTAGATTTTTTCTTTCAACTGCATTTACCAGTGAAACCATATTGCTTCCGCGTCCAGAAATTAGGATAGCAATCTTAATCATTGTTGTTTTTTTTCAAATTTTTCATTTATTAACGCCAAGAAGTTTCTGTATCCTCAATAATTACGGACTCTTGTTTACGTTTTTCTATTTGTCCAGCTATCCAAGCGTCTTCTCCAGTTTCCTTAATAAGGTTAAGAAGATTGTCTGCTTTTTCTTCTTGAACAAAAATTATACCTCCGATACCACAATTAAATGTGCGAGCAAATTCATTATCAGAGATATTACTTGTTAATTTAATCCACTCGAATACTGGCAATAAGGGGCGATGTTTTACTGATAGTCTGAGGCATAAATCTTTACTATAGCATCTTGGAGGGTTTTCTAACAAACCACCTCCGGTGATATGAGAAAACCCTGTAACTCCTCCAAATGATAGAGCAGCTTTTACCGTATTTATATAAATGCGCGTTGGTGTAAGTAGACTCATTCCAAGTGATTTATTTTTGTTGAATGGTGAACGGTCATTATAATCTAAATTTTCTCTATCAATTAAATTTCGAATAAGTGAAAAACCATTCGCGTGAACACCTGATGATGGTAAGGCAATGGCTACATTACCTAACTTTACCATGTCTGGTGATAATACTTGTTCTCTTTCAACTGCTCCAACACAGAATCCAGCTAAATCATATTGTCCATAATTATAAATACCAGGCATTTCTGCGGTTTCACCGCCTATAAGAGTGCAGCCTGCTTGAATACATCCATCTGCGATACCTGCTACAACTTCAGTTGCTACTTCAATTTCTAGCTTGCCAGTGGCAAAATAATCTAGAAAAAATAACGGTAAGGCACCTTGTGCTAACAAGTCGTTGGCACACATGGCCACAAGGTCAATGCCTAGACCTCTATGTATTTTACTTTTGTGGGCTATCTCTAACTTAGTGCCCACACCATCTGTTGCGGCTACTAATATAGGGTCTGAAAAGCCGGTATTTCTTAAATCAAAAAGACCTCCAAAACCTCCAAGCTCTGCTCTGCTTCCTCTGGTAATTGTTCTTTTTGCATGCGGTTTTATGGCTTCAACAAGTGTATTTCCAGCATCAATGTCCACGCCTGAATTTAAATAAGTTATGGGAGATGGATTGATTTTTTTATCCATGCTGGTCAGACCTTGATAATGTGATATATTATAATGTAATTTATACCTGGGTTGTTTTAATTCATAGCATTAGGAATTGCAAATTGTCTCGTAATCTAATGGCATTTATCGTAATGCTAAGTTTTAATTTTTTTAGTAATGTGGGGAATGCTCAACAGACGTGTATATTACCCGCCTTTTCTGTGAATAATGTTAACATTGATGAAATTGCTGATACAGGAACTTTAGCTCGTGAAACTGGTATAAGTAAAGCATCTGCTTATGCGTTCGAGAGGGTGTTAGGAAGATTGCTTCTGGCAGAAGAGGATGTTTTTGAGCTTTTGTCGACAGTAAAATCACAAGACTACCTTGACTATCTACATATTCATAAAGAAACAACGCTTGCAAGACGATATATAGGAGAAATAGATTTTTGCTTTGATGCAAGAGAAGTAAGGGGTTTATTCAGAAAAAATGGGATGGGATGGGCAGAATTAGTTAGCCCCCCGATTGTGACAATGCCAATTTGGAAGGAAGCATCCGGTGCTGTTGTTTGGAATGAAAATAATAAATGGCTAAATTCATGGAATGAGCATAGCAAAACATATGATGGGTTATTATCATTCGTTTCTATAAAACCAAATATAAAAATGCAAAGGCAATTGAAAGAGGAAGCAATTTTTACCGAGAACCCGAATATACTGAAAATTGCATTACAAACCGCAGATGCCAGTCAGCTATTAATAGTATCCGCGGAAATTGACCACTCTGCCACTATACCTGCTTTAAGATTTAGTTCGCGCTTATTTGATGAAAACGCCAATTTAATTGCAACTCTATTAAAAGAAGTTCATGAATTGAATGGAACAAAGAACATGGCAGTTTTATTTGAGGAATTTCAGTACAGTCTGATATCGGAACTTGAAAAATTTTGGAAACAAAAAAATAGAATTTCACCTGAAACGGATTTTTCACTTAATGTAAGCTTTTCGGCAGAAACACTATCAACTTGGCTTTCTTTTAGGGAAACTTTATCTTCAATGCCAATTGTTCGAAAAGTTGCCCCAATTTCGTTATCAGAATCTACTGGGCTTGTAAGGATTACTATATCAGGAAATATTCCTCAATTTATTACTAATTTAAATTCTGTTGGCTATAAATTAACTGAAACTGAAGATATGTTTATGCTATCTAAAAAATAAAAAGAAGATTATAGCCGAACATCAGTTGGTTAATATAATTTGAGTGTTAAGATGATTGATCAAATGCCGTTTAATTTTGATGATACCGCAGCGCCAAGCTTAATTGTAAGCTCCGAGAACGAGCTTGCGATAAAATGGATAAAAACTTGGCCCAATTGGCCATCTCCTAGCCGGTGTTTAAATATTTTTGGCCCAACTGCGTCTGGGAAATCAAGCCTTGGTAGACTTCATTACCAAAATAGTGGTGCAAGAATCTTAACAAGCCTTGTTAATTGGTATCCCGGAGACATTGCAGAAAATCATTTGATTTTAGATGATGTGGTAGTCTCAGAAAATTGGTCAGAGGAGGCTCTATTTTTTTTATACCAAAAAGTTTTAGGAAATAGTGGCACAATATTATTTATTTCAGAAGATCCTATATCCTCAATGGCATGGCAGTTGAATGATTTACGCTCTCGTCTTCGAAGTGTCAGTGCACAGGAGATATTTCCCTTGAATGAGAATTCAATAAAGCCTCTTTTAGAATACTATTTTTCTAAGAGGCAATGTATTGTGCCAACCACAGTATTAAACTTTTTACTTCCAAGGGTCCGCAGAGAATATTCTTATATTCAAAGATTAGTTTTAGAAATAGATATGTTATCTTTAAAGCTTAAACAATCTGTTTCGATAGGACTTGTTAAACAAGTTCTATATCAGATGTCTGAAGAAAGCATTAAATGATAGATTTTGGAATTTCAGGCAGAAAGGCGCTTATTTGCGGGGGCTCTAGTGGGCTTGGATATGGTTGTGCAGAAGCATTGGCTAAATGCGGAGTAAAGCTGATATTAAATTCAAGAAATGAAGAGAGATTGCAAAAAGCGTGTAATAGTTTGAGGCAAAAAACAGGTGCTGAAATAATTTTGGCCGCAGCCGATATTACAACTGATAAAGGAAGAAAATTAGTTATAGAAAAGGCAGGGGATGTTGATATTCTTGTCAATAATGCGGGGGGGCCGCCTATTGGTCATTTTAAAAATTGGGATAGAGAGGATTGGATTAGAGCAATCAACGAAAATATGTTGACATCTATTGAGATGATAAAAGCAGTAATTGATTCAATGGTGAGTAAAAAATTTGGACGAATTGTAAATATAACTTCTGGTTCTGTTAAGTCACCTATTCCAGAGCTTGGTTTATCTAATGGAGCACGTTCTGGATTAACTGGCTTCGTAGCAGGAATAGCTAGAGAATATGCACAGTATAACGTGACTATAAACAACTTATTACCTGGTCAATTTAATACAGCAAGAATTGAAGCTTTGATCGAGAAGAGAGCAAAAGAAAATGGCATCACATCCCAGGAACTGAGAGCAAAGTTAGAAGAAGAAAACCCCTCAAAACGTTTCGGTGAAATAGGTGAATTCGGCGTTGCATGCGCATGGATTTGTTCAACTCATTCTAGTTACCTGGTTGGTCAAAACATATTGATAGATGGTGGGCGTTTTAATTCTACTTTTTAAGTCTTGTTATCAGAAATTAAATGAATTTTATTATTTTTTATAGTTAGTGCAATTTCACCTGATTTTAGTTTTAATGCAGTATTTCCAAACAACTCACGTCTCCAACCTTTGAGTAACTTAATATCTGCATTGTCATCTTTGGCTAAAGCTTCTAAATCCTCAGATGAAGCTAATAATTTAGGAGCAATTTTCTCATTTTCCGTTATATGCTTTAATAGTACGCGAAGCAGTTCAAGAGTAGCTGCCGGAGCTTTGGCACGACGAAAATCGGCTTTTATTTTAGGCCAGTTTTCACGTGGTGTTTGTGCGGCATTTGCTAGCGTTTGTAAAACCTCAGGTACTAACTTTCCGTTGCGCCCCCCCGGAAATCCTCTTATAATTTCAAATTTTGAAGCAGTTTTTGGATTTGTTCCTGCTAAATCAATTAATGTTTCGTCTCGGACTATCCTATTTTTAGGCATATTTTTTGTCATGGCCCTCTTTTCTCGCCAAGAGGCAAGGTATTTTAATCGATTTAAAAAATCTGAGTTATAACTTCTTATTTTTAGTTTCTTCCATGCATCGTCGGGATTGGGCTTGTATAGAGATAAGTGTGTCAATGCAGAAATTTCTTCCTTAAGCCAGGATAGTCTCTCGTTTTGAGTCAATTCATCAAGCATAAGGGGATAAATTTTTGATAGATGAATAACGTCATCAAGCGCATATTTTATTTGCCTGTCACTGAGAGGTCTTGCAGACCAATCTGTGAATCGTGATGATTTATCAATATCAATATTAAGATAGTGCTGAACTAATTTATCGTATCCTGCTTGGTCTCCAAGCCCTACAACCATTGAAGCAATTTGTGTGTCAAAAATGGGGTTTGGAACATTTCCCGTTAAACAAACAAAAATTTCTATATCCTGACGTCCCGCGTGAAAGACTTTTACAATATTTTGATTTTGTAATAATTGAAACAGCGAAGAAAGTTCTATGCTTTCAGAGAGGGGGTCTACAGCAAAATGATACTCACCTGCTGCTAATTGAACCAAGCATAATTTCGGATAATATGTTGACTCACGGATAAATTCAGTATCAACGGCTATTGAGTTAAACTCGCTAAGAGTTTTCATTGCATTTTCTAAATCACTTGTTTCAGTGATTAATTTAGGTGTATTATCCATAATCGATCATACATATGATGTCGTTTTATGTAATAGTCATCATCTTACCTTGTGGTAAAAACGCATATTTTTTTTAAGAATCGAAGTTATTTTAATGTGTTATTCATTTGAATTGCTGATTTATTTAAGATAATGCTCTTTTATAGACAAATTTTGATTATTTCGATAGTAATTGGGTCTTTTTATATTCAATGAGAACGATAATTAGGTTTAAGCCAATTCCAAACGAATAATTCTGAGGTATTATTTTATAGCTATCTTTAATATTAGGATATTATGTAAATTAAATTCATCGTGTATAAAGCGAATATATTTATTATTTTTGCCTTCAAAGGAATAAATTTTTGATGTTCAACATTTGGCCAGGACTTAATTTAAAAGCTTTTCTTGCAGCATATTTTTTTCTATATTCCTTGCCATGTATTGCTAGCAATGCTTCTGTAACATCATCTATTGTTTCTCATAATGCAAATTATACTCTCTCCATGGGAAAGAAGAATAGTAATGCCAGCGTCCAGGACGTTGCTGGAAAAATATCGTTTACCTTAAACGCACAGTGTGATGGTTGGTCGTTGATAGAGGATTATTTTTTCAGGTTTTTATATGAGACAGGAGAAGAGATAACGATCTTTTCTCACTCTGATTCTTGGGAAGATAAAAATGGTCAGCTTTTCAGTTTTGATGTGCGTGAACGAAATTCTTATGAGCCAGAATCGATTTATACTGGTTATGCCATCCTCCCACCTCAGAGCGATATTGCTGAAGCCAGCTATACAGGGGCTTATAACGATACCTTAACATTATCTACTGATATAATGTTTCCCGTCACTTATACCCGCACCATCATTGATGCTGCAAAGCAAGGAAGAAAATTTATGTCTGGAAAGATATTTGTTAATAGCACCCCAGAGGATGCAGTCAAGACTGCAAGTGCTGCCATTGGTATAAGAAAGCCTTATGAGTCTGATATTCAAATTAATGGTGTTACAACCTCTTATTACTGGCCTGTCGATATTGCTTATTTTAAAGCAGGAACAACTGAATCTATACCAGAATATCAAATCCAGATGGATTTACACGACAATGGAGTCGTTACTGATTTTATGATTAACTATGGCGATTTTACCGTTCATGCATCAATCTCAGATGCTCAACTAATCGAAAAAGTTGATTGTATGTAAAACAAGCGGCATGATTTATGATTTTAAGAAATAACTTCTAAACTAATTTGTTCCAAATAAGAGTGCGGCGCCTCGAACACCACTAGAGTCGCCATATTTTGGTTTAAGTAGCTTCGTATTAATTTTATTGGAAAAAACATAGCCAGCCCATTTCCGTGGAATATTTTCATATAATCGTTCTATATTCGAGAGACCACCACCCAAAATTATAATGTCTGGGTCAATAATATTTATAATCATTGCGAGGCCACGAGCTATTCTATCTTCAAGTGCTTGCAAGACTGCCTCGGCAACAATATCACCATTCTTACAGTCCGATACTATTTGTTTTCCATCTTTTTCCAAACCGGTCATCCGCTTATAATCTTTTACCAGTGCTGTACCAGAGATATATGTTTCAAGACATCCTGTTTTACCACACCAACAATCATGATTTTCAAATTCATTTTCAACAGGCCAAGGTAAAGGTGTATGCCCCCACTCACCTGCAATCCCATTTACACCTGGAATTATATGACGGTTGACAACAATACCACCACCACAGCCAGTTCCAATTATAACACCAAAAACGACACTAGCGCCCTTTCCAGCACCCTCAATCGCTTCCGAAAGAGCGAAGCAATTAGCATCATTTGACAAACGAACAGAACGGTTGAGTGTGGCTTGTAAATCTTTTTGGAAGTTTTTTCCATTTAGGTAGGTAGTATTGGCTCCTTGGATTAGCCCAGTTTCTTTTGATACGCTGCCAGGCATGCAAATACCAACTGGTCCATCGAACCCTGTATTTTTAGAGGCTTGTCGAAGACTTTTATCTATGGAATTTAGTAAAGCTGTATAATTTTTTGGAGTGTTTGTTCTCTCTCTAGATAGGAATTCACCGCTATCGGAGAGAACAGCAGTTTCTATTTTTGTCCCGCCTACGTCTATGCCGCAACGCATAATTTGAACATCTTATTTATTTAATCTTTGCTTCTTTGAAAAGCACATGTTTTCGAACTTTAGGGTCGTATTTCATTAATTCCAATTTTTCGGGTTTTGTTCGGGGGTTCTTTTTTGTAACGTAATAAAAACCGGTATCTGCGGTGCTAACCAGTTTAATTTGAAGTGTTGCAGGCTTCGCCATAATGTGCTCCGCGATGATAGTGAGTTCCAATTTCTGCCAAAATGCTTTAAATGCTCTGATTTGTCAAGCTTATGACGGCATAGTTTTATTTAAATTGGCATTAACCTCTACTGATAGTAGTTTTACCTTTTTTTAGAATAGATTTTTTTCTATTTGATACTTTCTTTCTTTTTTTCTTGGAAGCAGAATTATCTATAAAGCCGCCTGCGATCCAGGATAGGGATATATTACCGCTGACAATGGATATTTCACTTACCAATGCTTGTAAAGAATCACCAAGTCTAAACCTCCTACCTGTGTATCTACCTGTAAGCTGTGTTTTTTTCTTATCCAATAAATAAAAATCATCTGGCAAAGATTTCCTTGAGATAAATCCCTCCGCAAGACCGTTTGCTATAGATACAAATAGGCCTGAGACAGTAATGCCAATTATAATGGCTTGTTGTTCTGTGCCAAGTAAGTTGCTCAAAACGATATTAGCCATTCTATTAATGGCACGCCTTTCAGCTTTTGCAGCGAGCTGCTCAGTTTCACTTATATGACTGCATATTTCTGTAATGGTTCCTTCAGAGTCTCTCGAAATAACATTGGGGCCAAAATTACATGCTGTAATCAAAGCACGATGAACTAATAAGTCAGAATAGCGTCTAATAGGCGATGTAAAATGAGTATATCGTTGTAGGCCAAGTCCATAATGTCCAACATTTTTGGTTGAATAGTTAGCACGGGACTGACAACGAAGAATTGCATTTTGTAAAAGTTCTTTATTAGAGGGTGTTATTCCTTTTTCCAAAAGAAGATTAAACTGTTGAGGTGTAAAATTTGCCTTTTCTGGTAGTTTTATATTCATTTCGTCGGCTAATAAAATTAATTCCTCAAGTTTATCGGAGCTTGGTGGCTCATGAACTCTATACACACATGTTCTTTTTTTCTGTTCCAATGTTTCCGCTGCGCAAATATTAGCAAGAATCATCAATTCTTCAATAAGCTCATTTGCTTGTTTTTGTTCACGAATTTCAATATCTATTGGATACATCTCAGTAGAGAATTTGATTGAACGTTCCCTTAAATGAAGTTCTAACGCACCTCTTTTTTTTCTCAATTCCTTTCTACATTTATAAACTGCAAATAAATGATCCAATGTTCCAGCGGGAAGGTTTAACTGCTCTTCATCTGAAAGACCCTCACATACTGATTGCACACTATCATAAGTTAATCTGGCAATTGACTTAATTATACCTCTTATAAAACGATGTTTGGTTTTATTTCCCATTGCATCAAGATGTATTTCAACCGCTAGGCAAGCTCTTTTTTCATTTGGTTTAAGAGAACATAAGTCATTAGATAGTTTTTCAGGTAGCATCGGGAGCACTCTGCCTGGAAGATAGACTGAATTCCCTCTTTTTTTTGCTTCTGCATCTAACGCTGTGTCTTCATGCACATAATGACTTACATCCGCAATAGCAATAATAACTCTCCAACCATTACCTGCTGTCGGTTCAGCAAATACGGCATCGTCAAAATCTTTAGCATCAACACCATCTATAGTGATTAAAGGAATCGCTGTTAAATCTTCTCTTTGGGCAAATGAAATAGGCTTTGTATTACATGCCTGCTTTAAAGCTTCATCTGAAAATTTTTCTACAAGATTAAATTCATCTATGGTCATTGCAAGGATTGATTTTGGGTTCTCTATATTGCCATAGGTATCAACTAATTTCGCTTTTTTAAGATACCTATCAGATGTTTTTTTTAGCTCTGCTTTAATAAGCATGCCATCCTCGAGCTCTTGCTGGTCTCCAATTTCTAATTGAATAGGTCTCTGCATCCCTTTTTCAGCATTTTCTATATACCATGCGCTTTTTGATTTAAATGCCCGACCATATACATACGATTGCATTTTATTTTTTGGTAAAATACGAATTAATTCTGCTGTTATTTTGATATCTTGTTTATTTTTAATTCTTGCTAAAATATGGTCTCCTAATATAGGGCTTCTACCTCTTTTTGATGACGTATTTATTTCTGCTTGAAATTTTGTGTTTTTGAGTGATCTATCAACTAGTTTTGCGATTGCTATTCCATCGGTGTCAATTGAAGTGATTTCCATAATGCATAACTCAGGAATATCTGAATTTTCTTCTGTAAACTTCCAATCATTTGGGCTATTGCCTATATCAACTAACAATTGTCTTAAAGCTGATCTATCACGAGCATTTACGCCAAAAACACGAGCTATTTTGCGTAATTTGATAGGTTCCGGACTTGTTCTTATGAAATCTTTTATTTCTTGTTTAGAAGGTAATGAATTCTTTGTTTTTACCAAGTTATAAATCACTTTTTGCTGTTAGGATTTAATTATTATCTATTGTTGAGAGAATAAATATCAAACATACCGAATACAAAAACTCCTAAAAATCAATTAAAATACTATTTCAACCTTAATAATTTTTAAGATTTTCTGGTAGTTTTTTTCCTTGTGGATGACGTCTTACCCGATTTTTTTTTCTTTGGAGGGCTAGCCGCTTTATCTTTTAAAAGCGCGATTGCATGTTCCAAAGTTACGTCACTCATTTCTATGCCTCTAGGTAATGACGCACGTAATTTTTTATGTTCAACATAGCTTCCAAAGCGACCTCGTTTTAACTCAACTTCTCCTCCATCAGGATGCTCACCTAGAGTTCTTCCAGCCTTTAGTTGTGCTGCTGCTAATAAATCTACTGCACGATTAATTCCAATAGATAACACATCATCATCAGGGGTTAAGCTAACAAATTTACCTTGATGTTTTAGAAAGGGACCATATCTACCTATTCCTGCTTGAATAGCCTCGCCTGATTCTGGGTGTAATCCAATTTCTCGCGGAAGTGATAACAATGAAATAGCCTGCTCAAGGGAAACTTGATCAGCAATAATTCCTTTTGGAAGTCCAGTTCGTTTCGGTTTTTTAATCTCTTCTCCGCCTTGCTGGACGTACCAGCCATATGGCCCCTTTTTCAACCAAATAGGCATATTTGTATTAGGGTCAACTCCTAATTCAGTATTATCTTGAAGTTGTGTTGAGTCCTCTGCAACTTGAGAGTCATGTACTTGCTTTGTGTAGCTACAATCTGGGTATTTAGAGCATCCAATAAAAGGTCCATATTTGCTAAGTTTTAGCTCAAGATATCCCTCATTACATTTGGAACAAATTCGATTTACATTTCCATTTTCATCAGGTTTGAAAAATAATCGTTCAAGATCATTATCAAGCGCTGCCATGACATCCGGTACTGGTAATTCCCTCGTTGAGTCAACGTTTAGCTTAAAATCATACCAAAATTGAGACAGTACTTGTTTCCAATCAAGCCTTCCGCCCGAAACATCATCTAACTGATTTTCAAGGCTAGCAGTAAAGTCATATTGAACGTATTTTTCGAAGAAATTTTCGAGAAAGGTTGATACAATTCTGCCACGGTGTTCTGGAATAAAACGTTTTTGATCTTTGCGAACGTACCCCCTTTTTTCTAAGACTTGTAAAATTGAAGCATAGGTAGAGGGTCTTCCAATTCCTAATTCCTCAAGGTTTTTCACAAGGCTGGCGTCAGTAAACCTTGGAGGCGGTTGAGTGAAATGTTGTTCAGGAAGGACCTGCTCTTGAGTAAGGAATTCTCCTTTTTTTACTACTGGAAGAATGGTTTCCCCATCCTCTTCTTTGCTATCTTGGTCGCTCGTTTCGTCTTTACTTTCAAAATAAGCGCGTCTAAAGCCATCGAATATTATAACACTACCATTGCTTCTCAGTTCTATGGAATTATCCTGATCTATTAAACGAATGGTTGTTTGGTCTATTTCTGCTGAAGTCATCTGACTGGCAACAGACCTCTTCCAAATCAAGTCATATAAACGAAATTGGTCATAATCAAGATAAGACCGAATATCATTTGGATGTCGATTAAAATTGGTTGGTCTGATGGCCTCATGTGCCTCCTGAGCATTTGCTGCTTTAGTTTTGTAAAAGCGTGGTTTTTCAGGCAAGTACTGCTCACCATAAATTGAGGCTATTTCATCACGTAACGAAAAAATGGCCTCACTACTCATTTGCACGCCATCAGTTCTCATATAAGTGATTAATCCGGTTGTTTCACTTCCAACTTGAATACCCTCATACAATCGTTGAGCAATCTGCATTGTTCTTGAAGCAGAAAACCCAAGTTTACGAGATGCTTCCTGTTGTAAAGTTGAAGTGGTAAAAGGAGCAGATGGTTGTCTTTTTGTTCGTTTTGTATCAACAGATAAGACAGAAAAAGTTGCCACCTTGATTTTCTCTTCAATCTCTTTTGACTGCTTTTCTGAGGTAATGTCTAATTTACCAACCTTTTTAGAATCGAGGCTAACAAGTCTGGCGATAAGGTGTTTGTCGTCTTGCGTTTTTAATTTGGTATCTATGGACCAATATTCTTCTGAATAAAAAGACTCAATATCTGCCTCTCTATTACATATTAAACGCAAGGCAACTGATTGTACTCTACCCGCTGATTTTGCTCCTGGAAGTTTTCTCCATAAAACAGGTGATAAATTGAATCCAACTAAATAATCTAATGCACGGCGCGCCAAGTAAGCGTTTACCAAGTCATAATTAATCTCTCTTGGTTTATCCATCGCGGCCAAAATAGCCGATTTAGTAATTTCATTAAAAACAACTCTTTCACTTGGAATGTCTTTCAAGGATTTTTTAGATTTAACAAGTTCTTGTACATGCCAACTTATTGCCTCTCCCTCGCGGTCGGGGTCGGTTGCAAGAATTAGTCTATCAGCCTTTGATAACGCATCTGTTATTTCCTTAATATGCTTATTTGATTTCGCGTCGGTCTGCCAACTCATTTCAAAGGAATGCTCTGGTAATACTGAACCATCCTTGGCGGGCAAGTCTCGGACATGACCATAGGAAGCCAAAACAGTATAGTCAGCCCCTAGATATCTGTTTATGGTTTTTGCTTTAGCAGGAGACTCTACTACTACAACTTTCATTCTGTCCATCCAACTTAAAAAAATCGATAAAAAACGTTTTTAATAAAAATGTATTCATCTAATCCCTCTGAAAAAAAACCTATTTAGACCCTATAATTAGAATTCCAAGTTGGTTTCCTTAATTTCTAGAGCAGACAAATGACACCAGTTGATGAATTCGTCAATATTATTTGATTTTTTCATTAACATTTTCCAAAATTAAACTTTGTTTATTTCAAAGTTTTTATTTCTTCGCTTTTTTACATTTTGTGCTTAACTTTTCATGAAAGTTGTAATCTGAACCTTTATTAATGGATGAGTATTAAACATATTGATATCACCAGCTTGCTTTAAAAATTAAAAAAATTTGGTTAGTACTTTTTTGGGATTCTCTTAAGAGCCCTCTAAAATTTTACTCTCTGTTCCAGACACTAATCGTTTTATATTCTCTTTATGCCTAAAAAAGGTAATGAGTGTCATAAATAAAATAGCAAGAGATATGTCACTTCTTTCTACAAAGAATGAGGAGATGCTTGATACAAAAAATGCTAGAAGCGCTGAGAGCGAGGAATATCTGAACAAGAAAGCAATTATAATCCAGGTTATAATAAATAAAAATCCAGATATAGGGGATAGCATTGCTATGATACCTAATCCTGTTGCAACACCTTTGCCACCAGAAAATTTCAACCAAATAGGATAGCAATGTCCAACCACAGCACTTGCACCTGCTATTCCTAAATAAATATCAGGTAAATATAACCCAATTACATAAACACCAAGTGCGCCTTTTCCTGCATCTAGAATAAGTGTAGCTGCTGCGAGAGATTTATGCCCCGTTCTCAATACATTTGTTGCCCCAATATTTCCAGAACCAATTTTTCTAATATCACCTTCACCCGCGAATTTTGTTAGCAGTAATCCAAAAGGAATACTTCCAAAAAAATAGCCAGAAAGAAGTGCAACTAGTATTTCAATATTCATTATCAAGCTCATTACTCTAATTTTTGAAAGATAAAGTTTCAGTTATCAAAATTAATCTATTTCATCACAGAGATGCCATTTACAAAGCAGCCTACAACCTTGCTATCAATTAAATAATGTTCAAAAGGAGTAATTTGACATTGAGACATAAAATTAGCGCCTCGAATAACGCCAGAAGAGGATAGATTAATAATTGTTATGTTTGCTTGTTCACCTATTGCTAGTTTTGGTGTTGGTAGTGAAATTGCCTCAGCAGGAGCAACACTCAATGCGTTTATTATTCTAGATAAGCTTATGTTACTCGTATGGTGGAGGCTGAACGCTAATGGTAACAGCGTCTCAACACTAGATGCACCAGCAGATGCCTGCCCAAAGGGTAGCATTTTTTTATCCATCTCTATTGGATGATGGTCAGATGCAATCACGTCAATGGTGCCGTCTTCAATCGCTTCAATAATTGCTAATCTGTCTTTCTCATCACGCAAAGGTGGGTCAAGGCGAAAAGCTGTGTTATAGTCACCCACCGCTTTATCATTCAGTAAGAAATAAGCTGGAGATGTATCCGCTGTTACTTGAAGCCCCTGATTTTTGGCACGACGTAATGCCGCTACAGAGGAAGCAGTGGAGATATGTGCAGCATGATATCTACAGCCTGTCAATGCAACAAGATTGAGGTCTCGCTCTAATATTATCGTTTCTGCCACAGCTGGCGCACCAATTAGACCAAGCCGGGTCGCAGTTTCGCTTTCGTTCATATCAGTGTCATTACTTAAATATGGGTCAGAACAGTGATGGATAACTGGTTTATTTAGCATTTTTGCATAAGTCATAATCCTGCGCATCAAAAGCGTGTCTTCGACACTTTTGAGACTATTTGCAAAGCCAACAGCACCAGCTTTTGCCATCATACCAAGCTCTGCCATGTGTTTATTGTCGAGTGCTTGTGTCATTGCCCCATATGAGTGGAATAAAGCACCACTGTAGCTAGATGCTCGAAGTTTTAAAGAATCAATCATTACTGCGGAATCCACAACAGGAGAGGTTGCGGGCAAACTAATAACCTGTGTAATTCCTGCGTTACCAGCTGCCGTCAGCAAGTCAGATAATGACTCTAAATGTTCTCTGCCGGGATCTGCAGATTGAACGCGCATATCAATTGCTCCTGGCATGATTATTAATCCATCACAATCTATAATTGAGTTTGTTTTCTCGCTTTCAACTTGTTTTTCCCCTACGTAGGCAATTTTATCTTTTTCAATAATAACGTCACCTACAATGTCTAGGTTTTCTGCAGGACAAATAATCCGTCCATTTTTCAATATTGTCCTAGTCAAAGCTTTACTCCAGCGATTGCTTCTAGGCATGCCATGCGGGTTGCTACACCAAGCTCTACTTGTGTGCTAATTAAGCTTTTATTGTTGTCATCAGCAATTTTAGAATCGATTTCTACCCCTCTATTCATAGGACCTGGATGCATTATGAGGGCGTCTGGGGCAGCTTTTTGAAGCTTGTAACTATCAAGACCAAAAAGTTGAAAATACTCACGCTGACTGGGCGCTTCCCTCCCCTCCATGCGTTCTGTTTGAAGACGCAACATCATAACAATTTCACATCCAGCGATGCCTTGTTCCATATCCGTAAATACCGGTATACCGATATCAGAAAAAAATGGGGAAACAAGAGTGGAGGGACTTACAAATCTTACATCTGCACCCAGTGCAGATAGGAGATACATGTTTGAGCGAGCGACTCTACTGTTATTGATATCACCACAAATAGCAATTTTTAAACCAGCTATTCTCCCTAAAGTACGTTTAATGGTAAGTGCATCAAGTAGGGCCTGAGTTGGGTGCTCATGCCTTCCATCTCCAGCATTAATAACTGCAGCATCAACATGCTGGCTTAGTAGTAAGGGTGCTCCAGACGAGTGATGTCTTACGACTAATATGTCCGGGCGCATAGCATTAAGCGTTGTAGCTGTATCAATTAAAGTCTCACCCTTTTTCACGGATGAGCCGCTGATAGATATATTTAGCAAGGAAGCACCGAGTCTTTTAGCTGCGAGCTCAAATGAAACCCTTGTTCTCGTTGAATTTTCGAAAAAAATATTCAGCACAGTATAATTTGCTAAAATAGTTGAAAAGGTTGCTTTCGGTTGATTGGCAAAATAATTTGCGCGCTCTAAAAGTGCATTGATTTCCGGAATAGGCATATTCTCTATGCCGAGTATATGCTTTTTTGACAGATTGGCCGCCGTCACTGGAGTTAAATTCTCATTTGGTGTTTCTTTTTCCATTAAACCGGATTTTATATACGCTATTTTAACTATTAGTCTAGTTTGTTTATTTTTTTGTTTGATTGTTTTGCTGATAACGGTCAAGAGCTGTTTGTAATATCCAACTCGCAGCGAGAGCGTCTCTTCTCTTTTGACGCTTCTTTCGTGTTAAGTCTGCTTTTATCATGCTTCTTTCAACAGCATAGGTGGATAATCGTTCGTCCTGAAAAGTTACCGGTAAATCTTTAATTTTGAGCAAGGCATGCGTAAAATCTCGAACAGAGTCACATGCTGGTCCAATATCGCCATTCATTAATAATGGCCATCCAATAATCAGCCCAGCAACATTAAGCTTATCCATTTCAGCAAATAGCCCCGAAATGTCTGAAGAGAATTTATTACGCTTTAATATACGATGGGGTGAAGCTATTTTGTGTTCTGGGTCACCAATTGCAATTCCAATTGTTTTTTTGCCTACATCAAGCCCCATAAGTCGCTTTCCGGCATTTATTTGTGTTATCGTATCATCGATGTTGCAGATTGTCATGAGCCGTGTTAGCACCTATCAATTATATACGAAAGAATAACAAAAATTGGAAATATCACAATGTCCGTTGATAAAAATGTCGTAAAGAAAATTTCTCGTCTTGCAAGAATTCATGTATCTGAGGAAAGATCAGAAATGCTTTCTGTGGATATAGGTAACATTCTAAATTGGATAGAACAGCTGGAAGAAGTTAATACGGATGGTGTAGAGCCATTGTCTGGTGTTAATGAACATCCATTAGCTTGGCGTGATGATACTGTAACTGATGGAGAAATAACGGATAAGGTTTTAAAAAATGCACCTGAGAAAGCAGGAGAATTTTTTGTTGTGCCCAAGGTTATAGAATAGAAAATTTTGAGAAATTTATAGGTTTCAAATGTCAGACTTATTAAAAATGACGGCGACAGAGGCTAGAAATTCGCTTTTGAAAAAAGAAATATCATCTGTTGAATTGTTAAATGCTTACCAGAATGCCATGGAAAAAACAGAAGCATTAAATAATTATGTAACCCCAACATTGGATGTGGCAAAACAGATGGCTGTAAATGCTGACAAAGCTTACGCTCAAGGAAGTGCTGGCCCTTTGGCTGGGTTGCCTATTGGGGTCAAGGATTTATTTTGTACAAAAGATATAGAAACGACAGCATGCTCAGCTATACTTAAAGGTTTTTTGCCTTCATATGAAAGCACTGTTACATCTAATATTTGGCAGTCTGGTGGCGTGATGCTAGGAAAGTTAAATTGTGACGAATTTGCTATGGGCTCTTCTAATGAAACGAGTATATTTGGTCCGGCAGTTAATCCATGGAGTAAAATAGACGGAATTGATTTATCTTCTGGGGGTTCTTCTGGGGGTTCTGCTTCCTCTGTAGCAGCCGGTTCTGCCTTAATGAGCTTGGGGACAGATACGGGTGGTTCCATCCGTCAACCCGCTGCATTTTGTGGTGTGGTTGGATTAAAGCCTACCTATGGACGTTGTTCCAGGTGGGGTATCGTCGCGTTTGCGTCTTCTCTCGACCAGGCGGGCCCATTTACTAGAACAGTTGAAGACTCAGCATTAATTTTTTCTGTTATGGCAGGGCATGACCCAAAAGACTCTACTTCAGCTTCTCTAGGATATACAAATTTTTCAGAAGCAGTAACGTCTGGTATTGAGGGACTTCGTATAGGCATTCCAGCAGAGTATAATGTAGATGGTATGGACATTGAAATTTCCGACTTATGGAAAAAGGGACGTGCCTGGTTAGAGCAAGCTGGTGCTAAGATTGTTGATATTAACCTTCCTCACACGAAGTATGCTCTTCCTTGTTATTATATTATTGCGCCAGCAGAGGCATCATCGAATCTGGCTCGTTATGATGGGGTTAGGTATGGTAAACGAATAGAAGCTGAGACACTTGATGCGATGTATGAAGCAACTCGAGCAGATGGGTTTGGCGAAGAAGTACAAAGGAGGATTCTCATTGGTACTTATGCATTGTCTGCAGGTTATTACGATGCCTATTATCTTAAAGCACAACAAGTGAGACGCCTAATAAAAGAAGATTTTGAAAAGGCATTTAATGATGTTGATGCAATCCTAACGCCTACTACTCCCACGCCGGCCTTTCCTTTGGGTGCAGAAGTTTCTGACCCTATTACAATGTATTTAAACGACGTCTTTACTGTTCCAGCAAATCTTGCAGGTTTGCCTGGTATATCTGTCCCGTCAGGATTGTCAAAACAGGGCCTTCCTCTTGGACTCCAATTGTTAGCGCCGCCTTTTGAAGAGGGCAGACTATTTTCAGTTGCAAATGCGATTGAGAAGCAAGCAGAATTCTTGTTAGCACCTGCTCGGGCTGCAGGAGATTTACAATGAGCATACTAGTATCAGGTAAGACCGGTGATTGGGAAATCGTAATTGGCATGGAGGTTCATGCACAAGTAGTTTCAAATTCTAAATTGTTTTCAGGGTCCTCTGCAGTATTTGGGGCAAGTCCAAATAATCATGTTTCTCTCGTGGACGCAGCAATGCCAGGAATGCTTCCTGTAATAAATAGGCAATGTATTAAACAGGCTGTTTTAACTGGCCTCGGACTTAACGCAAAGATAAACAAATTCAGTATATTTGATCGGAAAAATTATTTTTATGCAGATTTACCTCAAGGCTATCAGATAAGCCAATTTAAACATCCAATTGTTGGGGAAGGAGAAGTCCAAATAGAGCTATCTGATGGGAGTATTCATAAAATAGGTATTGAAAGACTTCACTTAGAGCAAGATGCAGGTAAATCACTTCATGACCAACATCCTTCAAAAAGTTACATTGACCTTAATCGTTCTGGTGTAGCTTTGATGGAAATTGTATCAAAGCCTGAAATGCATTCGGCAGAACAAGCTGCTGCTTACATTAAAAAGTTAAGGTCAATTTTACGATATCTTGGGACATGTGATGGGAACATGGAGGAAGGCTCTCTGCGTGCAGATGTAAATGTATCAGTCAGGAGACCAGGAGAGGCACTGGGAACTAGAACTGAAACAAAAAACCTTAATTCGGTCAGATTCATAATGCAAGCAATTGAGTTCGAGGTACATCGGCAAATAGAGCTTATTGAAGATGGTGGTGAGGTTATCCAAGAAACTAGACTATTCGATACCACAACTGGAATGACTAGAACTATGCGTGGAAAAGAAGATGCACATGATTATCGCTATTTTCCGGACCCTGATCTGTTGCCACTCACATTCGATGATGCATTTATTGATGAGCTAAAAGACGGAATGCCAGAATTACCGGATGAAATAAAAAACAGAATGGTTAACGAATACGGTCTTTCTTCGTATGATGCAAATGTACTCACTGAAGAGAGAGAAACTGCTCTGTTTTATGAGCTAGCTAGTGATGGGAGAGACAGGAAAATTACAGCAAACTGGATGAGCGTAGAATTATTTGGCGCTCTTAATAAAGCTGGTATTGAACTAGCTCAAAGCCCAGTGAAACCTAAACAGTTGGGTGGTTTAGTTGATTTGATTTCTGATGGCAGTATATCTGGTAAGATTGCAAAAGAAGTGTTTTCTGCCATGTTTGAGACTGGAAAGGATGCAAAGGTTATTGTTGAAGAAAGAGGGCTGAAACAGGTATCAGACGAAAGCGCTATTATTTCCATGATAGATGAGGTGTTAGCAGCCAATCTTGATAAGGTAGATGAATATAGAGGCGGTAAAGATAAATTATTCGGATTTTTTGTTGGTCAAGTGATGAAAGCTTCAAAAGGGCAGGCTAACCCAGGTATGGTAAATCAGTTATTAAAACAAAAGCTTGATATTTAGAGCGCTGCTCGTAATGCAGCTTCTGACGTCCCTTCATGCTGGTCCCAATAAGGTGTTGGAGAATATAGGCCTTGAAGAAAAGTGGTGAGTAGCATTATACGCTTATATCGGTGATTTTTTGTTCTAAAGGTTGCGTGTATGGGCTCATCTTCATTTACCAGCTCATCAAGAACAGGAACAAGATGCTTATTATGAATGTGCTTTCCAGTAACGTAGGTTGGAAGCATTGAGATGCCTCCATTGTTTAGGACCGCGCGTAATATTGCATCGCCAGAGTCCATCCTGACTGCGCCATTTGCAAGAAAAGTACTTATCTCACCATTCTCTGATCTAAAATGCCAGTTATTATGCGGATGTCCATATTCGAGCGTAATTAGACGATGTTTTTGCAAGTCTGAAACAGCTGTTGGTGTTCCATGAGTATTTAAATATTCAGGGCTTGCAACCAGTCTTCGCGTATTAGGTGCAAGCATGATAGTTGTGAGACCATCTGTTGTATTCATTTCAGAAATACGTATGTGTAAATCAATTGCAGTATGACTGGGAGATATTGAATAATCTGTAGTACTCAAATCGACGGATAATTTTGGATACTTGCTCAGAAAAAAAGGCATGTGTGGTGCAATGTGTCTATGCGCAAAAGCTGGTGGTGCGCTAACCTTTAACACTCCTTTTACCTCTCCAGTAGCATCTGTAATCTCTGCTTCTGCCTCATCAATTTCGGATAAGATATGACGGCATCTTACTAGATAATCAGAACCGACTTCTGTTACTGAGACTTTTCTTGTTGTTCTCTCTATAAGTTGGGCGCCTAGTCGAGCCTCAAGACCTGCAAGATGCTTTGATATAGCAGAAGGTGGCATATCTAGAAGTTCGGCAGCTGCTCTAAATGAATTTTCAGTCGCGATAATAGTGAAAACGCGCATTGAGGTAATTAAATCCACTTGTACTCCAAAGAAACACACAAATGATAAATAATTAAATCAGAAATTATGGCTAATCAAGATCCGTATCACATAAAATCTGAAAATATTTATAAATAGTTAAAATAATGATTTTAAAAATTTCTTTCATATAAATGATTGAATGAATTGACATGCTAATGTGAAGAGATTAAACGAAAAGCACAAACGCCGTGCAATTATTTGAACTTCAACTATTTATTGCGGAGGGGTGGCCGAGTGGCTGAAGGCGGCGGTTTGCTAAATCGTTGAAGGAGGAAACTCCTTCCGGGGGTTCGAATCCCTTCCCCTCCGCCACAAAAAACTAATGATTTCAATGGGTTATGGCGTTTTGTAGCCATTTGTGTTACCACTTTTAGGCACTCACTACCGTTCTAGGAAATTCTGTAACATCCGACTAGAATGGTC
>JAAXKA010000030.1:0-4264 GCA_012269555.1 Alphaproteobacteria bacterium
TATTAATTGTGTTGAGACAGGCTCAATGACAAAAGATTTAGCAATCTTAATTGATAAAAATCAAAAGTATCTTACAACAAATCAGTTTTTAGATGCTATTGATGGAAATTTAAAAAAGAAATTAAATTAGAAGCTGCTATCTCTCCAGCCACCTTTATTTTGCATAATTTCACCAGGTACAGATAAAATTGAGAATAATGTATCTTCATCACCTGTTGGACCTGCAACGTTTGCAAATAATTTGTCGGCAAAGATTACTAGTTCTGATAACACACCTTTTCTAACGAAAGCACATGCATTATTTGTAGGGTTTTCAACATCAGCAGGTGTATTCAATTTTAGTTTTGCTGAATTGTTATATCCACATTCATCATCTGACACACATATGAAGGCTGAACCTTGTTCACATGGTGTATCATTCGGTGGTGGTTGATAAATAGGGAAATAAACTTGTCCTTTAAATAAAGTTGGTGATGCAGAAGCTTTTCTAAATGTTTTAGGTAAATACATATTATCAGAACTATCTTTACCTAATTTAATTACCCATGCATTTTTATTATCAATACAATTTGCAAAATCAGTTGATCCAGTGACGTTTTTACAGACATTTGCATTATCTACTGAGTTCGCTTTATCAGCACCAAGTAAGGCTTTAGTTACAAATTGAGTGTCACTTCCCTTTGGAATTATTTGACTGTTAAGATGTTTAAAATTTGGATAATCAGGGTCTACCACTCCATAAAGAATGTTATCCATATTTTCTTCTCTTCCCCCAAGGTCAGCAAAATTTCCTGTGGATCCAAACAGCATGAATTGGCCTTTTGATACTCCTATACCCGCATCCATTGCAAAGTAAGAGTACCTTGCGTTATCTATTGTAGAATTTAGAGTAAAGAGTGTTGTTTGGCTGAACATCTCTGCGTTATTTTCAGTAGAGTCTGTTAGATTAATTTTTGTAATTTTGCCCTCTAAATCATTTATGTATACCATTGCGCCTCTCCAAGGTATTCCAAATGCTGTGTCTGGTGTTATTACAAGCGGTGCTGCAGGAATTGCATTAGATATATCACTTCCATTAGGTGTCGCTGTTGTACCTGCGCCAATTGTTATACCTGCAGGTGATGTATCAACAATATTTATTGGACCTCCATTTACTTCAGCACCAAAAATTGTACCAGGGCTATCTCTGTCCTCCATGCTTAAATCCACTAAAAATACCGCAGATCCTGCGCAAGAGTCATTTTTACTCATTCCGCCACCCATAATAGCAACATATTTGTCAGTATTTATACCTCCTGAAGCTACACTACCGGTTGTTGTTACGTCTGGAATTCTAACTATTCTTGGAGTAGACCATGTTTCTCCTAGTTGAGTATAATCGTATTCAGGTGCTATACCTGTTGCACCTTTACATGCAGTTGAAATAGCAAATTGATCGGTATTTGTATTTGCATCATCTTGTGCAGATTGTGGGAGATCTTTGCCATCAGCGTCCTTTTTAGTTGTAACATAAGCATTTACAACTTTTTCTTCTGCAAAAGTTACCTGTAATAAACCATCTACCATCTTAGCGCTTGAAATTCCAAGTGCTTTAGAAATGCCACCCTCAAGAATTTTTGCACTTAATACTCCTGCAGGTATTGTTTTATTATCATCTATATCTAAAATTATATTTGCAAAATGAAAAGTTTTACCTTTATAACAAGCGCTAGTACCTACATCTTTAAAATCTCCATCAGCATAATCATCGTCACCTGTACATCCAGCAATTAAATCCTGTTCCGTTGTAGTCTCTCCAGTATCGTCTAAATCTTCATCTGCTTTTCTTGCTGTAGTGTAATTATCTAAAGCTTGGATACCTTCCTCTGATTGAAGAACAGATGCAAACGAGGAGTTATAAACCTCTTCTCTAATATTTCCCTCATGGTCAGCTATTAATATTTTTTTATTAATTTGGTCGTTAAAAATTGAAAACATGTGAATTGGACCTTTGCTATCTTCAATAACAGGATCGGTAATATCTAGTACAGAAAAACCAGCACCTCCTCTTCCATAAGGTAAAAATAATATAGTTCGCCATTTTTTCCCTTCTTCAACTCCTGATGATGTGTAACCTTCTATAAACATATCATGCACTACTGGCGATCCATCAACACCAAAAATAGGATTTGTGCCACCTACAGCAACCTTAACTTCTTTTTCTGTTTTTGTTCCATCACTATCTTCTTGCATAACAATTGTAACACTATCTACATTTCCATCGTATGATCTATTGACTATCTGAGGTATTAACGCACCAACAAATGGTGGTATAAAACACCACTCTTCTTGACCTGTTTCTGCATTAATGGCGTGCAGACAACCACTGTTAGATCCTGCGTAGATTATATTTTTTCTATTAGCATGTTTAGTCATAAAGCCTGCATAGTTATTTATACTTCTATGATATGCCTCTTCATTAGAATTTGAGAAATCTAAGTTTGCATCTGGTGCTCCTACTTCTATTAATTGAGAATGGTATATATCTCCCATAACGTGATCTCTTACTTCTGTTACATTGCAATCACCATCATAATCGAAATAATCAACTCCCTTCATATAATTAATTAATCCTGTAATGTCATCCTTGTTTCCGTCCACACCCACACTTGTGCAAGTAGAATTTGAATGATGGTAATCCTGGACAGTATATCCGAGAATATCAAATAAATTTGTTATAGCGCTCGTGTTAGAGACATTAAAATTGTCCCAATTATTATAATAGGTTGCACCTGGCATTGCAGTCCATATCTTTCTACTATCTTCAACATCGGTTGCTTTTGATTGACCTTTAATTTCAACAGCAGCACTCCAATTATTATAAGGATTTGGTTTTGAAGTTTGGTGCTCTACATTTCCTTCACCATCAATTTTTTTTCTAAGTAAAGTACCTTTCCATTCACCAAATTGTTCATAAGCAAATTGTGCTTGATATAATGCACCACCTTCTTGGATGGTAGCGGTGATTGATGGAGCAGTAAAAGCAAGTTTGTCTGCAATAATTTGTCTAATCTTGCTAGTCAATTCAGATTTTAATTCTTCTGGAGTATCTGCAACAATTGTTGGTTCACACTCGTCAGATCCTGCTGTAGCACAAGATCCTGCTTCGGCAAACCTATCGAATAAGTCCATTGCTCCAGGTCGAATACCTCCACCATAAGCTACCATTAATGTTTTAACCCCTTGAGCTCTTAAAGCAGATATAGTTTTTCCTGCCTCACCTTTCTGTGTTTGTGTGCCTGAACCTCTAAATCTTCTATGAGTAAAACCACTATTCATCATAGCGCCATCACCAATTACAATTACATAGTTAAGTTGACATTGAGAGTCTGGATCAAAAACCTGTCCTCCAGCATTCGGATCATTAAAATATTTTGATGCAAGTTGTGCAAAAGCATTAGAATCTGTACCCCAAGCAAGACCTAGTGGCTCTAAAACACCCATAATTTGGCTAGCACCTCTTGAGCTAATACCTACATTTATACATGAGTCTGAATTACAAAGTTTGGATGTTCCATTTGGATGGTTTAATGTTTTAGTTTCGCCTCCTTCAGTCAAAGTCGCTCCTTGCCATCCATTATAATAATTACAGTCATCTCTTACATGACAATGGTATCCACCCCTTGTCGATTTCTTCGGTCCTCCACTTTCACCAGCATTCCAATGACCAAAACCAAAATGAGCTCCTGTTGTTAAAGTAGTATCGTTGACAATTGCATTAATAGCTTGTTTTACACCGTCCCACCTTCTTATTCTCGGGCCTCCCATTTGTTGTAACCACGCTGTATCTCTTGAAGCAACAGTAAAATTATTTTCATTAAACTCATCAATGTAACCTCTAGAGGTAGCAGTCAGTATCCTGTTGTTATATTGATCTACGTGTAGTCCCCAAACTCTTGAGAAACGAACATCATCTGCTGCTAATTCTCCTGAATTTGCTGTGTTCGTTAAAACCGAATTAGAACCAGCACCAATACTAGCTACAACTGTACAAGTTGTGTCGGTTAATTCTAACTTTTGAATAGCGTGATTAATTCTTGATCCTAGATAGACAATGTTACTATCATCTGGTGATACTGCAACCGTTGTAGCATCTATCATCTCATTTGCTCCACTGGTCAAATCAGGACTGTCTGCGTTAGAACATCTTCTAGCTGGTGTTAATGATGCAAGAGGAGTTCCTGATGTTACATCTAAATTGTATCCGTAAAGATCTCCATCAGCT
>JAAXKA010000030.1:4364-7139 GCA_012269555.1 Alphaproteobacteria bacterium
AAGAGGAGTTCCTGATGTTACATCTAAATTGTATCCGTAAAGATCTCCATCAGCTTGGTTAGTTACATAAACCATTGTACCCTCATTATTAACAGAGAGCCTTCCCATTCTTCTAAGAGTGACATTGCCCCTAAATTGCTGAGTGATACAAGTCGGTGTACCACTAAGATTACAAGTACTAAAATGGCCACCTCTACGCCATGGACCAGCAATAAACAAATAAGGAGTATCGTTGATTACTTTAAAATCGATGTCTGAAATGCTGGCACGATTAAGATTAATACGTATTCCTATTCTACAGTCTGTGCCGTCTTCAGTAAAACCATAAACTACATTTCGGTCTCTTCTTTCTCTATTTATAGTGAAAAATAAATGATCACCTGCATTTCCTCTAAAATCTCTAACAAAATTTAATCCAGCATTTCTTCTCATGCTCCTATTACTTGTTGTAAAAGTAACATTCGTTTCATCACACGCTTCTGATGGAGTAAGTCTCATGGGCATAAAAGTATCATCTCTTTCACCTGCTGCGGTATATCTTAATAAACCAACTGCATTTCTTCCATTTTGGTTAATCAATATTCTTCCTTGAGAGTCGTATACTGCTTTAGGTGTGGCTCCTAATCCTTGATCACCAATCCATGATTGCATGCTCGCTGAACTATCAACTAAAAACAAAATATTAGCTGCAACTTCTCCATCTCCAGCTCCAGGTGGCACTGGTTTTGAATATGAATTATTATTTAAAAATATAAATATAAAAAAAATTGATATTAATTTTAAATATTTCATATCTGTCCTTCAGACCCAATTAAATTTTCACCAAATGTAAAATCAATCATTTCTGGGTTACTTATCTCTAAAAACTCATGTATTTCACTTCCGTGTTTTACTTTACCGTAAAATATTAATAAGTTTCCAACACTTAAATCTCTATGACCAATCCATTTTTCAGATCTTGCATCAGCACCTGGATCAGAGATAAAATCTTTGGTAAATTGATAAACTAAATTTTTATTATTTTGATCTAAATTAACTAAGTTAATACCAGCAAGTTTTGATTTATAAATTATGACTTCTAATTCAGTATCCTTTAAGTTTGAACCTTGACAAAAATCTTCAGCATAGTCAAAAAATACTACAGAGGCTTCCTCTTCATATGCTCCCTCTTCATAGGTGTCAACAAATTCAAATGTTTGAGCAGCTGTATTAATATTAGATCCAATAGGTACATTTAATAATTGACAAGCAAAAGAATTGTTAAAAAGGAATAACAGAAAAATAGTATATAAATAAAATTTTTTCACAAATTAAATTTAAATTATTAGAAAAAATTTTCAACATACAATAATGTTTAAATTGAGGTTGATAATTAATGACTTTAGTGAGAAATAATTGCAATTGTCTCAAGTGGTATTAATATTTCAGGTCTCCTAGGATTGTTGCCCATAATTCCACAACCATATATTCTATAAGCACTACCAGTTCTTTGTGTAGTTCCAGAACCTTTTTTTAGACTCATCCCAGAAGATTTGTAATCTGCAGAACCAACGTTTATTGAGAAAAATTCATAATGATACTTTTCTAAATTGTTAATTTCGTTTGCAATATCATTTGGACTTCCTAAGCCAGTGGTATTCATTAATATTGGTTCAATAACATCATAAAAACTTACATCTTGTATATGCTCATAAACCCTAAAACCTGCATCCCTACTTAGGTTTCTAAAACTTCTATAACAAGGGGTAGTTTGATCTAAACCTGACACAGCATTCTCTCTATTGGTTGGAATACCTCTTATATCTTCATTTCTACCTGCTGAGGCTGATATTACTGGTCCCATCATATTTTCAACCAATCTTTTTTCAGCCTCTAACAACGCATGTTCAGCCACATAAAATGTTTGTTGATATTGATCACTACTATTATTGCTTTGATGATCTGAAGAAGCTATTACTACTAGACCTCCCCCCATTAATGACATGGCTAAAAGTAAAACAAGCGATAAAACTAAAGTAAATCCTTTTTCGTTTTTCTTATTGCTCATTATTTAAAAAAGTCCCCCACCAATATTTCTTGTATTCACTGTGACTATTACTGAGTCTCTTAAATATTTATCTGTATATTCTTTAGATCTATTATCTAAACCTGTAACAACTCTTTTTTTTGAGTCTGGTGCATTTGACTTAAAAAAATCGTCTGAGGACCTAAATGTCAATCTTATGTCTACCCCTCTAATATCAAATAATCTATCTCTAATACCTGTTATTTCAGGAGCAGGATATCTTCCACTTGAGTCTTTTATTATTCTACCCAAGGAGTCAAAAGGAATGAATTCCATATCAGTAATATAATCTCTTACTAACTCTTTAACCACACAGTCCCTACAATTATCACTCCATGCTCCTGTTGCAGGAAAATTACACGGCAATGTATCATAAGCTGCAGGTAGAACTGGCTCTGGTGCTCTTGGTTGTTGCCAACTTTCTATTGTTTTATAAACTGCAAACCTCGCATCTCCATCGACAACACGCGGTTCAGCGAAATAAGTTATTCTAAATTTTTGATATGGTTGATTTAAATTGTTTTGATTAAAATCCTCGTAAACAATTTGTATTTGATCACAACACTGGTCATCTACGTAACCATCTGGCATATTACTTCTTATTTCTGTTTGGCTAGGGGCATCAGTCTCACTTATGCTTCCATATCCTAATGTATTTTTTCTAATAACAACAGGATTATGACTTAAACTTTTATTTGTAAAACCATTAT
>JAAXKA010000072.1 GCA_012269555.1 Alphaproteobacteria bacterium
TGGTCCCATGCCCATTATATTCGGAGCAACACCTCCAAATCCATAGCTTACTATTCTAGCTAATGGCGTACTTTTTGCCATTTTACTTACCTCCTCATTTGCCAATACAATTGAGGAAGTACCATCGTTAATACCTGAGGAGTTTCCTGCTGTAACCAATCCATCTGATTTAAATGCAGCTCTCAAACTTGCTAAATTTTCTATGGTGGTATTTGGTTTAATATGCTCGTCTTCTTCGAATATTGTTATTTTACGATTTTTCTTTACTTCAATACCAACTATTTGGTCTTTAAAAAGACCAGCCTTTACAGCTGCCATTGCCTTGTTCTGTGAGTCCAAGGCAAACCTATCCATTTCTTCGCGAGAAATATTATATTCATAAGCAATATTTTCAGCAGTAATTCCCATATGAATACTGCTGAATGGATCATGAAGTGCTCCCATCATCATGTCTTTGATAGGCTCATCACCCATTTTGGAACCAAAGCGATGATTTTGAAGGAGATAACCAGAGCGTGACATCACCTCCACCCCGCCTGTCAAAGCAGCTTGAGTATCGCCAAGTTCGATTAGTTGGCAGCCACTCACCACAGCTTGTAATCCAGAACCACATAATCTATTAACCAGAAAAGCGGATGATGTTTCTGATAAACCAGCACCTATTGCTATACATCTTGGAGAATACATATCCCTTGGTTCAGTATGGATAACATGGCCGTAAATAGCATGTCCTATATGTTCCGGACTAAGGCCTGACTCTTTAATGGCCTCGCTAGCAACTATAGTGCCGAGGTCGATTGGAGACGTATCTTTCAATGCTCCGCCGTAACCTCCAATAGCTGAGCGCAATGCAGAGAGAATAAAAACATATTTGCTCATAAAAATTTTCCTTTAAAAATAACTTCAAGGTATTGTTTTAGTAAAATGTAGTCTGTTAATAGATGCAAGTCCAACATGGCCCGGCGCGTCATTGAGAAACTCTTCTGTAATATTTGACTTGATTAATGTAAATGACGACAGTTCTTTTATAATTGTTTGTGTGTCATATAGTAAATTTGGGTCACGCGGACCTCCTGAGTGATATTGCATCTGTTTGACAGAAAAACCCTCAATGAATAAACTGCCTCCTGTATGAAGATTCCTTTTAATATTGGAAAAAATAGTTTGTCTCTCTTTTTTAGGCACATGCAAAAAAATCATAAAGCAACTTTGGAACTTTAAATTTTTATTACTCCAATACTTTGCGTCTGCAATGTATCTATTAACCCGAAGCCCTAATTTTTTATCTACTTCAAGCGCCTTTTTTGTTGCCACTTCTGAAAAATCAATAGCAGTCACGTCTATATTTGAATTCGCTATAAATCGACTATTTCTTCCTTCTCCATCCCCGATAAATAAAGATGGGCTAAGATCAATGGTAGGTAAATTTTTATATTCCTGGCAAATTAACGATGGATTGTCGCCGAAAAGTGGCTGCGTGCTTTGGGCATATTTATAATTCCATTTATATTTCATTAGTGATTATGTTGTCCATGCAATAAGATTTAAGTTTTAGAAAATATCGTCTCGTTTCCGGGAGTGGGATTTTCTGGTACTGCAAAGGATATAAGCAAAGATGATAATGCTAGAAATGCTGCTAATATGAAAACTAGTGGAGGTGATATTATCCAAACGTAACCTAAAACAACAGGTAAAAAAACAGCTGCAATATGATTTATTGTGAAAGCTACAGCTGTTGTCGAGGCCAAGTCTTCTTTTAATGCAATTTTTTGTAGATAAGTTTTTTGGGCAATCATCATCGCGTAAAAAAGATGATCAATTATGTATAAAGCCGCAGCAACCCAGGCAGGCCAATCTAAAAAATAAATTAAGCTATATGCAAAGAATACTATGGATAGTCCCGAATACTCGGTTATTAATGTCCATTTCTCTCCAATACGTCCTATTAGCCAACCAACAAAGGGAGCAAATATTAGGTTTATAGAAAAGTTTAGTAAAAGGAGCCAACTTACCTGGTGGACTTCTAAGCCAAATTTCTCAACTAGCATAAATGCAGCGAAAACAGAAAATATTTGCCGTCTTGCTCCACAAATAAACTGTAAAACATAATAAAGCCAATAAGCCTTTTTTATAATTACCTTCTTTGTTAATTGTTTTGCGGTCGGATATTTTGGCCAAAAAATAAAAGCAATCACAGCAAGAAAAATAGTTATGCTGCCGCAATAAATGTACATTTGTTTATAAGTAACATCAAAATGAGAATAAATTATTGCAATTGTTCCAAATGTTAGAAGAGATGCACCGGATGATGCCGCTAGTAACCAGCCTAAGATTTGAGGAGCCTTTTTTTTATCTAGCCATTGTAATTGTAATGTTTGTTGAGCAGCCTCGAAATAATGAAATCCAATTGAACTTACTAAAGTAGTTATCATGAGCCCAGTAAAAATAGGATAATAGCCTACCATTGCCACAGCACCACCGAGAGTTATAAGAGATAAAATTATTAGTCTTTGTTCACGGATAAATGGTAAAACAAAAACAATAGATAAGGTAAGAAAACCGGGTATTTCTCTAACAGTGTGTAACCATCCGATTTCAGCACCAGAAAAATTAGCTCTCTCGATGACAAAGTTGTTGAGCAATGCTAACCATCCTGACATTGCTATTGGCATAGCTATTGACACAAGAATCAAGAAACCAACAGGTGTTCGTAAATATTCTTTAAATATTGTTTTCAAGAAGCTGGAGCTAAAATCTAACATTTAAATAGAAAAACCAATTTTATAATTTAAAAACTATCTTGGATAACAGATAAGGCTAAAATGATTAGCAATGAACCAAATACATAATCGCGAATGTGAGCATAGTTTAAAAATAGATATTTGACTAGCAGTGTATTTGAAATAAGGGCAGCTAAACAATAAGCCGTCATATCAATTAAGCCAGCTATGCCAGCCATTATTAGGCTAATAGAAAAACCCTGTGTTGGTTCAACAAATTGGCTAAAAAGAGATGCAAAAAAAGCTGCAATTTTGGGATTAAGTATACCGATCAGAAAGCCATTTCTAAAGGCAAACCAGAGGTTTTTTGGAAGTTTAGGATTTTTTGCATCGTTATTTGCATTACTTGCAGAAATCATCATCGATGCTCCCATCCATAGAAGTAATAATGCTCCTGCTAATTTTACAAAGAAAAAAAAGCTATTTGTTACATCGGAGAGAAAACTTATACTTACAGCTGTAGTTATAGCATAAATAAAAACAGCTAATCCATGTCCAGCTGCACTTAGGAAACCAGCTTTTCGTCCAAATTTTGAAGAAATAGATATAATTACAATTAAACTTGGTCCAGGCGAAATCGCTCCCGCTACACAGATTGCGATTAATGCACCCCAATCATTAAAATCCATCTAAAAAATTCCTGTCCATTTGGTTAATTTAGATAATACCATATATGGGAACATGTAAAATTAATGCGTATTATTTGATAAAATTTTTCAAAAATTTACGCATGGTTTTTAAAAATTGGTTTTAATTTTTTTATTAAATTTAAATATTAACAATTAAAATTTTAAAAAATTTCCAACTAAAGAATATTTTGTTATTAAATTATTGGCTTAAACAGATGTAACTGATAACCAAGAAAAAAATTTGGTAGATTCTTCCTAAGTAAATTTCTTAATGATATTTATGCAGGTTTTTAGCTTTAATTACTGTTAGGCCGAGAAGGTTTGAGACTAAAATTGATTAAATTATAACATTCATATCGTTTAAAATGACCCTTAACCAATATCCATTATTAATTCCACTTGCACCTTTCATTGCTGCTTTGATTACTGCGTTTCCTTTTCGGAATAAAATTTTACCTAACTATCTTTTTAGTTGGTGGTTAATGATTGTTAGCTTTTTAGTGTCTCTGTTGCAGCTTGCTCGGGCAATACAGGAACCTGAATTTAATCAAATAGTTTTATTTTCTTGGGGATGGAGTCTCTTGCCAGAGGTTGCCATGTCTGTGGACCGTCTTTCTTCTGTAATGATGGTATTCATATCAGGATTTGGTGTTCTTTTGTATCGCTATTCTGTCCGATATCTCCAACAAGACGCTGGGTATGATAGATATCTCACCCTATTTGCGCTTTGCATCTCCTCTTTATTATTTATGGTTTCATGTGCCGATTTCATTATGCTGTTTATTTTCTGGCAACTATTAAGCTGGTTTCTTTCTTTGCTCTCGCATAATTATTTGCATGGTCCAACAATTAAAAGTGGCTTTCGAACTTTTATTATTTTACGAGCAGGGGACTTAACGTTTATTGCGGGAATTGCACTTGCCTATCATTTATATGGCACTCTAGAATTTAATCTTATTTTTGCGCGTGCGCCTATCGACCAAACAATTTTTTCAATTTTTGGCTCGGGGTTGCAATTAACTGGCGTAACGTTAGTTACTATCTTGATTTTTGTTGGTGCCATGAGTAAATCTGCTCAAATACCACTTCATATGTGGCTGCCAGATTCTCTTTTTGCACCCACTCCTATACACGCACTTTTACACGCTGGATTAATTAATGCAGGTGGTTTTTTGCTTGCTCGTTTAGCACCATTATTTTCACTGAGCTCAACTACTTTGCATATTGTTCTTTTTATTGGGCTGCTTACAGCAATTTTAGCTACGTCGATGATGATGGTACAAAACGACATAAAAAAAACATTAGGTTACTCAACTATTGGTCAAATGGGATATATGATGATGGAATGTGGGCTTGGGGCATTTCATCTTGCCATTTTTCACCTAATGGCCCACGGACTTTTTAAAGCTGATATATTTCTCAATATCGGAAAAGGTATTCATAACGCAAGGCTATATCCTTCTAAACCTTTTGAAACTAACCATTTTAAATTTTCTAATTACTCAAGCTTGATATCTGCGTTTGTTTTTTCCTTTCTTTTTCCAATAACAATTTTATTTGGGTCTCATATCTTTCTTGGGGTCCACTTTTTAGATTACCATGCGCTGATCATTTTTTTACTTTTTAGTTGGGCCACCACATCCCAAGCAATGCTTACTCTTGTAAGGCTTGAAAAACCGCTAAAAATTAAAATTGGTATGTTATTGGGGATTTCTTTTGTTGGGACAGTTTATTTTTTCGCGGCTGAGAGTTTCGCGCATTTTCTTATTACAAGTCCGATTGAAATTCAAAGATATCTTCTTGCGGGTGCATTACCATCCCATTTCTTTTTACTTTTAGTAACAATAATAATTCTTTCCATTTCTTTAAGTTGGTTTTTTTATCTATTTCATTTTTCAAACATTTTTACTTTTCCATTTGGCATTTGGTTAAAAAGAAATATCTATTTATTATTTTTAAACCGTTTATATTTTGACCATTTTTCTGAACAGTTATTTAATTTCCTTAGAATGTTTGGTAAAAAGTTGAATCAAACTCGATTTATTTTTATAATTTTTTTGATTATTTCAATTTTATTTTCATATTTTCAAAAGGTTAGTTTTTCAGAGTTATCCGTTGAAACAGGTATCAAATTAGTGGCTTCAGCATTATGTCTTCCTCTGTTTCCTTTCCATGGTTTATATGTAATTGGGATAACAAAAACTTCTAGGATTTCTAGGCTAGTTTTAGCACTCATTTTTCCTATTGTCGGTTTTTATTTTCTAGATTCAGTAATATCTGGATTACCTAAAGAGATACTGCCTGCAATAACTGTTTTTGCAACTATTGGAGCCTCGTGGGCTATAATTAAAACGCTAACCCAAGTTTCCATTTTAAGCTTAATTACATACGGTGGACTGGCGCTCTACTCTATTTTTTGGTTGGTTATAGGACTAAACGGATATATTTCGGATTATTCGATTGCCTATGTTTGGTCATTAACCATTGTCATTTGGGGACTGGTTTTTTCAGTAGGTCAATTAATTATGCGTTATGGCGAATTCAAGATAACAACTATCACAGGCCTTTTTAAAACCATGCCATATTTTACTTTACTTTTTGGGCTACTTATAATGGCTGCGATAGGGTTGCCCCCATTTAGCCTTTTCTTTGGTTATGTAGGTATTTTAATGAGTCCTTCGTTTGTTATTTCATTTGAATTTGTTGGAATAATTATAATTTGGTTCATGTCCTGTTGGTATTTTTTTAAAATAATGCAGTCTTTGCTTTTTGGAGTAGCAAGAGAAGATATTTACTATAAAGACCTGTATTTTATCGAAATTGCGGTATTAACTGTCGTTCTCCTTTTGTTAATAATCCCAGTCAGTATACTCATTAATTGGCTAAATCTTATGGTTAGTTCATCCATGCTAATACTTGGTATTTAGATATGACATTGGCTCAAAAACAAGAATTTAAGGACTTGGTTAACTTAGTAGAAAAAGCAAGCCATATTATTGGATATAATTGGCCGATGACCTATTTTGTTCATCATAATCCAATAAATAGCCTTGAGAATTTACCTTTTCATGAGGCTATTCGTTTAGCCAACCGTTTTTTAGGTAGCCAAGGTTATCTCACTAATGAAATTTACAGAAACGAGGTAAATGCAGGCAGAATAAAACTCACCCATCTTGATGCCGCAATCAAGTCATATATTTCAAAAACTGGCATCGATGACAGCATAGAATTAAGTGGGAAAAAAATAAATAAGTCCTCAGTCATTCGCACTCACCTTTTAATAGGCATAACTGCTCCTTTTTCTCAGTTTTTAGGTAAATTCATAGACGCTCATCCAGATGAAAAAGCAATAAGATTACTTGCCAAAAAAATACATGCAAAACATAACAAAGGAGTTGCCTCTTCATTAGTTTACAAAAATATGACCGCAATTGAATGGTGTGATTTGGTTTTTGATACTAATTTAGAAGACCGTGTAAATAACGAACTTATAAAATGGTGTGAGGCTTTTTTAGATGAAGGACATGCCACATGGTCTATGCCAGGCCGAGAAAAAGGTTTTTATGAGGCCTGGCGAGCCTTAGCAATGAATGAGTGGTCAACTTGCGGAATAAGAAATAGCAATAACAAAATTAGGGCATTGTCTATTGATCCTGTAGCTACCGTTCTAGAGAAACTGAATACGCTTTGTATTCCAAAGGAATATTGGCAAGATTATATTTCTCGTCATCTCGCGAGTCTGCATGGATGGTCTAGCTTTATTAATTGGAGATCAAAAAATAACGAATATGAATGGCAAAAGGTATATCCCATCGATTTGCTTCAATATCTTGCTGTAAGATTATTTTATGAATGTGAATTAGTTGAGCAAACTTGCCAAAATGAAATAAAAAAAGAGGGTAACTTTGACACAATTGTATCTTTTGAAGAAAATAAATTTAAGGAAAACCCCTCAATAGAGAATGAAAAACTTGAGGCGGCTTGGAAACTTATTTGTTTAGCGGATGCTCTAGGAATAGGTAAACATACAATTCTGGAGGCTTTACCAAAAAAATTAGAAAACTTACTTCTTTGGATCAATGAGTTGTCAGAGAAAGAACATGGACCTATTTGGCTTGATGCTTACGAGCAAGGGTATATCAATGAGTTAATTTGTAAGCTAAAAACAAGTTTTTACGACAAAGAAGAAAAAAATGTCCAAATTCAAAGACCTTTAGCGCAATTGATGTTTTGTATAGATGTAAGGTCAGAGCCTTTTAGAAGAAATTTAGAATTAATGGGAAACTATGAAACATATGGTTTTGCAGGTTTTTTTGGCATACCAATAAGTTTTTGTGCGCATGATACGCAACATTTTACCGCCCAGTGTCCTGCAATTATTCAGCCGAAGCATGTCGTTCATGAGGTTATAAGGGATGGTGAAAAAAACAAAGAAACGAAAAATAAGAGTGTTAAAAAACTATCAGAATTAATTAAAGACATTTTCAAAAATATGAAAAATCATTTCATTGCTCCTTTTGTAGCTGTTGAGGCTTTTGGCTGGTTTTTTGGTTGGCATTTAATTGAGAGAACTTTTTATCCAGGTATTTATAGGAAGTGGCAGGAGCGGTTAAAAAATTTTTTGATCTCACCTGTAAACACAGAAATTTTGCCAAACTTAGAGGGCCTTGACCAGGAATTCAGCTACGAAAAGCAGGTTTCTTATATAGAGGATGCTCTAAGGACTATCGGTCTAACAGAAAATTTTGCAAAAATTGTTCTGGTGACTGGTCATACAAGCTTATCTGACAATAATCCATATGAGGCAGCGCTGAACTGTGGAGCCTGTGGAGGCAATTCTGGAGAACCAAATTCTCGTTTATTTACTAAAATAGCTAATAATAAAAATGTACGCCAACAAATTAAAAAAAATGGTATCGTTATTCCCGAAGATACAATCTTTATAAGTGCAGTTCACAATACTACCACAGATGATATACAATTTTTTGATACTGAGGACATTCCAGAAACGCATTTAAAAGAATTAAACGATCTAAAATTTGATCTGGAAGAGGCATCAATAAAAAATTGTATTGAGAGGTGCAAAAAATTACCAGGTGGAATTAACAAATTTACGCCAAAAAAAGTAAAAAAAGAGGTGCTTAGAAGGTCTGGCGATTGGAGCGAAACAAGACCAGAATGGGGGCTCTCTGGAAATGCATCTTTTATAGTCGGTAGGCGCAATTTGACACTTAACGTAAATCTGAATGGTAGAGCATTTTTAAATTCCTACGACTACACGGATGACCCAAAGGGAATTTATTTAGAGAGTATTTTGACGGGGCCTATGATTGTGGGTCAATGGATAAATGCTGAGCATTATTTTTCTACCACTGATCCAGAGATTTTTGGCAGTGGAAATAAGATATATCATAATATTGTTGGAAACATTGGTGTAATGTCTGGTCCACAGAGTGATTTAAGGGTGGGGCTTCCAATTCAGACAACTACTAATGGTAAGATAAAATTTCACGAACCTTTAAGGCTATGTGTATTAATAGAAGCTCCTCGAAAACAGATTCTTGATATTATAAATAGAAATACATCTTTGAAATTATTATGTGAAAATGAATGGGTTCGTTTTTTTTCAATCGAAACATTAAACAGCATCGAGGTTTTTGCTTATAAACCAACTAATGGTTGGGAGATATTTAAGGAAGACGAATATTTGACCTGAAATTAGATTAAACAAAAATAACAAGAATAAAGAAAAGACTGTTTTGAAAACAGTTTTGAGTATTTAGGTTTCTTTCATTTCCTATATTAAATAGGGATTAAAGGAATGTCATTCTCGTCAAGAGATAATCTCCACGTTTTTTCCAAACCACTTAATTTCCATTTCACATATAAATGAGGAAATAAGTCACCACCTCTAGAAGGTTCCCATTTGAGCGGTAAGGTTAGGGCATCAACTTCAATTAAAACCAAATTTTTTTGGCCTTTGAAATGTTTTCTCGCTGTAGTTTTTAATTGGTTTTTAGTGGAAAAGTGGATAAATCCGTCCGACAAATCTATCTTTGAGCCATAAAAAACCCCTTTTTTTACAGCTATTTCCCATTCTTTAAAATCACATATTTTGTAAATCTTATTTTTCATTTTTTTCACAAATAAAAATTACACACATTAACAATGTTACCCTTGAATACTATTCTAGAGATGCCTAAATGCTAGTCAGACAAAACATAATCTTTTGACGAGAAAAATTCGTTATCATAAAAATAAAGGAATACGGTTAAAATGACTATTGAAAATAGAGCCTTTGAAGCAGATACCAGTAAAATATTAGATATCGTTATTCATTCGCTTTATTCTAACCGGGAAATTTTTTTACGGGAATTAATATCTAATGCGTCGGATGCACTTGATAAAAGACGTTTTCTTGCCTCAACTAACCAGTCTATGCAAGCCAGTCAGGAATTACAAATTCAAATAAAGTCTGATAAAAAAGCCAAAACCCTTACTATTTCTGATAACGGCATTGGAATGGACTCAGACGATTTAGTATCTTCTCTTGGTACGATCGCTCGCTCTGGCACAAAGAATTTCATAGAGCAACTCGAATCATCAAAACAAAATGACGAAAATAAGCTTTCTTTGATTGGGCAATTTGGTGTTGGTTTTTATGCGGCATTTATGGTCGCAGAGACTGTTGATGTTATCTCAAGAAAAGTGGGAAGTGACAAGGCGTGTAAATGGCATTCAGATGGGTCTAATGGATATAGTCTTGATGATGCTGAACGTGGAGAAGAGGGGACAGACATTATTCTTCACCTGAAAAAAGATGCCAAGGAATTTTTAGAGGAGCAACGAATTTCATATATGGTCAAAAAATATTCTGACCATCTTTCTGCTCCAATATATTGGCAAGATGGTGAAGCAAGCACTATGTTAAATAGCGCTTCCGCTATTTGGACGAGACCTAAGTCGGAAATTACAGAAGAACAATACAACTCTTTTTATCAGCAAGCTAGCTCTGCTTACGACACACCCTATCTTACTATGCACAATGTAACTGAGGGTGTTACAAATTTTACAAGTCTTCTATTTATCCCTAGTACGCGACCTATGGATTTATTTAACCCTGAGCGCAAATCTCGACTACAACTTTACATTAATCGTGTTTTCATTACAGACGAATGTGAAGAATTGGTTCCTAATTGGCTTCGATTTGTTCGTGGGGTGGTTGATACACCTGACCTCGATTTAAATGTAAGTAGGGAAATGCTGCAACAAGTTCCTGCTATTAATAAAATCAAAAAAACAATAATAAGACGTGTTTTATCTGAATTAAAAAAACAGGCGGGGAAAAAACAAGAGGAATACCAGAAATTTTGGCTGGATTTTGGTCTTGTTATCAAAGAAGGTTTATACGAGGATCAGGATTTTAGAGAGAAAATCCTCGAACTATGCAGATTCTATTCATGTAGAAAAGGTGATTATATAAGTTTAGCGCAATACGTTTCGGAAATGAAAGAAAAGCAAGAAGAAATTTATTATTTGTCCTCTGAGACAGTTGAGCAAGCTGAAATGAGCCCACATATTGAAGGGTTTAAAGCACGTGATATAGATGTGATCGTGTTAAGTGACCCAATCGACGAATTCTGGCTACCATTAGTTCCCGACTTTGAAGGTAAAAAATTTAAATCTGCTAGTAGAGGTGCGCTTGACCTTGACAAATTTGAGTCAGAGAATTCCGAAAAGAAAAAAGCAGACCCTTCAAAATTTGATTTGCTTATAGCTCGAATTAAAACCAATTTGGGTGAGAAAATTTCAGATGTACGTTTGTCATCAACCCTCACAGAGAGCCCCGTTTGTCTGGTTGCAGACGAAGGCGGTATGGATATCCAGATGGAGCGTCTGATGAAAGCTCATAACAGAGATTTTCAAGGAGCACCTCGAATCATGGAGATAAATCCAGACCACGAACTTGTGATTGCATTGAATAAATTGGCAGATGCGAAATCGAGTAGTAAAGAGAACGAATTGGTGGATGATGCGGCATTTCTTTTATTTGATCAGGCCCAAATTATCGAGGGACGAATGCCTGCAGATTTAACAGCATTTTCTAAACGTATGACCCGTATAATGTCATTCTCATTAAAGAGTGACTCAGGGCAAAAATGAGCTGTACCGGTGGAAAAACCAAACATTTAAGCAGTAAATAGGTTCGGTATCTTTGTATCCTTAATAGTAAAGCACAAGAAATTTTTAAAGCGGATTTATTTCTTAAAAGGTGGACTAAACAATATTCAGAAATTGTTTAAGACATTTCTTTCTTTTTCTTTTTATATTTAATCAAGTTGTACATTTGTATATTAGCTAAAAATAAACAAAAATTAATTTTAAAATTGAATTATTTATTATTTTATAATGGCTAAATCAGTTTGTTTATGAAAAATCAGTCCGTCATCTACATCCGAAATATCAACAAAGATTTCATCACCGTCGGTATATGTACCTGCTATCAAGTCTTCAGCTAATGGATTTTGTACGTGTATCTGAATTTGTCTTCTAAGCGGGCGCGCCCCATAACTAGGATCATACCCTTTCTCACTAAGCCAGGCTTTAGCTGCATCTGAGATTTCAATTATGATTGAGCGCTCAGATAATCTGGCTTGAAGTTCTTTAATTTGAATGTCAACGATTCTTCTCATACTTTGCTTTGATAAACGTTGAAATAGCAAAATTGCTTCCAATCTATTCAAAAATTCTGGTCTAAATGCAGAACGAACTTCTGTCATTACTTGCTCTTTAACTTTTTCAACTGGTTCTGATTCTTTTAATTTCAGCAGGTATTCAGCGCCAAGATTTGAGGTTAATAGAATGAGTGTATTACGAAAATCCACACTACGTCCTTGACTATCAGTGAGCTTTCCCTCATCCAGCACCTGTAAAAGTATATTAAATATGTCAGGATGCGCCTTTTCTATTTCATCAAATAAAATTATTTGGTATGGGCGCCTCCGCACAGCCTCAGTAAGGCTGCCTCCTTCTTCGTATCCAACATAACCAGGGGGCGCACCTATCAGTTTAGAGACAGAGTGTTTTTCCATATATTCTGACATATCAAGTCGAAGAATAGCATCTTTCTTATCAAATAAAAAAACAGCTAATGCTTTTGCTAATTCTGTTTTTCCTACTCCTGTTGGACCCAGCATTAAAAAACTACCTAAAGGCAGATTAGGATCGCTCAAACCAGAGCGAGACCGTCTGATGGCGTTTGCGATTGCAGAAATTGCTTCATCTTGTCCAACTACCTGGCGCTCCATCTGCTTTTCCATCTTAAGAAGTTTTTCTTCTTCTCCTGCGAGCATTTTTGAAACAGGAATTCCGGTCCATTGGCTTATTATGAGAGCTATATGACGACTTTCAACTTGTTGTCCTACTGTATCATTGTTTTCAAATGCTTTTTTGGCAATATCTAACTCATTTATTAGGCTTGGTAGGATAGAGTAGGTGAGCTCTGCTGCTTTTTCAAGATTGCCATCTCGTTGAGATCTCTCCAGAAGGTGGCGTGCATCTTCAATTTTTATTTGAAGTTGTTTAACTTCTTCTGACTTGGTTTTAACAGTTTGCCACTTTTCTGTGAGTGCTCCAGAGTCTGCTTCAAGTTTACCCAATTCAGTTGTAATTTGTTCTAGCCTATGATTTTGGTCATCAGAAGTAGGCTCTTTTTGCAACGCTGCTTGCTCTATTTTCAATTGCAAAATAGACCTGTCAATTAAATCAAGTGCCTCGGGCTTGCTGTCAGATTGCATCCGAATAAAGCTTGCTGCTTCATCTGTTACATCAATTGCCTTGTCAGGCAGAAATCTATCATTTATGTAACGGTCCGTTAATTTTGCAGCAGCAACAAGTGCATCATCGGTTATGCGTATACCATGATGAGCCTCATATTTTTCTTTAAGTCCACGCAAAATAAAAATCGTATCTTCTATTGTTGGCTCGCCCACATATACTGGCTGAAATCTCCGTGCTAATGCAGTATCTTTTTCAATATGGTTTCGGTATTCGTTTAGAGTCGTTGCTCCTATGCAGTGCAGCTCACCTCGTGCTAGTGCTGGTTTCAATAAATTAGATGCGTCCATTGCACCTTCTGTTTTGCCAGCACCAACTATTTGGTGCATTTCATCAATAAATAAAATTACATCTCCCTCGCGCGACTGAATTTCATTTATTACTGCTTTTAGTCTTTCTTCAAACTCACCCCTGTATTTTGCCCCAGCTACCAATGCACCCATATCTAACGCAAGAATAGACTTATTTAATAATGCCTCTGGCACATCCCCAGATATAATCCGCTGAGCAAGACCTTCTGCAATTGCAGTTTTGCCAACTCCAGGCTCCCCTATTAAAATAGGGTTATTTTTAGTTCTTCTTGCTAGTATTTGCATCGTCCTTCTAACTTCTTCATCTCTACCTATTACAGGGTCTAACTTTCCGTTAAGGGCAGCATTTGTTAGGTCACGTGCATATTTACTCAGAGTTTCAAATAATTCCTCACCGCTATCACTTTCAATTTTGCGACCCTGGCGCAGTGTTTCAATTTCTTGCTTTAAACTAGTTACATTCAAATTGTGCTGTTTTAGCAATTGTCCTGCAGGTCCATTCACTTCTGAAATAGCAAGTAATAGTGCATCACTAGCAATGAAACTATCTCCTCTATTTTTTGCCCATTGCTCTGATTTCGCTAAAATTTTTACTAGTGTTTGGTCAACTTGCAACTTTACTTCTGTTGAACTGGATTGAAGCTTAGGGAGATTTTCAACAGACCGTGAAACAGAGCTACCAAGCTTAATTAGATCAACACCTGAACGATTTAGCAGTTTTGGAAGAGAAATTGAGTCATTTTTTAATAAAGAAGATAGAAGGTGAAGGTCAGTTAAGCTAGGGTTAGAATGAGCGAGTGCATAATTCTGCGCTTCTGTGAGAGCAGAGCGAGCAATAGTCGTAAAATTATTTAAATCCATATTTAAATTCCTTAGCCTAAATAGTTCTAAGTAGCTGAAAGACTATTCATCCAGGCGGTTTATCGTATATTTGTTGCTGTATTCTAGTTAGGATTTTTTTTATTCCGCTAGAACAACGTTCGACCCTAAGGGATTAATAGTTTTTTTTAATAACTTTTATATTTTAGATGTAAGAATTCCACCTATTGCGTTCAAGGCTTCATAGAATGCAAAAATAGTGGAGCTTTGTTCTGTTATAAGTTTCTACGTACTTCCAGATAATCTTGATGCACGGTAATTATGAGTGCGCTTATGGTTTTCTAAAACCGCTTGTGTTGTTTCGAGCGCTGCATCGTTTATAGGAGTTCCAGGACCAAAAATCTTTGAAACGCCTGCCTTATACAAAAATTCATAATCTTGCTGTGGTATTACACCACCACAAATCACAAGAATATCCTCTGCTTTCTTTTCTTTCAGGTGATGAATTAATTCTGGAATTAAAGTTTTATGGCCTGCTGCCAGTGAGGAAACTCCAATTACATTAACATCGTTCGAAATAGCACTATCTGCCGCCTCCTCAGGGGTTTCAAACAAATTACCGGCAATCACATTATAACCAAAATCAGCAAATGCACTTGCAATGATTTTAGCCCCCCTATCATGTCCATCTTGGCCTAGTTTTGCTAAATATAAAACCGGATTTTTATTTGCTTCTGTCCTGAACTGCCTGATGGCTTGGTATACAGGTTTTAGCACTTCTTTATTATCAAATGCATCTGTGTAGATATCACGTACGACCTCATTTACGCCTGTATGTCGCGTGTATATTTCGCTCAATGCAGAAGATACTTCTCCAACTGTAGCTCTTGCCCGCATTGCCTCTATTGCAAGCGCCAATAAATTATTATCTCCTGTTCGCGCAGCGTTTTTTAAGCGAGATAGTGTTGTTGAGACTGCTTTATCATCCCGCAATGATTTTACTTCCAATATCCGATTTATCTGTGCATTTCTTACAACAGAATTGTCAATCTCTCGGACTTCAACTTGATCAATTTCATCTGTTTTATATTGATTTACACCGACAATTACAGTCTGCCCTGAATCAATAAGAGCTTGCTTTTTTGTTGCAACCTTTTCTATTTCTCTTTTTGGGAATCCCTCCTGAACAGCGGTTGTCATTCCGCCCATATCCATGATTTCTTCTATTAATATGTTAGCTTTTGATATAAGTTGCGATGTTAGATTTTCGACATAATAAGAGCCAGCAAGGGGATCGACGGTATCAGTAAGGCCAGCCTCATGTTGCAGAATTAATTGAGTGTTTCTAGCAATTTTTGCAGCAAATTCTGATGGGAGTGCAATCGCCTCGTCAAATGAATTTGTATGAAGTGACTGGGTACCTCCAATTGTTGCTGCCATTGCTTCTATAGTTGTTCTAACGATGTTATTATATGGGTCTTGCTCTGTTAAACTTGCGCCGCTTGTCTGGCAATGTGTGCGCAGCATAAGAGACCTAGTATCTTCGGGTTTAAAAAGTCGTTTCATCCAAACAGCCCACAAAGTACGTGCGGCCCTTAATTTAGCTGTTTCAGCAAAAAAATTCATACCAATCGCAAAGAAAAAAGATAGTCGAGGTGCAAATTTATCAACATTTAACCCTCGTTCTGTTGCTGCTTTGACATATTCAAGGCCATCAGCAAGTGTAAAGGCGAGTTCCTGTATAAGATTTGCGCCTGCCTCTTGCATATGGTAACCAGAAATTGAAATTGAATTAAATTTGGGCATTTTTTCTGCAGTATAGGCGATAATATCGGAAACTATTCGCATTGAGGGTTCGGGCGGATAAATGTAAGTATTTCGTACCATAAATTCTTTTAAAATATCGTTTTGAATAGTTCCAGAAAGAGCTTCTTCTGGCACACCCTGCTCTTCTCCTGCGATAATAAAACTAGATAAAATAGGTAAAACTGCTCCGTTCATAGTCATTGATACGGACATTTTATCAAGAGGTATATCAGCAAATAGACGATTCATATCCTCGACAGTGTCAATGGCCACGCCTGCTTTGCCAACATCTCCAGCAACTCTTTTGTGGTCTGAGTCATATCCTCTATGAGTTGCCAAATCAAATGCAACCGAAAGTCCCCTTTGACCTCCTGCTAGTGCCTGTTTAAAAAAGGCATTTGTGTCCTCTGCGGTTGAAAAGCCAGCATATTGTCGAATAGTCCAGGGCCTGCCTGTATACATGGTCGCTTTTGGCCCACGTGTATAAGGAGATTGTCCTGGTAAATTACCAAGGTGTTCGCAATCCTTTAAATCATCTTCTGTATATAAAGGCTTAATGAGCAAATTATCTAAATTTATTTTTCCTTCAATCTTTGTAGCATCATTATTATATTCCTCTAACGCCATCGACTCCCAACGCGTATAATGTGTTTGTTTGCTCATCTTGGTCATCTTGCTTATTCTATATTTAAGTATTTTCCATTAAAAAAACGATATAAACTCAAAAGATATCATAAAGTTTTAAGCTCATTAAGACAACACAGTAGTGCGACTAATTCTACATGAACCCTATTCAAAAATAAAATACCAACCATACGCTACTATAAGCGCTGGAATGGTAGAATAAAGTGTTGCAACGATGGCTGTTTTTGGAGCAAGCGCAATAGCTGGAAATAAAGCATCTCCATCATTGCTAATTGCATTTCCAATTTGTGCTGATAATGGAATTATGCCGCCAATATACATACTAGTTACAATGACTTGCGGTCCGCACCCAGGGAGGAGCCCTATGATAATTGCGATTAATGGTAAATATAAAGCAAAACCCTTAAATAAACTCTCAAGGTCAACATTAAAACTAAAAATCCAAATCTCAAAAATTAAGAATGCAAACACAACCCATGCAGTTACAAAATTTGTATCAGCAATCGTATCTCTTAGGTAGGCGGGTATTTTACTATTATTAATTTTGCCTCCTTTTATAATAGCAGGTGCTGCCCATAAAAACACGCAAAATGCCCCTCCAACAAAGCCTAGGTATGTGCCAGGTTGTGAAATTAAAGGGTTTTGAAATAATAAATCAATATCAACCTGAAAGGCAGCAAGGATACCAAGAACAATTCCTGGAATTATTAATGCAACCCATATTCTTGTTACTAAAATTGAATTAGATTGTTGGCTCGCATGACTATTATCCGCGGGCATATCAGGAACTGTTCTAGGCCTCAAGAAATCACGGCCGTGAATTTTGTCAACAAAATATCCAGAAATAGTTCCTACAATTAGACCCAAAGCCATGATAAATATACCGGTTGATGGTTCTTTTGCGATAAGAAGAAATGCCGCATCTCCCATGGTAGCTGTAAGCGTAGCGAGTACAGAGCCAAAGCTGAGTGAGCCTGACACATAACGGGTAACTACAATAATTGCCCCACCACATCCTGGCAGAGCGCCAAGCAAGGCTGCAAAAAATACTTGAAGATTGCCTGATTCCGATAATTTTTTGGTTAGGTCAATTTTAAACAGACGTTCTATGCCATAAAATAAAAATAAAGTGGCAGCAACAAACGATGTTACTTGGATATAAGCGTCGGCAATTGATGATATAATGATTTCACCAAATTCGTGATTTATTAGGCCATACCCGAGCGCCAACAGGATGAAACCTGAGATTAATAACTTTTGATTAAAAATCAAATTTGCTTTAGGGGGCTGTAATGAAGCTTCAGCGATGCTATTTCTCCATGACATAAATAGTTTTGTATTTCATTAAAATAAATAATGCACTTATATAATTAGTCAAGACTAAACTTTTTCTGTTATGAATTTAATAAATTGACATGGACATTTAAGAATCTAAGTAGAGATATGTTGCTTTTTATTTGCAATACGATTAAACGCTGTTGTTGATAAGACATGGCTGCTAAAAAAAGGTGAGCTAGATGACTTTTTTTGAGGTTACACCAGAGACAGATGATGCTGTTAAGGTTTTAGACGTCAAGCATTGGACAGATAAGCTTTTTTCATTTTCTGTTGAAAGACCAACGAGTTTTAGATTTCGTTCTGGTGAATTTATTATGCTAGGTCTTCTTGATACACTAGGAAAACCTTTATTAAGAGCATATTCAGTAGCTTCTCCTAGCTGGGATGAAAGGCTTTCATTTTACTCAATTAAGGTTCCAGATGGCCCCCTTACATCGAGACTGCAGAATATTCAGGTAAATGATTATATTATTATGCGAAAAAAACCCGTGGGGACATTGGTATTAGATGCTCTTATACCAGGAAAACGAATTTATATGATAGCAACCGGTACAGGCATTGCACCATTCGCCTCTCTAGTTAGAGATCCAGAATTATATGATAAATATAAACAGGTTATGTTAATTCACACATGCAGAGATAAAGCAGAATTAGCCTTTGGAAAAGATTTAGTGGATATTACTAAAAAAGATCCTCTAATTGGAGAATTTGCTATTGAAAGTTTAGTATACCTCCCAACAACTACTCGAGAGAGTTCAGATGTAATTGGAAGGGCGACAGACCTTATTCGAAGTGGAAAATTATTCTCATTATTATCTGTTTCTCCATTTTCAGCAGAAAAAGATAGAGTAATGATTTGCGGCTCGTTGGCTATGAATACAGATATGAAAAAAATATGTGAAGAATTTGGATTTGTTGAGGGTGCAAATTCACAGCCTGGTCATTACGTGGTAGAGAAGGCCTTTGTTGGTTGACTGATAGTTATTATAACTCTGTTATTATAATGCCTTCTTCAACGAGGTAATATAATTTTGTAGTATTATCGCTTGTTCAGTGTTCTCCGGCATATTTTCTAAAATGTCTGACCAAAGCATAATCGCATTTTTATTATCCCCTATCTGCCGAAAATATTCACCTTCAAGAAATTTCACTGGATTAGATCGTCTTACCTTAAATGGAAGCATGGATAAAAGCCTTCCAGCAAGTTTTGTAGAATCTGGGGAGGGATGTGAAATAAGAGCAAACTCGATTAAGTTAATTCTTTGTTCGTCTGAATTTACAACATTGTTTGCAGACAATAATGCTTCGCTAGCTAAATCATTATCACCAATCGAAAGATAGGAATTGGCAAGTTGAAGCCAGCCATAAAAATTATCTGGGTTCATCTGCAATTTTTCCGAAAGACGTTTGGTCATTTGTTTGATGAATAAAAGTTGCTCATTCTCAGAAAAATTAGAAAATTCTAGGAGCTGTTCTTTAAATATCTTATCATCGATGTCTATTAATCTGTCTATCCGCTGTTTCCCCTCTCTATCAGCGGCAGAAAAAATTGAAAAGCTGAGGTCTGGCATCTCTATTTTCGCTAATTTTGCTGCTCGCGAAACATCATACCTCAATTGGTCTGCTAGTTTTGATTCTGGAAGAATTTGAAGAGCTGTTAATTTCCAGTGTTCAATAGCTTTTAATGGTTCTCCTTTTTGAAACAACTCTAAACCACGCAAATAAAGTGCACGAATATCTTCTGGGTTTTGCTGCAGTGTGTCCGAAATAAGTTTTGATGCAACTTTTGTCACCTGACCACTAGATTGCCTTGTAAGAGCTTCTGCTAGTTGAGATTTAATTATTGGGTCGCCCTCGCTCAGTGACAATGCTTTTTTCAGGGCATTGATTTCATCTTCTATGGAACCAATTTGAGAGGCTGTTACTGCTAACATAAATTGTGACGAAAGACTATTTGGGTTGGCTTCAACATTTTTTTTTGCCTGATTAAATTCACTAAGAGCGATATTCTGTTTTTCTAATAATTCTTTTTCGGCAGTTTCTCGAATTTTATTTGTTTTTGAAAACGATTGTTCGATAAGGTCCGGTCTTCCAATGTTGAGATAAATAACCATGCTTAGCGTCAACATCAAGACTGGCAATATTATTTTCATTATACGAGCCAATTGATTGCTCTGTGCATATTTTCTTATCTTATCTAACTTATTTATTCTCAGCTTGTTAGACCGTAACTCTAAAAAAACCTTACTCTGTGCTGAAAATTGAGGTTCATGTTTTTTTTTGGATGAATAGAAATTAGCTAATAAAAATAAACCAATGATAAAAACGGTTATGGGAGCAGTCCAGAGCAGATAGGTAGTTGGTTGAATGGGAGGAGATAATAAAACAAATTCTCCATACTTTTCTCTTAAAACGCCAAAAATCTCATCATCAGTCATGCCTTCCACTAAATAATCGCGTACTTGTCGTCTCAAATCTGCGGCAAGTTCCACCTCTGAGTCATCAATAGATTGGTTTTGACATACAAGACATCGAAGATTAGCAGAAATTTCACGAGCTCTTTTTTCAAGTATTGGATCGGTTAGCATTTCTTCAGCTGTTATTGCAAATGCATTCTTCACTTTAAATGTCGAAATTAACAAATTAATAGTGGCAAGGCTAACCGTCATTAGAAAAATAATTGCAAAAAGGTTTTTATTTTTCGAAAATAATATGTTCATTTTCTAATCATTTCTTCTATTTTAGGTACGAATGAGGAGCTGAAAACCTCATTTGTGATCTCACCAGCATGACGAAGAATAATTTTTCCTTCATCAGAAATTAGGAATGTTTCTGGAATGCCATATACACCCCAATTAATAGATGCTTTTCCATCATTATCAAATCCAATTTTAATAAATGGATTGCCAAATCGTTCAAAGAAAATTTCTAATTGTTCTGGTTTATCTTTATATGCAACACCAATGATAGGTATTTCATTTGATAGCTTTTCTAAAAAAGGTGCTTCTTTTTGACAAGGTGCACACCAACTTGCAAAGAAGTTAACTAAAAAAGGCCCGTCTTCGACAAATTGTTTAAGGTCTGACTTTTGCTGAGAAGTTAATGGAGCTTCATGAAATGGAACTAGAATAAGCCCAGGAGCATTTTTACCAATCAATGGAGAGGGAAGCGGTTTTATCTTTTGATCTCCGTTCAGCATTGACATCATCGCGATAGCAGAAATAAATGCTATAACCAAGAAAATCACTATCGGTAGGAGGAAACGAATATTCATGATTGAAGCGTTGTAGACGTTTGCTTATTAATTATATGTTTTAGGAGTATTGATATCATAGCACCAGAAGCCATCAGGATGACCCCAACCCATATCCATGACACAAATGGCTTATAATAAATCCTTATGGTATACCCGTCCGCTTTATTCCCATCGCCAAGTACAGCATAATAATCATGTGTAAGTTTTCGGCGTATTGCGGCTTCGGTGGTTGTTTGCTTTTCAACAGGGTAAATCCGTTTCTCTGGATACAGAGTGCCAATGTGATTATTTTTACCATCAGAAATAGATAAAGCGGCAATTAGGGCCTCAAAATTACTTCCAGCTCTCATCGAAATTGATTTTAATTCTGCCTTATGAGTGCCAATTGAAATTTGCTCTCCTATTTGCATACGGGATATTGCTTCAGTTCTAAAAATACTTTCTCCGAGAGCACCTATTAGAAAAATAACAACACCCAAATGAGCAATCCACATACTCCATTGTAGGTGAACAATACGTTGCCAAAAGTTATGTTTATTGTTTCGATTTAATACGCGAACTCTAATAAAAATATCAGATAAAATTGTCGTGCTAAGCCACGTTACTGCTCCGATTCCTGCCAGTGCTGGGATAGATAAGCTCGTATTTGCTTTAATGAATATAAAGCAAATTACACCTGTAATACCTGCTCCAAAAACCCAAATGTGTCTTGATTTAGGTGTTAAACCCCGTTTCCAAATCATAAATGGTCCAATTCCCATTGCAATAACAAGAAGTCCCATAATGGGATTGAAAGTTGCCTCGAAAAAAGGAGGGCCTACCGTTATCTTTGTTCCTGTGGCTAATTCAAGTGCAAGTGGATAAAACGTTCCAATAAGTACAACGATAGATGCACAGATTAAAAGAAAATTATTAGTGATAAGCGCTGTTTCTCTGCTAATTAGATTAATGGCACCATCTGATTTTAATTTAGGGCCGCGAATTGCGAAAAGTAATAACGGTGGTCCAATTGAAAAAAATAGAATCCCCAAAATGAATAACCCTCTGGTTGGGTCTGACGCGAAGCTGTGGACTGATGTTAAAAGTCCAGAGCGTACAATAAAAGTGCCAAGAAGAGATAACGAAAATCCGGTAATTGCCAATAAAACTGTCCAGCTTTTCAGCTGTTCCTGCTTTTCAACTACGATTACAGAATGCAGTAAGGCGGTTGCTGCAAGCCAGGGCATCAGAGATGCATTTTCAACGGGGTCCCAGAACCACCATCCCCCCCATCCAAGCTCATAATATGCCCACCAACTTCCAAGGCCTATGCCGAGAGTTAGAGCACACCAGGCTATTTGCACCCAAACGCGCATGTAACGCGCCCAACTTCTATCAACAGAGTCAGTTATCAATGCAGCTACTGCAAATGAAAAGGCAAGTGATAATCCAACATAACCTGTGTATAATGTCGGTGGGTGAAGTGCTAGCCCAATATCCTGTAATACTGGGTTAAGACCATTTCCATTTAATGGGATATTGGTTAATCTTTCAAAAGGGTTAGAAGCAAATAGACATAAAGCCAAAAACGCAGAAGTAATAGCGCCTTGTACACCAAGAGTTATCGATTTTTGTGCTAATGGCATTTTTTTTTGGGTGAGTGCTAATCCAGCACTAAAAATAGATAATATTAAGATCCACATTAAAAGAGAACCTTCATGGTTACCCCAAGTGCCGGATATTTTATAAATCATTGGTTTAGAAGTGTGAGAATGCTCTGCTACGAGGGCCACTGAAAAATCGGAAACAATAAAGAGCAAGACCAGACACAGGAAAGAAAGTAAAATAAAAATAGTACCTAATAGAGATATTCTTAGTGTGAAGATGTGTGATTCCTTAAAAGAGGAGTATGATGCAAAAATAGGTGCAACAGACTGGCTCAGAGATAAAACAAATGCAAGCGTTAACGAGAACAGTCCTATTTCGGCAATCATCTGCTTTCTTCTCCCTGCCAAACTCCTTGTTCTTTTAGTTTTTCTGCAACCTCGCGTGGCATATATTGCTCATCATGCTTTGCCATTACTACATCAGCTTTGAAAGCACTGTTATAGAACTTACCCTCCGCAATAACACCTTGTCCATCTCGAAAAATATCAGGTAGTGCCCCAGTATATGATACTTTTAACTGGCTTTCGGAGTCTTCAATTATAAAATTTGCAGTCAATCCATCAATAATAATACTGTTTTTTTGCACTAATCCACCAACACGAATAGAGCGCGCGCCAATTTCCAGTATGTCTAATTCTGAGGGTGTGTAAAAGTAAACGATATTCTCTTTGAGAGCGGAGAGAGTTAGGCCAGCTGCTGATAACAAAAATGCAGCAGATATTCCAAAAAGTAATAATCTTTTTGATTTTGGAGACATATCGAACTTCTAAAACCCTTTTAAAAAATCCTGTGATAAATATCAGAAGTTTTCATTTTATATTCTATTGATGAAAATAACTTCACGAAACCCAAAATAATTAGTTTAGTCTTTGTTTCAAGTATGTTGCGGCACTATTTCACAGTGTAAATTTGGGTTTCGAAAAGATTGGTTCTGTATTGCGGGCCTATAGCCTGTTTATAGATAATAAAATTATATTTATAAAATTTAAAAAAATAAAAATTAGTTCTAAAAAAATATTGTAAATAAAAAAATTATGCTAAAATTAATTTAATTTATTTAAAAATTAAAAAATAATTTCTAAATATTCACAACAGGAAAAAAAGTTGTTTTTTATTTTTTTAGTAAATTTTTATCATTATAGAGAGAGATATATAGATGAAACAAATAGTTTATAATTCAATTATTGCGTTTTTTGCTTCACTAGTGACATTACTTAATTTAAGTTTTGCAGCGGCATCAACACCATTAGTGTCATCTGAATGGCTCTCAAAAAACCTTGAAGCGTCGGATTTATTAATAATCGATTTAAGGAATTCGATTGACGGTGGCGGATATGAAACGTATTTAGAAGGTCATATACCTGGGTCCATCCATTCAGATTATATGAAAGAAGGATGGCGTGTTG
>JAAXKA010000044.1 GCA_012269555.1 Alphaproteobacteria bacterium
GTTCTGTTCCTCTTGGAGCGGATGAGGGTGTGCACAGCTTATCTGATATATCAGAGTTGGTATCGGCGTCTGCAATAAAAGGGTGTAGTTTAAAAACAATCAAGCTTGGAGGCATGCTTGCTGTATTGGATGCAGCGAATCACGCACATTCTTTGGGTTTAAATATTAATCTCGCAGGGAAAGTTGCAGAAACAAGTATTAGTAGTAGTGCTGTCGCTGTTCTATCTTGTTTGGTTCCTAATATAAATTGGGATGTTAGTATCACAAATCAGTATCTCGAAGTTGATCCAGTCACAAATAGAGTATGCATTGAGAATGGTAGAGTACTCGGTCCACATGGAATCGGTTTAGGTACACAAATAAACATGGAAGAATTAAGGCCATTTTTGGTTGAATAACACTTATAAAAAGCAACAATAAGTCTCTTTATATTTCATCATCCGGATTTCTATTAATATAATCATTCATATTTCTATTATTCGTTTGAAATAATCTTTACGTCATGTTTCTATAAATTTATCGAATATCGATAAAATTCAATAGGAGGAAACTAATGCGATTATCAATTAGATCCGCTTTGATCACAGCAGCAGCTGTGTGCGCGGTATCAACATCTGCTTTTGCGGGAAGTCATGCATCATGTCCCGTTCAAGGTGGAACGTTAAAGTATGGTGTTAAAGCAGAACCACCAAGTTATGACATGCATGCCACTAATTCATATGCTGTGATGCACTTTGTTGCACAGCATTACTCAACTTTATTAACATTTGACTGGAAAAACTTTCCCAAACTTGAGGGAGATTTAGCAGAAAGTTGGTCAATGTCAGATGATGGGTTGTCATATACTTTTAAATTACATAAAGGCGTTAAATTTCATGATGGAACACCCTTTACATCTGAAGATGTCAAAGCAAGTTATGAAAGATTAAGAAACCCACCAGAAGGAGTCACTTCTGTCAGGAAGGCTTTGTTTGCAAGTATTTCATCAATAGAGACCCCTGATGACCACACTGTGGTATTTAAGTTGAGTTCCCCAGATGCATTCATGATGGATGGGTTTGCATCCCCTTTTAATGCTATCTATTCAGCAAAAGATTTGGCTGCGGATCCAACATTTCCAGTCAAAAATGTTAATGGAACTGGTCCATATAAGCTTGATGAGCATGTAAAAGGTGAGGCGTATAAGGCTGTGCGCTATGATGATTTTCATCATGGTGACAATTGTCTTGACGGCACCGTAGGTTATAGAATCAAGGGCATTGTTGAGCCAATGGTTGGTGGCCAGATAATGGCTGAGTGGCGCGGAGTGGCTCCACCAGAAAGAAAGTCGCTTGAAGAGCAAATGGGTGACGATATAACCTTTCAGGAAAAGCAGCTTATGACTGCGTGGGTAGTATCCCTTAATAGTAATTTTGAGGCTTTCAAAGACAGACGTGTTCGTCAGGCCATGAACTTATGTATTGATAGACATGGCGGGTTACCAAAGCTAGCTAAGATAACTTTTGTGGCTCCAAGACCTTCTGGGTTTTTACTGTATGATACAAAGTTCGCATTACCGGATGATGAATTGTATAGTTTGGTAGGCTACGGAAAAGATGCAGATGCCAACAGAGCTGAGGGCATGAGGTTATTGAAGGAAGCGGGTTATGAGGGACTTGAGTTTACTTACAGTAACAGAGCGGTGTCTCACCCATATGACCACATTGCGATTTGGCTAATGTCTGAGTGGAAAAAATGCGGCATGAATCCCAACATGATTACAAATCCTACTTCTAAATTTGTTCAAATTAGAAAAGAAGGTGGATTTGACGCAACCATTGACTGGGCTCCTTCATTTTTACCTGACCCAACACTAATGCACTTCAAATACATCTCTGACGATAAAACTGGTTCTAACTACAGTAATTATATAGATAGAGAGTTAGACGATTTATTTGATGCACAAAAAGGTGAAACAGACTTTGAAAAGCGAAAAGCACTTGTTCATGCTTTTGAGAAAAAAGCTTTGGAAGACGCATATGTCCTCCCGGTTACTTACACAGACCGTGTGGTTCCAATGCATAAGAGTGTGAAAGGTTTTACAATTGCATTTTCACATATTTTAAATAATACTTATCGTGGTGTTTATTTAGAAAATTAAAATAAAAAGTATTGAGCGCGTCCTTTTTGACGCGCTCAATTTTTTAATTCTTAATGAAAGTTATTACTGTGTCGAATACTGGTGAAGAGAATACACTTCTTGATGTTAAAGATCTCAATGTCGAGTTTCGTCTTAAAAATGGAACGGTGAAGGCAGTTGATAATATAAGTTTTAAGATTAAAAAGGGTGAGTTTTTAGCGATTGTAGGCGAATCAGGCTGTGGAAAGTCGGTTACAGCTTTATCGTTGATGAGATTGTTACCCCCCCGTATTGCAGATATTTCCGCTAAACATATTAAATTTGACGATGTGGATATATCTCGGATTCCTGAAAGTGATATGAGAAAGCTCCGCGGTAGGCGCATATCAATGATATTTCAGGAGCCAATGACTAGTTTAAACCCAGTTCTTACTATTGGTGACCAACTCACAGAACCACTTTTAACTCATCTAGATATGACAGATGAAGAGGCTAACAAGCGTGCTGTTGAATTATTGAGTATGGTTGGAATACCCGAGCCTGAGAAAAGATTAACCCAGTACCCTCATCAGTTTTCTGGAGGAATGCGACAAAGAGTTATGATCGCAATTGGTTTAGCTTGTGAGCCTGATTTGATTATTGCGGATGAACCAACAACTGCGTTAGATGTAACAATACAAGCTCAAATTCTTGAATTATTAAAAGATATAAGTAGCCGTCTTGGTGTCGCGGTAATTATGATAACACATAACCTTGGTGTTGTTGCAGCATATGCAGATAGAGTAAATGTAATGTATGCAGCCAGAATCGTAGAACAAGGTGATGCTAATCAAATTTTTGCAAAACCTTCGCATCCTTACACAATAGGCTTGCTCAGGTCAGTCCCTAGAATGGATAAACCAAGAGGAGGCAGACTTGCGACAATAGATGGATTGCCACCTAATTTAATGTCACCACCTGAGGGCTGTCGATTTAAGCCGAGGTGCCCTTTAGCAAATGTTAAGTGTGATACCGTTCCATTTTTGGAACCTCAAAATAAAAAATCTGATCATCTTGCGGCTTGTTTTTTTACTGATAAGGCAAGTAAGGAAGGGAGTTCCATATATCTAGCTGAAACCAGCAAGCATACTGGTACAGAAATCAATAAAAAAGAACCAGTTCTTGTGGTAGATGGTCTTGAACAATATTTCTCCGTTTCGTTCAGAAGTGGGTGGTTTTCAAATGTTTCCGGAACAGTTAAGGCTGTAGATGGTGTGTCTTTCGAGGTATACCCTGGTCAGACAGTAGGGCTCGTCGGCGAATCAGGATGTGGAAAGACGTCTGTGGGTAGAGCAATATTGCACCTTAATCAGGCTACTGGTGGAAAAATGAAATTTAACGATATAGATTTGAACCCTAACTCTATTGCCTTAGTAAGGCAGGATATGCAGGTAATTTTTCAGGATCCATTCTCCTCATTAAACCCTAGAATGACTATCGGTGAAATTCTTGAAGAACCATTAAAAGTTCATAATATTGTACCGGACCAAGAGGAACGACAGCAGAAAATTGCAGAATTGCTGTTGAAGGTGGGTTTGTATCCATATATGAGGGAGCGTTATCCCCACGAATTATCCGGAGGTCAGCGCCAAAGAGTTGGCATCGCTCGGGCGTTATCGATGGAGCCTAAACTTATAATTTGCGATGAGCCAGTATCTGCTTTAGACGTGTCGGTACAAGCCCAAATAATAAATTTACTCGAAGATCTTCAACGAGAACTTGGAATAGCTTACTTGTTTATTGCTCACGATTTAGCCGTTGTAAAACATATTTCTCATAAGGTCATTGTGATGTATCTTGGGAAAATTATGGAGTTTGGCGAAGGGGATGATTTGTACAGTAACCCGCGACATCCATATACCAAAGCATTGATGGACGCAGCGCCGATCCCTGACCCAAAGATTGAACGAAATAGGAAAAAAATAGTGCTTAAGGGTGAGTTGCCGTCTCCTCTTAATCCACCTTCGGGTTGTGTGTTTTCTTCTAGGTGTAATTTTGTGAGTGATGCCTGTAAAGTCGAAACTCCGATATTACAAGATTGTGGGGCAGAACATAAGGCTGCATGTATAAGATTGGATGAGTTAGAAAATGCTTAATTATGCAATAAGACGAATTCTTTTAACTATACCAACTTTGTTGGCAGTGGCTGTTCTCGTATTTTTTGTGCTACGGGTTGTGCCTGGCGATATTGTCGAGATAAAGCTTACAGCCGAGGGGGGTATGGTTTCTGAAGAAGAAATCATGCGTGAAAAAGAACGACTAGGCCTAAATGATCCCATTATGGTTCAATTTTATAAATATATGATAGGTCTTCCTCAAGGTGATTTAGGGATTTCTCTATGGACGGAAAATAGTGTTTCTTCTGAGATCGCTGCTAGGATTGGATTATCATTTGAATTGGCAATATTATCTACAATACTCGCTGTGCTGATAGCATTTCCCTTAGGAACACTATCGGCTTTGTTCAGGGGTTCTATATTAGATTATGTTATTCGTATTTTAACAATTGGTGGTATAGCTGTCCCTTCGTTTTGGCTAGGTATGCTTCTAATTATGTTATTGTTGGCAACAGTTGGTAAATTACCACCTCTGGGAACGGTAGGACTTTTTGAAGACCCTCTGACTAATTTGAATCAACTCATATGGCCGGCATTGTCCGTGGGTTATCGTTATTCATCGGTCACAGCGAGAATGCTTCGCTCCTCCATTTTAGAGGTATTATCTGAAGACTATATTCGAACTGCTAGGGCGAAGGGTGTTTTTGAACGCATTGTTATTGTTAAACATGGAATGCGTAATGCTCTTCTTCCTACTGTTACAGTCATCGGGCTTGAGTTTGCATTCTTACTTGGGGGTCTTGTAGTTACCGAGTCTGTTTTTAATTTAAACGGAATAGGAAAACTTTTTGTAGATAGCGTTGTAAGAAATGACCTCAATCTATTGCAAGGGCTGGTTTTAACCGTCGCTACGGGCTTCGTTTTGATTAATTTACTTGTGGACTTGTTATATGCCGCTTTAGATCCAAGGATAAGGTATCAAAAATGAGTAATTCACCTACAAATACTATGGCCGATCAAACAGCTTCAAAACCTTCTCGCCGGACTGTTTGGGATTTTATTAAACAACAGCCCCTAGGAAGCATCGGTATAATATTAATCGTGATAATGATGTTAGCAGCAATATTTGCACAGCAAGTAGCACCCTACAATCCAGAGGATGTTGATTTTGAGGCGTCCCCAGCTTTTGGCGGTGGTGCACCCTCTGCCGCGCATCTATTGGGAGCTGATGCATTTGGGAGAGATATATTATCGAGATTAATCTACGGCGCAAGAACGGCCCTTTCTATAGGTTTTTTATCAGCTTTTTTTGGATGTTCAATTGGAGCGATTATCGGAACAAGTTCTGCATTTTTTGGTGGAAAAATAGATTTGTTGGTTCAGCGCTTTATTGATTTAATGTTATCTTTTCCCATAATTGTTCTTGCAATTATTGTTATAGCTATTTTTCCAAAGACAGTTGTGTTTGGCATAGATGTCAACGTAATTATTGCTATCGCAATACCTTTTATTCCTAAAACTGCTCGAGTGATACGTTCTCAAGCTTTAGCAGTAGTCACGCTGCCTTATGTTGACGCTGCAAGAGCAAACGGCTTCAATTCGAGAAGAATAATATTTAGACATATTTTGCCGAACGTTACTGCTCCATTTTTAATTATGATGACTGCATTTATTGGACAGGCAATTTTATTGGAAGCTAGTTTATCCTATTTAGGTCTTGGAGTTGTAGAACCAACGCCATCATGGGGGCTTATGTTATCAGGAGTAAATGCAGATTATTATAGAACAGCTCCATGGATGATTATTTATCCAGGATTAGCAGTGAGCGTTGCTGTGTTTTCTTTTAATTTGTTTGGTGATAGTCTGAGAGATTGGTTAGACCCTAAATTAAAACTCTAGTTTTCTTTACAAATTAATCAATAGAAGCATGCGTATAAAACCAAGTAAAGGGAGATAACTCCATGCAATCCAGTATCGGTTTGATTGGTCTAGGCGCTATGGGTACTGGAATAGCCGCATCTATGTCTCGAGCAGGTTTAGAATTTTATGTTCATGATAATGATCAAACTAAATTAGAAGAGATAAGAAAAAGCCCACTTATAAAAATATCTTCGGCTAAGGATATAGTCACAAAGTGTGATTCGATATTATTGTGTGTGCCCTCATCTGTTCAAATAGAACAAATCTTATCAACGGTCTCACCAAAAGCGGGTTCAACTCTCGTTGATCTTACCAGTTCTGACCCTCGCAAAACTGCTAGCCGTGCTTATAAATTGCTAAAAGAAAAGAAAGTAAATCAATTAGATGCAGCTATGTCTGGCGGCGCAAGGGGAGCAGCTGCTGGAACACTTACTTTGATGGTTGGAGGAGATGGTGCCGTATTAGATAAGCAGCGAGATATATTATCGACTTTTGCCGATAGAATTTTTCATATCGGAGATGCAGGCAAAGGCCAACTAATGAAGTTATTTCATAATGCTGTATGTCATGGAAACTTTTTGCTGTTAAGTGAAATATGTATTAAAGGAGAGCAAAATGGTCTTAATTTAGAACAAATGATTGAAGTGTTTAATTGTTCCAATGCTCGCAGTTACATATCAGAAAGGCGTTTTCCTGACCATATTTTGTCTGGAACTTTCGACGGAAAATCAACACCCTCCAATTTAAAAAAAGATTTAAACTTACTAGATGATTTAT
>JAAXKA010000192.1 GCA_012269555.1 Alphaproteobacteria bacterium
ATTCGATAATAGTTTTGAAAATATTACTCATAGATAAATTGTGAAAATAGAAAGCCGTATTGAATTATGACAGATGGGTTGTTTGGAAAATATGTTTTAACAGTGATTATCTCCACAACCTTTAAAGAAGTTTTTGGTTTAAAAAAAAACCCTTTCTTTCTTTTCCTAATTATTTGTTTTTGTGGCTACATAAACAGTACCTATGCAGAGGTTAGAGGTAAATTGTTGTATTTTTATTCTGATACATGCGCTTATTGTAAAGCATGGGAGAATGAAATCGCCAATATTTATCTTAAAACAGAATTCGAAGACGAATTTAAACTTAGTTTTATTAATTTTTTTTCTAATGTTGAATTAGAAAAATATGGAATTTCAAAAACAGTAAAAGTTACTCCGACCTTTATATTCGTAAAAGACAAAACGGAAGTTGGCAGAATAGAGGGATACAACGGCCAAGAGTTATTTTGGTGGCAAGTTGATGAAATAATTAAAAGCAGTACTCTAAAGTAAAATTTTTGCAAGTAATTATGTCTAGGAAACCGTTGCTCTTCCAGTATGAGTAATATATGATTAGAACGGAGATAGGGGGAATTGTGAATATAAGCCGTAGAAAAGCTGTAAAAATGATTGCTGTTTCCAGTGCACTTTTCTGCTCTGGCGTTGGCGACGTTTTAGCCGGTAAGCCTGAAGTGTCTGATCAAATTAATAACATAATTTCTGGATCACAGGCTAGAGAAGTGGACGTTTTTTTAGATGTTCCCGAAATTGCTGAAAACGGAAATCAGGTTAAGGTTGCATTTGAGATAGAGAGTCCAATGTCTGAATCAGATTTTGTGCAAGAAGTTTATATAATGGCAGATGGGAACCCGGCTCCAAATGTTGCTAAATTCAATTTTACTCCCTATTCAGGTGAATGTTTTGCATCAACAAGGATGAGGCTCTCTAAAACTCAGGATGTTTATTTGGTTGCAAAGTTTAATGACGGCACCCACTCAATAACTCAATCAACTATAAAAGTTACAATAGGGGGCTGTGGAGGATAGTAATGTCAAAAATTAAACCAAGAGCCAAGATACCAAAAGAAGCAGAGCTTGACGAAGTAATAGAGATTAAGACCCTTATTAGACACCCAATGCATAGTGGAAGAGTAAAGGACGTCGATGGTAAAACAATTCCGCGCCTAATTATTAATAAATTCAATGCAATGTTCAATGGTAAGGTTGTGTTTACCGTAAATTTAGAGCCATCCATTTCGAGCAATCCATACATATCTTTTCCCTTTAAAGTAAAAGAGGAAGGTACCTTTGAACTTTCATGGGAAGAAGATGGTGGCAACCAGTATAAATTGACTAAGAGTTTAAAAGTCATCTAGCAGCAAATTGTTTTGATAGAAGGTAAAATACTTGAAATTCAGTCGCCGAAACTTGATTAAATCCTTCGCTGCTCTTGGCTCAGTAGGCTTTTCGACTAGGGTTCTAGCTCAAGACAAACCAAATCCAAACAACCTTCCTCCAAACTTACCTGAATGGACACCAGACTTAGGTGCGGGGGTTGATGAAAATCCTTATGGAAGTCCCTCAGAGTTTGAAAGTAATGTTATTAGACGAAATGTCCCTTGGCTTACTGCTTCGCCTCAGTCATCAGTTAATTTTACACCTTTGCAGGATCTTGAAGGTATCGTAACCCCAAATGGCCTATGCTTTGAAAGACATCATGGTGGAGTAGCTGAAATTAATCCAACTGATTACCGCCTAATGATAAATGGATTGGTGGATAGAGAGATGATCTTCAGTCTTGATGATTTGAAGAGGTTTCCTCAAGTCAATAAATTTTATTTCCTAGAATGTGCTGCTAATGGGGGTATGGAATGGAAAGGGGCTCAACTTAATGGGTGCCAATATACTTTTGGTATGGTTCATAACGTGCAATATACTGGGGTGAAGCTAAGTGATCTACTTAGAGAGACGGGATTAAAGCCAAAGGCAAAATGGGTTTTGGCTGAAGGCAGTGATACTTCAGGAATGACGCGATCAATTCCCATCGAAAAGATTTTGGATGATTGTTTGATTGCGTGGGCGATGAATGGTGAAGCTTTAAGACCAGAGCAAGGCTACCCTGCTCGCCTTGTGGTGCCTGGGTGGGAAGGTAATATGTGGGTTAAATGGATAAGGAGACTTGAGTTTGGTGACAAGCCTTACATGACAAGAGAAGAGACATCCAAATATACCGACTTACTCACAGACGGAAAGGCAAGAATGTTTACATGGGTTATGGAAGCAAAGTCAGTAGTTACATCGCCAAGCCCTGAAAAGCCAATCCTACACAAGGGAATTCAACAATTAAGAGGATTAGCTTGGTCTGGAAAAGGAAAAATAAAAAGGGTTGATGTCTCTTTAGATGGTGGGAAAAATTGGAGAACCGCTCAGCTACATGCACCAATAATGTCCAAATCTTTAGTAAGATTCACACTCCCATTTGAATGGAGTGGTGAGGAGCTTTTGATCCAATCGAGAGCAATAGACGAAACTGGATATGTCCAGCCATATATCCAGGAACTTCAAAAGATAAGAGGTAAAAATTCAATTTACCATAATAATTCAATTGCTACTTGGTTGGTAAGTAAATCTGGCAAGGTCGACAATGTACGTTTGGGTTAAGATAGTATCAGCATTGATGCTGACTAGTTTAATACTTACATTTTCTTCAGAAGCATCAGACAGAGCATTTAATCTAGGGAGTATAGCAACAAGTCAACAAGTAAAAGGCTGGGACATTGATGTAAGACCAGACGGGGTAGGTGCTCCCATTGGCTCAGGTACAGCTTTTGATGGTGAAGAAGTTTTTGCAGAGCAATGTGCGTCGTGCCATGGAGACTTTGGAGAGGGAGTAGATAGATGGCCTGAATTAGTTGGGGGTGATGGAACTCTAAACACCCATGATCCTTTAAAGACGACTGGCAGCTATTGGCCTTATGCTTCGACAATATTTGATTATATTTATAGGGCAATGCCTTTTGGTGCATCACAATCTCTTTCCTACGATGAAACCTATCAGATAGTTGCCTATCTTTTATATATGAATGATATAATTGACGATGATTTTGTTCTATCTGATCAAAACATTGGGTTAATCAAAATGCCTAACCAAGATGGCTTTCTTTTACCAGACCCCAGACCAGATGTATCCAACATTAATGGCAATCCCTGTATGGAAAACTGTAATGTACCAGTGAAGATAATCGGAAAAGCAAAAGATATCGACGTAACTCCAGAAGACTAACTTTTTTCATTTTTATATTTAAGAAATTATCATTACACTGAGGTAATGTTTAGCAGAAGAGAATTTCTACAATATTTGTCGGTAATGGGTGGTCTTTTTTCTACCAGTAGCTTCCCAACAATCGCCTCTCCAAAAAACATAACGGAAGCTGACCTTCTAAAATTCGACTCAAAGGGGCAAGTTACCTTGTTGCACATAACCGACATGCACGCACAATTGAAGCCAATATATTTCCGACCACCATCAGAAAACTACGGAGTAGGAGACTTTGAAGGCATTCCACCTCATTTGGTAGGCAGCGATTTTTTGCGACATTTTGCAATAGAAAAAAATACGCCTTTGGCTTATGCGCATACCATGGTGGATTATGTAAGCCTTGCCAAAGAGTATGGGAAATTGGGGGGATTGGATCGAACCGCTTACCTAATTAAATCTATTCGTGAAGAAAGAGGAAATGATAAGGTTCTGCTATTGGACGGTGGCGATACATGGCAAGGATCATACACATCTCTTCAAACACAGGGTATGGATATGGTCTCTGCGATGAACCTACTTTCACCAGATGCTATGGTAGGGCACTGGGAGTTTACACTCGGGAAGGAGAGGCTAAAAGAACTTACTGAATATCTTGACTGCCCATTTATAGGTGGAAACGTTTTTGATACAGAATGGGAAGAACAAGTTTTTGATAGTACATCATTTTTTGAAAAAGGGGGGGTAAAGGTAGCAGTTATTGGCCAGCATTTCCCATATACGGCTATTGCAAACCCGAGCTACTTGGTTAAAGGGTGGTCGTTTGGAATACGCACTGAGTTGCTACAGGAGAATGTAAATAAAGCGAGAGAAAATGGTGCAGAGGTAGTGGTTTTGCTTTCGCATAATGGGTTCGATGTAGATCAAAAACTTGCCAGAATTATTAGTGGTATAGATGTCATTTTGACAGGCCATACTCATGATGCCATACCCCATGCAATTAGATTAAACAATACTCTCTTGTTATCTTCGGGGTCTCATGGGAAGTACTTGGGGCGAATAGATTTAAAGGTTAGTAACGGAAAAGTTGTTGATAGCACATCATCATTAATTCCAGTTTTTTCTGAAATATTAAAGTCAGACCAAGAGATGATGGAGAAGATAAATGAGGTAAGAGCTCCTTTCGAAATGGCTTCTCAGAAAGTCATTGGCCGAACGGGAGCACTATTATACAGGAGGGGTAATTTTAACGGAACCTGGGATGATGTGATTTGTGACTCAATAATTGAACAAAGAGATAGTGAAATTTCATTAAGTCCAGGTTTTCGATGGGGAACGACCCTTTTACCTAACCAAAAAATAACTATTGAGGATATTTACAGTCAAACTGCTATAAACTATCCGGAAGTCTACAGAATTAAAATGACCGGAAAAGCAATCAAAGAATTACTCGAAGATGTTTGCGATAATATTTTTAATCCTGATCCGTTTTTTCAGCAAGGTGGAGATATGGTCAGAGTGGGTGGCATGACATATGAGTGCTACCCAAAAGAAAAGATGGGGCATCGCATAAAAAATTTAAAATTAATACGAAATGGTAAACATATTGAGAAAACCAAAGAGTATGTAGTGTCTGGCTGGGGATCCGTAAATGAAAACGTAGAAGGTCCTCCTATATACGATGTACTAGAAAACTACATCGTTGATAAACAGGAAATAAAACCAGAAAAGCCCTCACCAGTAAGGGTCATTGGAATGTAGATAGGAAGGCAGTTGAAAGACTGCCTTCCTCAACAAAAACTATGAGAACATATCGGTAGTTATACCGTTGTACCACCCTATAGACTCTTCGTAGGTCTTCTTACGCTTAGCGTTGCCCTCATCTGTTTTAGAGACGAACTTATCTACTACTTCGATCTTTTCTTCTCCAGCTTTATAATTCGCTCCAACCTTTATTCCGTCATTAGTTGCTACCAAGGACCAACATGTATTTGAGAATTTTGCAGGAAATACTCTGCTATCAGTTAGTTCGCCCCTTATATGATTTGCTGCAACCTTTGCTTGGCTATTCGCAGAGAAACCAGATTTTGGCATTGCAGACGCAACTGATGCATCCCCCAGAACGTAAATATTACCATCTGCCTTGGTTTGCATAGATGCTGGAACTATTGGGCTCCAATCTCCATCTGTTACACCGGCATTCATTGCTATAGCACCCGCCCTCTGGGCTGGTACCACACAAGCAACGTCCGCTTTGAATGTATCAAGATCAGTCTCAATTTCCATTGTTTCTGGGTTTACGTTTTTAATGCCACCGTGAGTATCGTTATCAATCCACTCAACCATTCCAGGATAGTGCTTTTCCCAGCCGGCCATAAATAGACCTTGTTTAGAAAACTTATTTTTTGGATCTATAACAACAATTTTTGCAGTTGGATTTTTTTCTTTAAGTATATGAGCAACCATAGAAATACGCTCGTAAGGTCCCGGAGGACATCTGTATGGGTTTGGTGGAGGAACCATAGCAAAGGTACCACCCTTAGGCATATTTAAGACTTGATCTCTCAAAACCTTGACTTGAGTTCCAGACTTCCAAGCATGAGGCATTTTTGTTTGTGCTTCGACCGAGTACCCATCAATACTGTCATATTTTATATCGATCCCTGGTGATAATACCAACCTATCATAACTGACAGTGGCCCCGGAGCCTAATCTCACTTTGCGTGCAGACGAGTCTACAGATATAGCCCAATCATGTACTACATTAACTCCATGATTAGCGCTTAAATTATCGTATGAATGACCAATTGAATCATAGTCTCGAAAACCCCCTAAATAAAGGTTCGAGTAAAAACATGTGTAATAATGTTTTGATGCTTCAATTAAAGTCACATCAATCGCGCCTTTCGAGTCTTTTGCAATGTATCTTGCAGCCGTTGCTCCACCTGCACCACCGCCAACAACAACGACCTTAGGTCGAGCTGATCCTGTAGAAATAGCAGGCATAGCTAACAAAGATGTTGAAGCAAGAGCAAAAGATACAAAGGAACGTCTAGATAGATTATTCATCGTGTCCTCCCTATATTATTTTTTTTTAAGTGTAACAGGATTATTATTTTTTTGAAAATAAAATTGAACAAGTGTTAATTGTTTCTTTACATATTTTTGATTAAGTTCAGTTCATTTTTCCAAGCTATTAAAATAAATCGCTAAAGACGCTATTTGCTCTTTGTCTAGAGCACTAGCAACCAATTGCATTACTTCGTTCTCCAGCTCTTTATTTTTATATAATATTAACTTCTTAGCGATATAGAGGGCTTCGGCGCCATTTATGGCAGGGATACCTTCATCTGATGAGCTTTGATGACACGTTAAACATTGCCCTGATAAATATTCGCCGTAATCAAAGTCAGCTCCATCAAGCAACGGTTCTGCTACTAGTCCCCGAAATATCAGAAAGCAAGAAATGACTATAAAAAATTTAAAAACAATTTTTACCACATAATAAGTTTACTCTCCGAAAAGCAAAATTGTAAATGACTTTTATACCCAGGAACAAAATTTATACATGTCGCTTTAGATCCTCCTTATGAGCTTACTGGCCAAATATTAGATATTTTGTTTTCTTGGTGTATTATCGG
>JAAXKA010000225.1 GCA_012269555.1 Alphaproteobacteria bacterium
TATTCAAGGTAGGTAGGAAGGCATCAAAGGAAGTTGATTTTAGCCTTTTTTCTGGAACTTTCAACTTATGCTTTTTAAATAGTCACCAGACCTGGGAAAAATATATTTTCAGTAATTTAAAGCAATCTTGGCTAAAAAGTAAATTTGGTATAGTACTCAACTTACTATGTGAAAACAAAGCTAATATAAAAAATCAAATCTATTATGCTAATCGCAGACAATTTATAAGCCGAGCAACAGAGCTTTTTGGTCCCACGTACGCAATCTCTACCCCAAAAGTTTCTAAGGATGTGAGTTTCATCATAACAAAACACCGATGAATAGAAACTCGCATCCAAGATGTTTTCAATCACGTATTTAAAAGAGAATTTTTTATAATGGTAAAAGTTTAAAATGATTTTACATCCAGCTAAGTGGATTAATCCGGAAAAAAGAGCTAAAGGGCCTCCTCCACAAACTCTATTTGCATTTATTAAATGGTGTTTGAATGGCACATTTGCCGTTCTAACGTTAGCAGCGATCGCAAGTATTATGTCTGGAATCGTTGAGACATTCACTGCTGCTCTCATCGGGTTTATAGTTGATTTTTTGCTTCAATCTAGTCCAGAAAATCTATTTGTTGATAAAGGTCCAATCCTTTTAGCAGCAATAGCTTTCCTCTTCTTTATAAGACCAATTTTCTTCTTTTTTTCAAATTACATGCAATCAATCATCGTAAGTCCTAGTATCAGGAGTTCTATTTCAATCAAACTCCATCGCTGGACATTGGGTCATTCAAAAAGTTTTTTTGATAATGATTTTGCCGGGAGAATAGCGCAAAAGGAAATACAAGCTTCACGCGCCTTAGCGGATGTCGTCGTAGAACTTATTCATACCGTGCTCTTTGCATTAGCCTCTGTCGTTGCATCTTTTGTAATTATAAGTCTCATTGACTGGCGTGCGGGGCTCATTGTTATTTTTTGGTTTTTTGGCTTCTATTTATTGATGTCTTATTTCATGCCACGTATTAAAAATACTTCATCAAAACGTGCAAGCGCCCAGGCGGAGGCTACTGGACAAATTGTTGATACGGTGAGCAATATAAATCTTGTTAAACTTTTCTCTAATTCACATCATGAAGACAGAGCAGCAATTAATGCTTTCACAAAACTAAAACATGCAATTGTTAAGTATGGTCAAAAAATTGTTTGGTTTAGAACCTGTATATTAGTATATGCAAGCAGCATTTTTGTAGCAGTCACCTCCTGTACAATATTTTTGTGGACCACTGGCATTGCAACTCCAGGAGATGTAGTTGCAGCTGGCTCAGTGGCAATGCGCCTTATGATGATGGCTGGTTGGGTTAGTTTTAGTCTAATGGCAATTTATACAAACCTAGGTGAGGTGGAAGATGCGATGCGCACCCTAGCGGTTCCCCAGGATATGAGTGACAAAAAGAATGCTAAAAAATTGCTAGTCGAAAAAGCTGACATTGAATTCAAAAATGTTTCTTTCTCATATGGTCAAAAAATAAGTGGCTTAAAAGATATTTCTATATCCATAAAACAGGGTGAAAAGCTTGGCGTAGTAGGTGCATCTGGAGCAGGAAAATCGACACTCATGGCCCTTTTATTGCGATTTTACGATACAGAAGAAGGTAGTGTTTTAATAAATAAAAATGATGTTCGTGACCTCACACAGGAAAGTCTACGCCATCATATAAGTGTAGTGTCCCAAGAGACATCTATGTTTAATAGAAGTGCCCGTGATAACATAGTATATGGACGTGCAGATGCAGCTGAAAAAGATATTATAGCAGCAGCGAAACATGCTGGCGCACACGAATTCATATTAGGCCTTGTAGATAACGAGGGTCGCAAAGGATACGATGCTTTTTTAGGGGAGAGAGGGGTAAAATTGTCTGGCGGTCAAAGACAGAGAATAGCACTTGCACGCGCAATCATAAAGAATGCTCCAATACTAATTTTAGATGAAGCTACAAGCGCATTAGATAGTGAAGTTGAAAGTGTAATACAGCAGGCTTTAAAGAAGATTATGGTAGGAAAAACTGTCTTTGCGATTGCCCATCGCTTATCGACTATTGCTCATATGGACCGTATTATTGTTTTAAATGAAGGAAAAATAATTGAACAAGGGACCCATAATTCTCTACTAAATGCTAATGGATTATACGCAAATTATTGGAACCGGCAATCTGGGGGGTTTTTGAGTTTTGATATGGCAGCAGAGTGAGCAAAAGAATCATTTTGTCCACTACCGGTAAAAAACGTTAAAACATTATCTTAGATTGTTAGTAATCTGATTATTTTCATCACACAATAAAAAAAAATTAACCCGATATTTTAATCAAATTAACGTAACGTAATGAAAAGCATTATTTTTCTACCAATAGTGCATTTTCGTTTGCGGTGTGATGCGAAAAAAACATTAGAGTTTGCTAGATTTTTAACTAAAATGTAAAATGTTAACAATTGACAAAAACTTAAGCAAGTTTTCATGGAGACTTTAATGAACAATGATTATTCCAAATTTAAAAATGTTTTAAATTACCCCAGCACTACATTAGGTAGTACAAGAAGAAAATTTATAGCACAAGGCGCAGCACTTGGTGCTGTTAGCCTCTCGGCACCATTTGTTTCTAGAACTGCGAGCGCGTCCAATTCTGTGAATGTGTTGGCTTTTGGCGGTTACGAAGAGCCTGGGATGCTAACAGAATTCGAAGAAAAAACTGGTATCAAGGTGAATTTGAAAATTCATGATGGTTCGGATGAGGAGATGATTGCCTTAATGCAGACATCATCACCGGGAACTTTTGATGTTATTACACCCACTAGCGCTTACATACCAAAAGCAATTGAGGATGGCATAATAGCTGAACTGAATCCTGCTGATTTCCCATTAGATGACTACTTCGATATTATTGCTAAATGGCCTCCTGTGTGGAAGTCTGGAAAGTTGTACGCGATCGTTAATCGTTTTGGCTATTACGGTATTACTTACAATCATAAAAAATTCTCAGAGTCCGATGTTTCCTCTTATGACATCCTTTTTGACTCTTCTGTTAAAGGCAGAGTAGCCCTTTTTGACTGGTTCCTTCCAAATATGGGTTGTATGTCAAAATACAATGGTAATCCTAATCCATATGATTTGGACTCAGCCGCATTTTCAGCCTTGAACGATACTTTAATGAAGCTACGTCCTCAAGTTGGACTCGTAGGAAATACCAGCCAGGTAATTCAAGCGATGGCAGGTGGCTCATATGATCTTGCTATTGCAGGTGAATGGGTCCAAGCGGGTATGTATGATGATGGTCTCCCTTTTAAAGCTCTTGTTCCTGAACAAGGGGGAGTAACATGGGACCAAGCTGTTTGTGTTTCTGCAACAACTCCAAACAAAGATAATGCAGTAAAATTTGTCCAATATGTAACGGGACCAGCTTTCCAGTCAAAACTTGCTATTGCCAAGACTTATTACAGTATGGTTCCTAATAAGAAGGCCGCTGTTATGCTACCTGATGATAAGAGAGAATTATTGAATTTATCAAATATTGAAAAATTTGATGAAATCTTTATGGCAAATCTATCTCCAAGGAAGAGTCCAGATAATCGCGACGAGTGGATGGCTTCTTGGGAAAAATTTAAAAACGCATAAATCCAGTATATTGATGGCTGCAAATTGCAGCCATCAATCTAAAAGGTAGAAAATGAATTATATTAGTCTTTCCCAAACCATTGAACCTCATTGGTTTTGGGACTCCTTCCCTCTTGTTTCACAATCTTATCAAGATGGTGATGAATTCCAAGAATTTGGTCTTCGTTGGGCTGGTAAGGGATTTACATATGCTAGCGCTCCAGGATGGCACTTTCCTAATAAACCAACATTAGACGATTTAGAAATTAACGATTTTGCGGGTGTGGCTGAAGTAATAGACTTATCTGAAAATGCAAAAAGTGGTTTTATTGCTGCTGGTGATTTCACAAATAAAATTGGACTTGGCCCACTATCAAAACTAATCATCATTAAAACAGGTCATGCTAGTAGTATACCAATTCGACGACGTGAATATTTTACACAAACTCCGAAGCTAGCGCCTGCGATAGCTGAAATTGCCGCTGAGCGAGGGGTAAGAAACATATGCGTTGATTTTTCTTGTGATAGTTTTAATAGCAAAAGAGAAGATTTTACAAATGGTATATTCAACCCTAACAGTGAATTTAGGGATAGAGCGCATCAAGCTGGGTTGGTAGTTACCGAAAATCTTTGCAATCTTGAGCAAATTAAGTCCAAGGTATTTCTCCTAGCACTCCCCATAAAAGGTGAGGGCATGACTACTTCACCAACAAGACCCGTGGCCTTAACATCATGGCCCTCTGACAATCCTTCAATATATGATGTCTCAACACCATTGTTGAATCATTGGCGTTGGAGAATGGAAATATGGCGTGAAAAAGGTAATTACGAAAGTGGCTATTTAGATCAAACACAGTATATTCAATCTGGACATGCATTCACTCATTGTGATGCTCCAAGACATATGGAGCAAACAGGACCAACTATTCAGGAACTTCCTAATATGGGTTTGGATCTTTTTTTAGGTGATGCTTCTATTATAGATATTTCGGATATTAAATTACCTTCCCCTGTAACCGCAGAATTACTTGAACATCGGTCAGGTGGTAATATAGGAAAAAACAAACGAATCATTCTTAGGAGTGATTTAACAAACCGCCTCGGCTACAAGTCGACACGCTGGCACACTCACGCTCCAAATATAGAACCCTCAGCTGCAGATTGGCTTATAGAAAAACAACCTGCGGCAATATGTTTAGATTTTCCCCAAGACTTTATTGCTCGAGAAATGCCTGGTAGGCATGTATATAACCATGAGTTTGAAATACATCATAAAATATTCCAGGCAGGTATTCCCTTTATTGAAGATTTGAAAGACCTTGGAGAGGTAAAAAATAATAATATCTTTTTGGCAGCGGTGCCACTAAAAATGACTTGTATCGATGGCGCTCCTATGAGAGCAATAATTATAAACTGGTAATAAAATGGGGGGGTCATCTAACACAATAAACCCATGGCCTTTTTTATTACCTGCATTGTTGTTGTGTATATTGTTTTTTTTAATTCCCACCGTTAACATGGTGATTTTAAGTCTTACCACTGAAAATGGGATTGGACTTGATAATTTTAAACTCTTCTTTTCAACACCTCATCTTACTCAAGCTTTATATCGAAGCATTATTTTAGCCATCTCTGCAACGATAATAGGTAGTGTAGTAGCCTGGCCACTAGCATATTTCATTGTATTTTGTGTTAATAAGAAATGGCGCCCCTTATTTCTTTTAGCTATTCTAGCTCCATTTTGGACCAGCTTCACGATTAGGGCATTCTCTTGGCAACTGGTTCTATCTGATAATGGCGTAATTGCTTGGTTTATTGAACTAGTATCGGGAATATCAGTTACTCTAGGTATTCTATATACAATGAACGCGTCAATATTCGGATTAGCATTATTTTGTTCAATGCTTACAACTTTTACCCTTTACGGCGCACTAGTATCCATCGATACAAAGTTAATTGAGGCAGCTTCGAATTTGGGGGCTAAGCCTCTTAACATTTTTAAAGATATTATATTTCCACTTGGCCTCCCAGGTTGGATAGCCGGCATCTTTTTATCTTTCATTGTATGTGTAGGCGATTATGCAGTGCCTACACTTTTGGGCGGAGGTTTAAAACCGGTATTAGCGCAGATCATGTTATCTATTCTGAAAGGTACCTATGACCTATCTCAGGCAGCAACTATAGCCATTATCCTTGCAATGACAGTCATCATGTGCGGATTACCTCTTATAATTTACGGAATGCTACGAAGAAAAAGGGTGAATGTATGAACGGACTAATAGTCAATAAATTTATGCTATTAATCCTCACGGCATTTTTCTGTTTGTCATTGATAGTTATATATTTGCCAATTTTAGTTATGATAGTTTTTTCTTTTAATAGCGGGAAATATCAAACGCTTCCATTTAGAGAACCAACTTTCGAGTGGTATGTAAGCCTCATAGCCGATAATAGCTTTATTAATAGCTTTTTTACGAGCCTAATGATGGCATCGCTTGCGAGTATTTTTGCAACCATTTTAGGTTTTTTAGCTGCTTATGCATTCAGCAAAGCAAAAGTACCAGCACACGCTATTTTATTTGGCATTGTTGTATGCCCCCTTGTCATACCAATGATTCTAATTGGTATTGGAATGCGTCTTCAAATTGTATCTATTGGGATTGAGCCGGCTCTATGGTTAGTTTTACTTGGGCAAACTTTATATGTATTACCCCTAGCAGTTATTAATTTAAAAAATCGCATTGATAAAATTCCTAAGTCAATGGAGGAAGCTGCGATTTCCTTAGGTTCCAGTCGAATTAAATCGATAATTTTAATTCTCGCTCCAATTTGCGCACCCTCAATATTTGCAACATTATTACTTACATTTACTTTTTCATTTGATGAATTCGTTATTGCATATTTTTTAACTAACTTCGAGGTCACTTTACCCATAAGAATTTGGACCTCCTTGGTAACCGGCTTTGAGCCAAAAATAAATGCTGTTGGCACAGCAGTTTTTATTTTCTCGCTAACCTTAGGTCTAATAGCACAATTTATTTTATTATTTAAGCAAACAGATTTAGACAAAAATAAGGCCTAATGAAAGATATGAGTTAAATGAAATTAAGAAGATCACCCACATTAGAAATTGGAGAAAAAATCAAAGCTGCAAGCCTTGATAACAAAAAGTTGTGGTCTTTATCGACTCCTAATCTTCCTAGTTATAATGATACACTCTCTACTGATCCATCTTGGGGGAAACTGACCCACCCTGCTGGCATGCCTGAATTAATCGAGCACACGAAATCAACCCTTTTTAACAATTGGGATCATAACGAACACGAAGTCATTATTTCAGCTGGAGCAAAATCTGCTTTATTTGCAATTCTTAAAACTATCACTAATTCTCAAGATAGCGTTCTACTACCCTCTCCTACGTGGCCAAGTTACTTTGACATTTGTAAAGTTGCAGACTGCCAGCCAATCGAAATGCCTACTCACTTTTCAAACGGATTTAATTTAGATCTTACCGAAATAGAGCAATGTTTTAAGGTAAATAAATTTAAAGTTATTATATTCAGCAACCCTAACAATCCTGCAGGTATAATCTATGACAGCCATTTACTCTCAGGTTTAGTTCAACTTTCGAAGAAATATGGCTTTTATATAGTCATTGATCAAAGCTTCTCAAAAATTATTTTTGATGAACAGAAGTGGTCCGAAGCAACCTGTGAGATTTCAGATAAATTATTTATTGTTGACTCGTTTTCAAAAAATTTTCTTCTTCAAGGTGCCAGGGTCTCTGCAACATTAGTTCCAAAAAAATTAGCCGAAAATTTTACAAATATTCATCAAACAATTCTAAGCTCGGCCCCTGCGCCCGCTCAAATTATGGCATTGAATGCAGTAAAAAATAATTTAAAGATGCCATCTCTGATAGAACAGCGTAAAGAGACAAAAAAGTTCATGGAATCGCAAAATTGGGATTTTATTAACCAAGTTGGCTCATTTTATTACTTTCCGAAAGTAAAAAATTACTCTGAGTTGGAAAGAAAGGCTTTAAAAATAGGGGTGCTCCTTTTAAAGGGTGATGTCTTTGGAAAGGATTATAAAGACCACTTCCGTTTGTGTTTTGCCCGCCCATTGTCTGAATTAAAAATTATATTTAACCAATTGGATGATGTTTTAAATGGAAAATAAAGAGCAATTTAAATGCATATCTCCTAACACGGGCGAAGCTTTTGACACGTGGACACAAACTTCAGTTTCTGAATTTAGTAGTGCTTTAGAAAGATTAAATGATAAATCGTTCATAGAATTATCCGAGGCCTCAAATAGGGCCAGCGCATTAATCTTATTGTCAAATGCTATTGAAAAAGCACGCGAAGAATTTGAGGGGTTAATTGTAGCAGAAGTTGGAAAGACGCAATCAGAGGCAAAAGCGGAAATTGATTACGCTAAATCTTTTCTAATCTATATGTCTGATATACTTTCCTCTGCCAATTTCAAAGAAGAGATAGAGGATGGTCGTTGGATAAATACAGTTCCTTTGGGTCTTGGTCTATTAATTACACCTTATAACGACCCTCTGGCTGGGATTACACGCAAAATTGCAAATTGTATTGGCTCTGGTGCTGGTGCAATTATTAAACCTCCCGAATTAGGAATTAAAACGGCATCTAAATTGGAAGAAGTGATAGGTTTGGAAAAACTTGACCACCTAATGTGTTTTTTAAAAACCAAAGATAGAGAAATCATTAAACAACTTATGCATTCTAGAGAGATTGGAGTAATAAGCTTTACTGGTTCAACTGAAGTGGGCAAGATTCTGTCTATAAATGCTGGTAGTGGGCTTAAGAGGTTTGTTGGTGAACTTGGCGGAATAAATCCATTCATTATATTTTCAGATGCAGATATTGAAAAAGCTGTGACAGATCTTGTTATCAGGAAAACAAAAGCTGCAGGTCAAGCGTGCTCTGCTCAAAACATTCTTTTCTTAGAAAAAGATATTGCAAATGATGTTATTGAAAAAATTGAGAGCAAATTTTTCGAAATAGAGTCATTGCCTACGGATAAATATGCAAGTGCGTTAATGGGCCCTATTCGTACAAAAAAAGCACTAAAAGATCTCTATTCATTTGAAGAAAGATTGAACCAGTCTGGAGCTAGGTGCATTATAAACAAAAATCAAAAACATGTTGGAGATGGCTTCTTTTATAATCCAGCAGCTTATTTATGTGAAGAACCTGATTTATTTATGGAGCATGAAATTTTTGCACCTTTGCTGGGGATCTGTGTTTTTGATGATAGAAAAAGTTTAAAAAAGCTACTACATAATAATAAACAACCTCTTGTGCTATATGCATACTCACAAGATCATACCTTTTTAAATCAATTTATAACCTCATTGAATTATGGTTCAATTGGATTGAATAATACTGGGATTCAAGGGGCCCAAGCACCGACCGGTGGCTTTAAGGAAGCAGGGTTAGGTAGAGAAGGAGGAGCTTGGGGTTTAAGTGAATTTACAACAACAATTAACGTTAAAGAAGTTTTTTCATAAATTTTGGAGAGCTGAATGATAGAAATAATTAAAACAGATAAAGCACCAGCTTCCACCTCTCCTGTATCACAGGGAACAAAAGGAGCGGGGATGGTATTTATTGGTGGCCAAATGCCTAGAGATATGTCGACCGGCAAAATAGTTGAAGGTGCAGTCAACCAAGCTCGTCTTTCCCTTGAACATTGTATTACTATACTTCGTGAAGCTGGGTCTGACGTCGAAGATGTTTTGCTGGCTGTTGTTTATATGACAGACCTATCTGAAAAGGATGCGGTCAATTTAGTATTTTCAGAAGTTTTTGGAAACAGACCCCCAACGAGAAACCTTGTCGAAGTATCAGATATCGGAGAAGGTACTATTGTTGAAATAGCATTAACGGCAATAGCACATTAAGAGGGTTTTATTATGAATAAACGAGGGATGCTTTTTCAATGTTTTCTAGAACATGTTTTTCTGTAAATAATCGAGCATCTAATAAATTATTCTGCTCAATAAAATTTACTATTTGTTCATGATAAGTAAGAGACCTTCTAGAAGGAAGAGAATGATGCATAAGTTGATATCTAACAGGAAGAGAGACTTCGTTTACAAGTGCGATTGTTTTCTTGAGTATATCATTATTAGCGAAATCAATTATTTGTTGATGAAAAAAAATATTTTCCTGGAAATAATCAACGATGTTATTCTTTTTAAAGGAAGTTTCCATTCTTTTGTTAGATTCTTTGAGCGTTTTTATCAAACTACCAAGCTCTTTATTTTCAAGTTCCATAATAACAAGCCCCTCAAGGTTGGCCCTAAGGGTGTATATTTGTCTAATCTGCATTGGAGTATAATCACGAACTTTAAAACCCTTTCGTGGTTGGTGAACGACCAACCCTGTCTGCAACAAAAGGCGCAAAGACTCTCTTATCGGCCCCCTAGAGGAACCAAAGCGAAGACTGATTTCTTCCTCTCTAAGAGTTTGGTTTGGTTTGAGAGTTCCATTTATAATTCCTTCACGAAGGTCAGTGAATATATAATCGGAAATCGTCGTTGGAAGTTTGGGTAACAGCATGTTCATAAATTATAATTAAAACTAAAAAAAATTTAATTCAAAATTTACGGTAAGTCAAAGATGTCTATGAAGTTAAAGAATATTACAAAAAAATTTGGTAAAACAATAGCGGTAGATGACGTATCTATCGAAATTAAAACTGGTGAGTTCTTAACTTTATTAGGCCCCTCTGGTTGCGGTAAAACAACAATCTTGAGAATAATTGCGGGGTTAGAGAACGTAACTAGTGGTCATGTTTTTCTAGAAGATGATGAGATTACCCATTTAAATCCTACCAAGAGAGACATTTCTATAATGTTTCAAGATTACGCGCTATTTCCGCACATGAGCATATGCGACAACGTATCGTATGGTCTTCGCATGCGGGGTATTAAAAAAGCTGAACGAGACAAACAAGCAATTGATTGGCTAGAGACGATGCAACTCTCTTCAGTGCAAAATAGATTTCCATCTGAACTTTCCGGTGGTCAAAGGCAAAGAGTTGCATTAGCAAGAGCTCTTATTACGAACCCAAAAATACTTTTACTTGATGAACCGTTAAGTGCGTTGGATGCCAATCTTCGTATTAGACTTCGTGAGGAGCTAAGAAGAATTCACAAGCAAGTTGGGACAACATTTGTATGTGTTACACATGACCAAGAAGAGGCAATGGCATTAAGCGATAGAATTGCCATTTTGAAGGACGGCCAAATAGAACAAATTGGGACTCCAAATGAGCTTTATGACAAACCTACTTCAGAATTTGTAGCAAATTTCTTTGGGAACTGTGCTTTATGGCCGTTGAAACGTGATGCCAAAGACAAAACAAAAGCTTCCCTAGTCGATACTAATGTGCAATGCAAAACGAATATAGCTAAGAAATCAAACAAAGATTATGCAGTTATTCGGCCTGAATTCTTGGAAATTTCAAATGATAATAAAAAAACCAAAAACTATTTGAATGGACGAGTGCTCGATATACTAACTAAGGGAGCCAGTAACCAGGTAACCGTAGAGTTTGAGAATAAATTAGTCATTGATTTAAACGTTCCACGAAAGCAAAAACTTCCCAGTATAAATGGAAATGTTCAAATCAAACTATTACAATCTAATTTACATTCAATAACCAACTAAAACTATGAAAGAGCTATCCTTAACAAAGAAATTTGAAAGCACAGCGGTTAATACTTTTAGATTGTCGGATACACCCCCAATTTTCGTTAGAGGGGAAGGACCTTGGTTGTTTACAGAGGACAATCAAAAATATCTGGATCTTGTTTGTGGTTCAGCTACCACCAATTTGGGTCACAATCATCCTTCTCAAAAATTTGCGATCAGTGAGGCCTTGAAATCTGGTATTTTTCATACTGGAACTCGTTTGATCTCCCCCCTCCGAAATGAGTTATATTCTTCTTTAAGTCATTTTCTGGGTTTAGAAGATATTTCAATACATTTAGCGAATTCTGGTTCAGAAGCGATAGAAACCGCTATAAAATTGAGTCGTTTTTTAAGTGGTAATGAGCGTATTATAGCCTTTGAGGGTGGATACCACGGTCGTACATTGGGAGCACTAAGTGTTACACATTCTGAAAAAATACGCCTGCCCTTTATTGGGAAAATAGGTGATTTTGTTAGTTTTTCCCAATACCCGAGAGATAATACCGAAGTTGATACATGCCTTGAAAAATGTGAGCAGCAAATTAGTCATTGCGTTAAACATGACCAGCCTGTTGCAGCTATTTTAGTAGAACCCATTCAGGGAGTTTCAGGTGTTTGGGGTCCCTACCCAGCCTTCCTTGAAGGACTAGAAGAAATAGCTAAGAAAAATAAAAGCCTATTGATAGTTGATGAAATCTGGTCAGGCATGGGTCGTTCCGGAAAGAATTTTTCTTACCAATATTCGAATATTTCCCCTGACCTAATTGTGATAGGAAAAGGGCTATCAGCCTCTTTACCGCTTTCAGCGGTAATTGCAAAAGGTGACCTTCTTAAAAGATGGGGGGCTGGTTCCCATACTTCAACGTTTCAAGGTAATCCAGTTGCATGCGCCGCTGCCTGTGCGACCATCAGAGAGATTAAAGATGCAGACTTAGTCACTCACGTAAAAGAAATAATAGAACCCTGTTTTTCGAAATTCAAACAAGATTTAAGAAATATTACAGCGGTCAAAGATGTGCGATTTGTTGGAGCACAATGCGCCATTACATTTGACAACTCAGATTTAGCTAATCAGATACAGAATGATACAATGGAAAAAGCCAAAATACTAACTTATGGAGGAGGAATGAATGGAGAATGCGTTATGGTTCTGCCACCTATCAATATTTCTGGAAAAATTCTATCTACAGCATTAACACAACTTCTTGAACTTATCTCTGAGATGTCAAACCATAATTAGTCGATAAAACGTAAGTGGTTAAATAGAACTAAATATGCATAAAATTTCGTTGAGTTTTACATATGACATATGGCGAAATCTTATATTAAAGCAAGTATCACATGCTTAGCTATTCCTATACCTTATAAAAAAATGAAAAGGTGTTCTTTGCTACCGAAATTATAATTGAATAAGGGCAAATTGTAATAAAAGTGTAATATTAACTTAATATATTATAATTTTGGATAAATGTTATGATTAAAATTGGTATCAATGGAATGGGGCGTATTGGGCGTTTGGTACTTCGTTCAGCTTTAGGTGGCGTCACTCGGGTAACTGGAGATAACAATGCAAATACGCAACTTGAAATTACTCATTTAAATGAAATTAACGGAGGAGCTAAAACTATAGCTCACCTTTTAGAGTTTGATACCGTTCATGGAAGATGGAATGCAGATATCGCTTCAAACGAGAATAGCATAACCATAAATGACCATAACTTAAGTTTCTCTTCGTACAATATGCCAGAGGATATAGATTGGGCGGAATTTGGTTGTAGCATTGTTTTAGACTGTACGGGCAAATTCCGTACAAAAGAAAAATTAGCTGGATACTTTGATAAAGGCGTTGGGAAAGTTATTGTCTCAGCCCCTGTATATCATGAAGATGCTCTAAACATCGTATATGGCATCAACGAACATCTCTATAATCCAAAAAAAAATAGAATTATCACGGCCGCTTCCTGCACTACAAATTGCCTTGCGCCAATGGTGAAAGTTGTGCATGAAACAATTGGCATCCGCCACGGTCAAATTACAACGATACATGACCCGACAAATACAAATGTAATGGTTGACGCTCCTCATAATGACTTACGTCGTGCGCGTTCAGGCATGACCTCACTTATCCCAACTACTACTGGAAGCGCAAGTGCTATAGGGTTAATTTATCCAGAGCTTGACGGAAAACTCAACGGTCATGCAGTAAGAGCACCGGTACTTAATGCTAGTTTGACAGATGCTGTATTTGAACTGAGCCAATCTACTACCAGGGAGTATGTGAATTCGCTTTTTGCCGATGCCGCAGAAAACGAATTATGTGGGATTCTCGGCTTTGAGAGTCGGGCTCTTGTTTCAGCGGATTTCGTGAATGATACCCGAAGCGCCATTATTGACGCACAGAGTACACTGGTTACTAACGAAACAATGCTAAAACTCTATGCTTGGTATGATAATGAAATGGGATATGCCTGCCGAATGGTAGATTTGGCAAAGATGGTTATCGACAAAGAGCAATGAACACATCAATCAGTCATTACTTAATTGTTACATCGTCCTATTTAGGCTTCACTTTGTCAGATGGTGCCCTGCGAATGCTCGTGCTTTTCTATTTTTTTAAACTTGGATTTTCTCCACTTATGCTCGCTCTACTTTTTCTCCTTTATGAATTTGCAGGTATCGTTGCAAATTTGGGGGGTGGGTGGCTTACAACCCGGTTTGGCATTCGCATAATGTTATTAGTAGGATTAAGCTTACAAATTATAGGTTTAATTTTCCTTTCACTATTAGACCCATCATTCGATTATATCTTATCAATTATTTGGGTATTGGCAGCTCAAGGCATTTCCGGGCTTGCCAAAGATGTTACTAAAACGGCATCAAAATCTGCAATCAAAAGCATGGAAGTTGACGGAAGGCAAGGTCTTTTTTACTGGGTTTCCTGGTTCACCGGATCCAAAAATGCAATGAAAGGAATAGGGTTTTTTCTCGGCGGAATATTACTGACTAAATTTGGTTTTCAAAATAGCCTTTGGGTTATGGCAGGGTCTCTTGGACTAGTTCTACTTTTAGTTTCTTTCACTCTGCCAAAAAATTTGGGTACAAGTAGGCCATCAGGGCGAATAAAAGAGCTTTTTAGTAAATCAGCTGAAGTAAATAAAATCGCATTAGCCAGGATTTTCTTGTTTGGCGGACGGGATATTTGGTTCGTAGTAGCTATACCCGTTTTTCTTTATACAAATGGATGGGATTTCTGGGAAGTGGGAGGGTTTCTAGCAGGTTGGACGGTATTTTATGGTCTCGTGCAGGCGATTGCCCCCAATATCATACATCTAACTAACAATGGAAAAACAGTTTCTTCCAAAAGTATATTAGTATGGTCTATATCACTTGCGCTTGTTCCCCTTTGTCTCCTAGGTATCATGTCAGCAAAAACAGATTTACTATTATTGCTATCTGGCCTTATTTTGTTTGGATTTGTCTTTGCGATTAATTCTTCTCTTCATTCCTTTTTGATTGTTGCTTATGCTGGGAGCAAGAAGGCTGCTGAGGATATCGGTTTTTATTACGCAGCAAATGCAGCTGGTCGACTATTTGGTACATTTTTATCAGGCTTGCTTTTCCAGCAAGGTGGAGTACTAGCCTGTCTTGCTGGCACAACTCTTTTTCTAATTGCAACCTCAGTTGTTGTTTGGAGACTTCCGGAATTGTAAAGATGATCTTTGCATATAGCACAGAAAAGCTAAGCTAATGCTAACAAGCTATTCAAGATATTTCCAAAATACTTTTTCTCAAAATGCTACATGCGCGTTCAATTATATATGGCTCCATATTCAATGGAGGCACCAAGCCTAAACATTCACCAAATTCACCACATTCCCATGTTATCAAACCATTTTGCAGTGCCATTTTACGAGCATTTTTATTTAAATCCGACGATGAGAATTCTATAACCCAAAAACTTCCAATGCCCCTCACATCAACTACATTTTTGAAATCCACAAAGTCCTTTAATAAGTTATTAAAATGCTCAGACTGCAGGCTAATATTATTTAGCAATCCATGATTTTTAATTTGGTCAAGAAAAAAAAGTGAGGCAGCAGCGGCAACTGGATTAAGCTGAAAAGTAGAAGATTGAGTACCTTTCTCCCAGAATGTGAGAATCTCCTCAGTTGATATAACCAGTCCTGCAGGGAAACCAGCAGAAATTGCTTTTCCAAGTATGATTATATCTGGTGTTACATCAAAATGCTCATAACCAAACATCTTACCAGTTCGACAAAAACCTGTGAAAGTTTCATCAAAGATTAGAGGGATTTTATTTTTAGTTGTAAATTCTCTGAGTTTAATCAAGCTTTGTTTATCTGCGAATTTAAGACCCGCCGTAGCTTGAATTGGCTCTATTATTACTCCGGCTAACTGCTTCTCATCATATTTTTCTAAAGTTTCAGACAAACCGCTATTCTTTTCTGGGAAGGGCAGAATGTGAGCCTTTGGGTGGAACGGTCCTAAAGAAGCATTTTTACCTTTCTCACCAGATACTGCAAGTGCTCCTAATGTACGTCCATGATAGCCACCAGAAAAACCCAAAAATTGTTTAGCACCTGTAAAATGCATTGCGCTTTTTATAGCAATCTCTGCTGCTTCTGAGCCACTAATTGATGGGTGAAATCTTGATAATTCAGGGGGCAAAAATGAGGATAATTCAGAATAAAAGTCAGCTTGAATACCTGTATTAAAATGTGGTCCTATATGAAAAATACCCGCCTGCAATTGTTGTTGTACCGCATCTATGAGACCATTATTGCCATGGCCTAGTGCTGTAGTCCCAGACCCAGAAGCAAAATCAAAATAAGTATTATTTTTATCGTCAACCAACACTGCGCCTACACCAGATTCAAAGATGGGCGGTTTTTCTGTCAAAGAAAAGTTTTTAGTGCCAGATGACAATCTCTCTTTAATTTTTTTAAGCTGACCACTTTTTTGTTCTAAAAATATCCGGCCCATACCCACTTTTTTATAATCTTGCCCTATTAAATCTATTGCATCTTTTACTAAGGCACCAACAGCAGTTAAAATCGGGGTATTTAAAATTGTTTCGACTCTTGCAATTTCATTAGAAAAAGAAATCCCGCCACCCGCTATTACCAGCAATTCAGCTCTCTTATTATTATTTTTGACAAAATCAATGATTAACTTAGGAAGACTTGAAGAAGATAACGAATTTATTTGAGCTTCGTCTGTGGCTTCCAAAGAAACAGAATCAACCGTCTTTATATTATAATCACCGAGATAGCGCTCGAATTTCTCAGTAATGTCTTTGGAATAAGGTGACACTAATAATATATCTTTAAAGTTTTTATTTTTGATTAATCTTACAATCGACCTACTAGGAAACGTTACAGGGCAACCAGATTGTTTTTGAAGTTTATCGATTAAGTATTCCTCATGGTCCTTACCAAGTATGAAACTAGCGGCATGGTCTCCACAGGCTATCGCATCTAAATTTACAGCTTTAAAAATATCTACAGCTTTTTGTAATGTATCAAGGGAGGCATACTGTTCCAAATTTTTATCTGTTAATTCTTCAGTGGCAGTATTAGCGCCATACCTTGCGGTAAGCCACCCGACATCTTTAGGCAGAAATTTCCAATATTCACTATCATTTAATCCATCACATGGCCAAAGGAATCCGATATTTTTTTCATGCTCTGACATCAGATGACCTCCTCATATTTTGCAATTTTAAATATCGCATCAATACGCCACAGAATAAGCAATTGCTAATTTATTTTCTTGGTAAAAATTTTCTAGAATAAGATCTAAATTACCTTTAATATCGTCTATTGATTTTGGAAATGGAATTTCAGAGGGAAATAAATTGTACTCTCCTAATCCCATCGCTAAATGCTCTATATTTCTATTTTTTAATTTGAATAATTTAAGGGAACTAGTGATTTCCAAATCTCCCACATTTTTTAAAAGATACTCTGCTTTTGAAAAAGTGATCAAAGAGAGCTCATCCATTATTATTTTCATAATGGTATGTATATTTACATCAGATGTATTTAAATAAATCTGCATTCTACTAAAATGTGATAAAAACTCTGGGTAAACATTTAAAGTATCGCAACTAATATGTTCTCTTTTTAAGGCTGTAAGTATTACGTTATTGGTTTTTTTCGAGAGTAAATATGATAAAATCCAATAAAAATAGTATTGTTCTGATCCTTTTGTCTCAAACGGAAGAGCACATGCTAGACGCGTTTCTTTATCGACAGACTTGATTTTTCTGATGCCACCAAACCACTTTGAAGATGGTAAAGCAAAGCTCAGATTTTTTGGAAATGAAGAAAATTTTGCTTCTGTAAAATCTACAAGTTGCTGATGTTCAATGTTTCCACAAGCACAAATCAGACTGTGTTCAGGGACATAGTGGTGCTTTTGAAAAGAAACCAGGTCATCAACTTTAATTCTATGGATTGTTTCTTTCGTGCCTGTAATTCTTCTTCCATAGGACTGAGAAGGAAAACATACGGAATCTAAAACCTCAAATAAGATTTTCTCAGGGTCTTTAGATAATTCGTCTATTTCCTTACTGATATCTATTTTAGCATCATAAAGGGCCTCATCTGATAACCATCTTCCAGAATAAATCTCCCATAAAATATCTATGTATTTTTTGAGATCGGACTTATCTACTGAATTAATAATAAATGCGGTATGTTCAGCCTTGGTAAATGCTTTTATGTTTAACTGACTGTTTATAATTGACGAATAAATATGAGATATATTTGCCGATTTCCGAAGACCAAAAAGAGTATGCTCAAGTAAGTGTGACAGGCCTTCTTTATTTTCTGGATCACAACAAGCACCTGTTTTTACCCATAAACATAAACTTGCACCTTTGGAGGCTTTGTCAAAATAACTTGCAACTCTAAATGAATTTGAAAATTGTGTTATATTAGTTTCTGTCATAAAGATCACTACGAAGCATCAATATTTAAATTTTGCTTCCATATATTTTGATAGAAACATTAAAAAACCTACAATGATGAGATAAAGACAAGTAAGTTCGATTAGAACCTCGATTACAACAAAATGAACAAAAATTAGGTCATTTGCAACTTTGGTCAATTCATTCACTGAGATGACTGATAATAAAGAAGAGGCCTTGATTACATTAGCCAATTCATTTGTCAAAGGCGGGAGACTCAAACGCAATGCTTGCGGTATTAGAACTAGTCTAAAAGTTTGAACACGAGACAAGCCTATTGCTTTTGAAGCATCTACTTGCGATGAACCGATTGAGTCAATTGCACCCCTAAAAATCTCAACAGAATAACCTGCGCCAATAAGTGAAAGAGCAATAACGCCGGTCCAAAATTCGTTGAAAACAATACCAAATTCAGGGAGCAAAAAATAAATAATCGATATGTGAACTAGGGGTGGTGCTCCTCGCGTAAACTCCACAAATGCAATTATAGAATATCTAGAAATTTTTCCGCCCATCATTCTAATTGCTGTTAATAGAATCCCCGCTATTACCGAGGCAACAACCGTAATGAGACTTATTTTGATTGTGAGCCAAAAGGCCGCTATCATATCTGGCAATATTTGCAACATGAAAGCTAAATCTAATGCCATTTTTACTCCTAATTAAAACGTTAACGTTGTGAAAGATTTTTTATCTGAAGGCTAGCGCCTATTTTTTTCTCGAGATAAATAGACAATTGGGTCATAGCAACTACAAAAGCCACGTATAAAACTGCTTGTGCAAACAACATCTCCAAAAATTTGAAGCTATCTGAGATGATTGCGTTTGCAGCTTTATGGAGCTCAAAAACGGTTATGACAGATAAAACCGAAGAAGCCTTTATCAAGTTTGACATTTCATTCGCCATAGGTGGAAGCATTCTAATAACTGCCTGCGGTAATATGATGAAAAATAGAGTATAGGATTTAGCAAGACCAAGAGCAAAAGCTCCTTCATATTGTCCATCATCCATTGAAAGTATGGCAGCTCTTGCTATTTCTATTTGATATCCTGCGCTATTAAAAGAGAGTGCCACAATCCCTATCCAGAAAGGTGATATCTTAATTCCAAAAATAGGAAGCAGAAAATAGGCTGCGTATATTTGAACTAAAATTGGAGTACCACGAACAACAAATACATAAAAGTCTATAACCCAGGATAAAAAGAAAGGAATTTTATACGCTCTTAATATACCTAGAGGAACTCCGATAATCGTAGCAATTAAAAAGCCAAGAAGACTTAATTCTATCGTAAGCATTAGCCCCGGCAAAAGCCGGGGCATTTGGTCTATTATAAAAATGAAATCCATTTATTAAGTTTCACTTCTTATGTTTGGCTTACCAAGTAGGAGCCTCATTTGGAAGTAAGTCAACAAATGATTGACCAAACCACTTCTCTTGAAGAGAAGCTAATGTTCCATCATTTTTCATATCTACAATAATTTGGTTTATTGCAGATCTAAATGACTCGTCTTCCTTACGGAATGCCATGGCAGTATATTCAGCTTTCCACATATTTGAAGTGAATGGAATGACTGTAAAATCATCACTAGTTTGAGCAAAAGCTAGTAAGCTTACTAAGGTAGAAGCATATGCGTCTAACCTTCCTGAACGCATTGCAGCATAGGCAACTTCGTCTTTATCATAGGTTTTGATATCACCATTATAACTAATGCCATGTTCCTTGGCTGCAAGATTTAGCTGATTGATCTGAGGTGTGCCAGCACCTGCAGAAACAGTCTTTCCACCGAGCATGGATGGTGATGTTATGCCTGAATCCTTCATTACCAGTAAACCTGAACTTGCATCCATATACGGGTAGGAAAAGTTCACGCGCTTATATCTTTCTTCTGTTGCAGTCATGCCACCCAAAATAAGATTGAAATCTCCATTGTAAAGCGATTGAATAACTGTAGACCAATTTGTGTCTTTTGGTGTTGGTTCAACACCACCAAGGCGCTTACCTATTTCAGATCCAACATCGATGTCATAACCGACTAACTTATTGTTCTCATCTAAAAACTCAAAAGGTTTATAACCTGCTTCAAGGCCAAATATTAGTTTACCGCTTGATTTTACATCACTTAATGTATCTGCAGTAACCATTTTAAAAGGTAATAGCATAGCTATGATACCCACTAATATAATTCTCAACATATTTTTCTCCTCTGTTGATTTAAGTTAAAGTTAACGCATTCATGGCAGCCAACTTTTCCAAATTTGGGAACGGTCTGGATAATTCATCAATCCCCAAAAATGCCTCTTCAATGGAGTGCGCAGCATCAAGTAGAAACGCATCCCTATTTTGTCCGGCTATAATCTGAATTCCAAACGGCATCTTGTTTGTATCTACGCCGCAATTAATGACTACAGATGGACACTGTGTTAACGTAATCCCCCAGCTGATAGCTTCCCAGTCTAAGTAACCCTTATAAAATATTTCATCGATATGCGATGGGTATTCTAATTCATGCGGAAAAGGGGTGACAGAAGCAGCAGGTGTGATGAGAAGGTCATAAGTTTCAAAAAATTTATTACTTTTGCGAACTATTTCACTATGGTCCAAGAAAGATTGAGCGACATCCTCTGATGAGAGTTGCCTGGCGATCTCAAGCTCTTTTATGATCACCTCACCCAATTCATCACCAAAATCTTTTTCCATCAATCCAAAATCGCCAAGAAATCCAATGCTTCGTAACGTCATAAACGTAGTTTCAGCTTTAGATAAATCCATATGCTCTCTGTTTGTTTGTTCAAAAAGTTCTTCAAATAGAGCAAGCTTCGAATAAAACGTATCTCTGTAGGAGTTTGACATCACCGCGAACCCAAGGTCATGAGATATTGCAACTTTTAATTTCTTTAAATCTATTTCTTTTGCTGGAAAAAAGAGTGAACCATCGGGTTCTTTTGAGAATGGATCTAGGGGATGCGACTTCGCCATCCTTGCGAGTAATAATTTACAATCAGCTGCTGTTCTACCCATAGGCCCTTCTACATCAAAGGGTGACCACATATTTGACCTTCTATTTGTTGAGACGATACCATTAGACGGCCTCATTCCAGCGATACCGCAAAAACCTGCTGGCGTTCTTAACGAGCCAGCAAAATCAGAACCAGTGGCAAGTGGTACAATACCAGATGCAACTGCGGCAGCCCCTCCACCCGTTGAAGCACCAGCACTTAAATCTGGATTGAATGGGTTACCTGTGCTGCCCTGTAATGGATTAGTTGTTGTCGCACCAAACCCGTGTTCTGGTACATTAGTTTTCCCGAAAATTATAGCAGAAAATTTTCTTAAACTACTAACAACATCATCATCTTCCTCAGCGACGTTATCTTTAAAAAGTGGTGACCCGTATGATGTTTTTAAACCCTTTACATCGTTCAAATCTTTTATGCCGATAGGTAATGGAAGGCTAGTTGCTGCATCTGTTTTTTCGCTAGAATCACTATCTAGTGTTTTACAAATTTTTATAGCCTCATCGAAATTTGTCTCAACAATTGCATTTATAGAATGATTTATTGTCTCATACCGGTTTATACAACTATTTATTAACTCAACACAGCCTATCTCTCGTTTGTTAATTAATTCGAGAAGTTCAGTAGCTGTTTTATCATTTAGCTCGTTTGAAGTGGAGGAGGAAAACATAGCGCCTATGATATTATGTTGACTGTTGACATTATTATGTGATCAAAGGTAGCCTTTTTTTTTGAATGAGTCATGTGCTAATTTTAAACCAGTGTGATGCAAAAAAAACATCGATGTTGGTTATCAATTTGTTATATGAATTAGTATCTGGTTTTTTGAAAGGAAGTTTTAATGTCGAGAGACGATATAAGAAGAGTTTTGGATTTTAAAAGTAAAATTGAAAAAAGGTTTCATCACCCCAATTTAGATGAACTTCAAGGATGGAAATCTGCTAAAGAAGAAGGAAAAATTCCCAAAAATAGGCTTAATGAAGAAAAATCATGGGCTTTGAAGATGGGTCTAACCGGTGCAGACAGCATAGAAGATAAAAGTATCCCGACTTTCTCTAGAGGGGAATTACCACATTTCGCTGGAATAAATACCTTTTTGAAAGCACCATATGCCGAAAATGTAAATGATGTAAAAAACTATGATGCTACAATACTTGGCGCTCCTTTCGATGGAGGAACTACCTACCGCCCAGGTACGAGATTTGGCCCTCAAGGAATTCGAAAAATTTCTGCTTTGTATACCCCATATAACTATGAAATGGCGGTGGATCTCAGAGAGCAGATGACGTTATGTGATGCAGGAGATATTTTTACGATACCTGCAAATATAGAGAAAACGTTTGACCAAATTTCGCGTGCTTGCTCTCACGTTTTTTCAAGTGGTTCACTTCCAATTATCCTTGGTGGGGACCATTCAATTGGATTTCCAACTGTTCGAGGCATTGCAGAATGCACATCGAAGAGGATTGGAATAATTCACTTTGACCGACATGCTGATATTCAGGAAAAAGACCTCGATGAGCGTATGCATACAACTCCTTGGTTTCACGCAACAAATTTAGATAATGTTAAACCTGAAAACCTGGTTCAAGTAGGAATTGGTGGTTGGCAGGTACCAAGAGAGGCAGTGGAAGTAGCAAGAGAGCGTAATACTAATATCTTAACCATGAGTGATGTAGAAAAATTAGGTATTGAGAAAACTATAGAAATAGCTCTTGAACTAGCCTGGAAAGATACAGACATGGTATATATGTCGTTTGACATTGATAGCATAGACTGCGGATTTGTTCCTGGTACAGGTTGGCCTGAGCCTGGAGGTTTTCTCCCACGAGAGGCATTGCAACTTGTTGCTGGTGTCGCAGCTGAAGGTATTTGTGGAATGGAATTAGTAGAGGTGTCACCTCCATATGACCAATCTGAAATCACCGCCCTTATGGGTACCCGAGTTATCGTTGAGGTTCTTGGAGCAATGACCGTTTCTGGAAGCCTCGGCAAGCATCGTAAACATATTGATAAACCTGTTGAAATTCCTGCTGGAGAGTTTGAAGGAAGCAGGTGGTCTAATATCGATTGAGACATATAAAGGAATATTCAAAATGTTATCAAATATTCATATGCATGATGGGTTCTTGCATTCTCACATGTCTGAGAATGATATAAAGAAAGATATATTGCTATTATCAACTGAATTTATAGATGGATTCACGCAATCAAATGATAAAATGGCCTATTTAAAACTATCTGATTTTCCTAATGAAATAGAGTCTAAAACGGGAGGTCCAACGCTCAAACTTGTAAATACAAGGATTGAGACAAATTGGCAACTTGGGACGGCAAGTCCCTCTTTTGGAAGGCAAGAACTTACGTATTTGCCTTATCCTAAAGAATTAGTCACTAATGTAACAAATATGATTTTTACTTATGTCTCTCTTCACGAAAAACAGGAAATCAACTTAATTAATTGGATTGCAGATAAACATTTTAAGGAAGAAAAAGAATAATTTCCTAGGTGAGAGGTTTTTCAAAACTTAAAATACACTTTAGTACCTTAAAACCATTTCCTGTGTTTAGAAAATTTTATTAAATGCTCATTCATTAAG